>LNFH01000445.1 GCA_001464235.1 Rhizobiales bacterium Ga0077556 | reverse complement strand
AGGCTGGGGTCCGGCTCACTGACCCGAAGTCTCATCACGTGCAGATCACCCCACCCCGCCGGCCTCACAGCCGCCGACCCTCCCCCTCCAGGGGAGGGGGACAGCGGCGGCGCATGGAGCCGGGCAGGACGGCGTCAGCCGACCCCCGCCTGAACCCCTGCCGGCGTCACCATCAGCACCTTGCCGGACCGGCCGCCCTCGCCGGCGAGCGCCATGGCGCGTGCGGCCTCCGCCATCGGCACCACCTCCGCCACCGGCGTCGTCAGCGTGCCGTCCGCCATGCCGCGGGCGATCCGCCCGTAGGTCTCGGCGATGCGCGCCCGGCCCGCGTCCTGGAACCAGTGGATCAGCCAGAAGCCCTTGAGGCTGATCTTGCGGAAGATCAGGTGCTGGGCGTCGATGCGGCACTGCTCGCCGGAGAGCAGCCCGTAGTTGACGACGGTGCCGCCATCCGCCAGCGCCCCCGCCATGACGCCTGTCGCCGCCCCGCCGATGGCGTCGATGGCGAGCTTCACCGGCGCGCCGCCGGTCGCCTCCTGCACCTTTTTCCGGAACGCGCGCGGATCATCCAGCGCATCGGCCAGCACCGCCGTGCCGCCGGCTTGCCTGACCCCCGCCACGGCGCTCTCCCGGCGCACGACGTTCAGCGTCTTGATGCCGCGCTGCGCCGCCAGCCGCACGAGGAATGTGCCGACGGCGGAATTCGCCGCGTTCTGCATCAGCCAGTCGCCGGGCTGGAGCGCCACCTGGTCCGACAGCAGCGCTTCCGCCGTGGCGGGATTGCCCTTCAGCATGGCCGCCTGCTTCAGGTCGATGTCGGCGGGCAGCTTCATGGCCAGCGCCGCCTTGAGGTTCACCCGCTCCACCCAGCAGTTGAGGATCATCGGCGAGACGATGTCGCCGACGGCGAGCCCGCTGACGCCCTCGCCGACCGCCGCGATCCGGCCCACCGCCTCGCCGCCGGGAATGAAGGGCAGCGGCGGGCGCGACGTGCCGTAGAGCCCCTGGATCTGCAGCAGGTCCGAGGGGTTGATGTTGAGCACCAGCATCTCCACCGTCACCTCGCCGGGGCCGGGCGGCGGCGGCTCGGGCACGTCCCGCAGCCGGATGGTCGCGGCGGGATCGCCGAACCCCTCGATGACGATGGCCTGCATGGGCGTGTCCTCCGGTGCGGCTGTGCCGTCTTGTGGATGTCTGTCAGTCGGCGAAGCCGAGATGCCGGCTCGGCACCGCCCGCGTCAGCTTCATCTCGATGCCCTCGCCGCCGCGGAAATCCATGACCGGGGCCTCCTGCCAGCGGTTGGCGCCGGCCGCACGCCACTCGACCCGCGCGCCGTCGGCGTTGGTCTCGGTGACATACATGGAGCGCAGGCCCGCGAAGGGCCGGCCCGCCACCGCCTGCGCGAAGACGACGTCGAGGGCGACGTGGCTGCGGTCGATCGCGGCGACCTTGACGGTGGCCGTGCCGCCGGCGCGGAAGGTCAGGTCGAAGGTCATGGTCGCCGGGTCGAAGCGGATGGCGGAGAGGTTCACCACCGGGCGCTGCATCACCTCGATGGGGCCGATCAGCGCCGAGGTGCCGTAGACGATGTCGGAGAGGTGGGCCGGCGGGCGCGGCTTCAGCCGCCAGTAGCCGTCCACCGGATACATGACGAGGAACTCGTAAGGAGCCGCCGTGCCGTCCTTCACGAAGAGCTGGAACAGGTGGAAGCCGCTCTCGGTGCGGCCGCCCACCGTCACCGGCACCTGCTCGGGACGCCAGAACTTGTCGAAGGTGATGCCCACCACCTTCAGCCTGTCGTCCTCGTGCATCACCACGGTGCGCGGCGTGAAGCGGAAATCCGCCTTGTCGGTGATGGTGCAGTCGGTGAAGTCCGGCGCCGTGATGTCCTGCACGATGGTGCCGATGACGGCCGGGTGCACCGCCTCGAGCCGGAAGCGCCGGACCGCGCCGCTGTGGAGGCGCAGGTCGACATTGTCCTCCTCGGCGCAGAGCGTCGGCACGCTCTCGTTGGCGAGGCGGACGGAGGCCGGCGCGGCGATGCCGGGGGCGGCGAGGAGGGCGAGGAGGGCGGCGGCGGCGAGCGGACGATGCATGGAAGGGCTCCTTCGCCTACCGCCTAGCAGGCCGCGTCGCTTCGGCAAAGGGCGCCCGCCGTCGCATCAGTTGCGGTCGTCGGGCAGCACCGGCAGGGCGTGGAATTCGATGCCTTCCTCGGCGAGCTCGCGCGCCTCCTCCGGCGTCGCCTGCCCGTAGATCGAGCGGTGCTCGGTCTCGCCGTAATGGATCTTGCGGGCTTCCTCGGCGAAGCGCTCGCCGACCGGGTCGGCGCTCCTGACGATGTGCTCGCGCAACTCGCGGAGTTTCGCGCGCAGCTCCTGCTCGGCGGGGGAGACCACCGCCACCGGCGCGGGCGCGGGCGGCACGGCCGCAGCGGGCTCGGCCGCGGCAGCACGGTCCTTGCGCGCCACCTGCGGCGCCATCAGCGCCTTGTCCACCGTCGTCGAGCCGCAGACGGGACAGGCGACGAAGCCCTGTTTCCGCTGCGCCTCGTAGCTGTCGGAGGAGGGGAACCAGCTCTCGAACTCGTGCGCCTTGTCGCAATGGAGGGCGTAGCGGATCATGGCGTCTCCGCCACCCGGAACACACGGCCGTTGGCGAGCGAGGGAATGCGCCCCCGCGTTTCGCCGACTTTGGCCGGATCGATCTCCGCGAGGATCACCGCGGGCTCGTCATGGTCGGCCTCGGCGAGGATCCGGCCCCAGGGGTCGACGATGAGGCTGTGGCCGTAGGTCGCCCGGCCGCAGGCGTGCACGCCGCCCTGTGCCGCCGCGATGACGAAGGCGCCGTTCTCGATGGCCCTGGCGCGCATCAGCACGTGCCAGTGCGCTTCGCCCGTCGGCACGGTGAAGGAGGAGGGGATGGCCATGACGCCCGCCCCCTGCTCGGCGAGGCGCCGGTAGAGGTGCGGGAAGCGCAGGTCGTAGCAGATGGTGACGCCGAGCCGGGCCCACGGCAGGTCCGCCGTCACCGCGACGTCGCCGGGCGCATAGGCGGCGGATTCCCGGTAGGTCTGGCCGTTCGGCAGGTCCACGTCGAACATGTGGATCTTGTCGTAGGCCGCCACCACCTCGCCGTCGGGCGAGATGACATAGGCGCGGTTGGCCGCCTGCCGCTCGCCCACCTTGATGGCGAGGGAGCCGACGTGCAGCCAGATGCCGAGCTGCATGGCCTCGGCCTGGAACAGCGGGATCGTCGGGTCCTCGGCCTCCGTGCGGATGGCCTCGAAGAATTTCGGCCGCTCCGGCTGGAGGATGTTGGTCATTTCCGGCGTCTGCACGTAGTGCGCGCCGGACCGCGCCGCCTCGCGGATCAGGGCGATGGCCTGGTCGACGCTCGGCTTGACGGCGACGTCGGCGCGCATCTGCACGCAGGCCGCCGTGAAGGAGCCGCTGCCCGCCTCCGCCATGGTCAGGCGCCGAGCATGGGGTCGAGCTTGCCGGCGCCGTCGAGGGCGTGGATGTCGTCGCAGCCGCCCACGTGCTGGCCGCCGATGAAGATCTGCGGGACCGTGGTCCGGCCGCCGGCCTTCTGGATCATCTCGGCGCGCCGGTCCGGATGCTTCTGGATGTCCACCTCGGTGAAGGCGGCGCCCTTCTTGCGAAGGAGCTCCTTGGCGGCGTGGCAATAGGGGCAATAGTCCTTGGTGTAGACGATGATTTCCGGCATCGCGGCATCCGTTGGCGCTGTCACAGGCCCTCAGATATGGACCGCGACAGGCCCCTCCACAACCCTCGCCGCGGTCAGCACGTCGATGCGCGCGGCGCCCGCCCGCCGCAGCACCCGGCAGCAGGCCTCGATGGTGGCGCCGGTGGTCAGGACGTCGTCCACCAGCACCAGCCGCTTGCCGGCGACCCAGCCCTTGCGGTCTTCGGCGATGCGGAAGGCGCCGGTGACGTTCTCCAGCCGCTGCGCCCGCGTCAGCCCTACCTGATGGCGGGTGCGGCGCACGCGCTTCAGCAGCAGCGGCGCGTTGGCGACGCTGGTGAGGGCCGAGAGGTGCCGCGTCAGCTCCGCCGCCTGGTTGAAGCGGCGCGAGACGAGCCGCGTCCAGTGCAGCGGCACCGGCACCAGCGCGTCGGCATCGGTGAGGAGCTCGCGGCCCGCCCGCGCCATCCAGGCGGAGAGCGCCACCGCCACCTCCAGCCGGTCGCCGTATTTCAGCCCGTGGACCAGCGCCCGGCCGACATCGTCGAAGCGGAAGGCGGCGCGTGCCCGGTCGAAGGCCGGCGGCTGGGCGATGGCGGCGGGCGACAGGGCGCCGGGGCCGAGATCGAAGGCGAGCGGCGTGCCGAGCCGCTCGCAGACCGGCGCGGTGATGAAGCCGACGCCCTTCCAGCAGGCGGGGCAGAGCGCGTGGTGGCTCCCCACCGGGTTGCGGCAGGCGATGCAGAGCGGCGGCAGCAGCCAGTCGAGCACGCGCGCGCCGCCCGCCGCCAGGCGTCGGCGGAGCGGTGGAGGGTCGAGCGTGTCGCTGTCGCCGGTCACGCCCGCAGGTTGTCACGGCCGGTCCCGGCGCGGCAGTCGGAGGAATCCGGGGCCGCACACGAAAAAGCCGCCGGAAACCGGCGGCTCGTTCGAAAGGCGCGGCAGAGGCCGATCAGGCGTGGCCGGAGATCCACTGCTTCAGCGCCGCCTGGGGCGAGGCGCCGGTCTTGCGGTCGACCATCTGGCCGCCCTTGAAGATCATCAGCGTCGGGATCGACATGATGCCGTAGTTCGACGCGATCTTCGGGTTCTCGTCGACATTGACCTTCACGATCTTCACCTTGTCGCCCATCTCGGCCGAGATGGCGTCGAGGGCGGGCGCGATCATGCGGCAGGGGCCGCACCAGGGGGCCCAGAAATCGACCACGACCGGGGTGTCCGACTTGATGACGTCGGCGTCGAAGGATGCGTCTGTGGTGGCGGCGACGGCGCCCATGGTGGGTCTCCTGGCGGTCGGGAGGAATCGGAACGTTGCCGACAAGGTATGCGTCGGGAACGCCGGGTTCAAGGCGAGGCGGGAGGATGTTCACCGCCTCGTGACGCCGCCCTGCGCCGCGCGAACCCCTGCCACGCCCGCTCGACGGCGAAGGCGGACAGGCCCGCCGCCAGCCCCCAGAAGGCGGCGCCGATGCCGGCGACCGTCACCCCCGAGGCCGCCACCGCGAAGGTCAGGAGCGCGGGAAAGCGGGTCTGCCCGTCGCCCATGGCCACCGCCAGCGATCCCATCAGCGCGCCGCTGAGCGCGAGGCCCGCGATGGTGGCGATCAGCGCCTTGGGCATGGCGGCGAAGAGCGCCACGAAGGGGCCGGCAAAGGCGGCGAAGAGGAGGAAGGCGACGCCGTAGACGATGCCGGCCGGCCAGCGCTTCGCCGGATCGGGATGGGAATCGGGCCCCGCCGCGATGGCCGCGGTGATGGCCGCGAGGTTCGACGGGTGCGCCCCGAAGGGCGCCGAGAGGAGCGAGACGAAGCCGGTCGTCGCGATGATCGGCCCGACTTTGGGATCGTAGCCGTTCGCCCTCAGCACGGCGATGCCCGGCAGGTTCTGCCCCGCCATGGTGACGAGATAGAGCGGCACGCCGAGGCCGATCAGAACGGCGGGATCGAAGACGGGCGTCGTCCAGACGACATGCGCGAGGCCGAGATCGGTCGGCAGCGGCCCGGCGAGGCCGAGGGCATAGGTCAGCGCCACGCCCGCCGCCACCACCACCAGCATGGCGCTCGCCGGATGGGCGAGCCGCATGACGAGGAAGATCGCCACCAGCGGCAGCACGAGCCAGGGCGCGACGGGTGCGGCGAGCGCCACGTCCATGACGAACTTGACGAGGATGCCGGCCAGCATGGCCGAGGCGATGGCGGCGGGCAGCCGCGCCACCCAGTCGCCGAGCGGCTTCACGAGGCCCGTGAGGATGATGAGCCCCGCCGCCAGCACGAAGGCGCCGACCGCCTGCGGAAAGGCGATGCCGGTGGAGGCGCCGATCAGCGCCGCGCCCGGCGTCGACCAGGCGAGCACGATGGGGATGCGGTAGCGCCAGGTGAGCGCGATGCCGCCGATCGCCTTGGCGAGCGAGATGGCGGCGAGCCAGGAGATGGTCTCGGCCGGGCTCGCGCCCACCGCCTGCGCCGCGGCGATGACCAGCGCCACCGTGCCGGCGAAGCCGACGAGGGGGGCGACGATGCCGGCGGCGAGGGTGGAGAGGGTCAGGGGCAAGGCGCGGCTCGAAGCGGAACGACGGGACGCCGCTTCTAGCCGTTGCCTCCGGCGGGGGACAGTCCTCCGCCCGCCGGATGGGTCGCGCGCTTACGCGGCGACCCGCGAGAGGAAATCGTCGACCGCCCGCCGCAGCCGTTCCGAGGTCTCGCCCAGCTCGCCGGAGACGTCGCCGATCTCCCGCGAGGTCGCCTTGCTGGTGGCGATGGCGTCGCGGAC
>LNFH01000444.1 GCA_001464235.1 Rhizobiales bacterium Ga0077556 | reverse complement strand
ACCGCCTCGTCGGTGCTGCCGCGGATCCGGCCGATCTGCACCTCGATCTCCGCCGTCGCCTTGGCCGTCTGGCCGGCCAGCTGCTTGACCTCGGAGGCCACCACCGCGAAGCCCTTGCCGGCCTCGCCGGCGCGGGCCGCCTCGATGGTCGCGTTGAGGGCGAGGAGGTTGGTCTGCGAGGCGATCGCCTCGATGAGGCTCGCCACGTTGCCGATCCGCGCCGCGGCCTCCACCAGCTGCTCGACCTTGCCGTCGGCCTCGCGGGCGACGCGGGCGGCTTCCGCCACCTGGCCGGAGCAGGAGCCGAGCGAGTGGAGGGAGCTGGCCAGGCGCTGGTCCATCGCCTCGCTCTCCGCCGTCACGCCGGCGAGATCCTCGGCGACCCTGTCGCCGGCGACGAGGACGACGTTGGTCGCCTCCTCGGCCTGGCCCGTGACGCTCATCAGCCGCGTCGAGGCGGCGGTCATCCGGCCGGCCTTCTCGCCGAGATCGGCGAGGACGTCGCCGACCACCCGGCGGAATTCGGCGGTGGCCTGCCGCTCCGCCTCGACCCGGGCGGCGAGGTCGGCCGTTGCGGCCTCGCGCTGCCGGCCTTCCTCCAGGGCCCGCGCCTGATCGATCAGGCCGCGCACCGCCGCCGCCAGGACGCCGATCTCGTCCTTGCGGCCGGTATCGGGCAGCGTCGCCTCGAGATTGCCCTTCTGCACCTCGCCGATGGCCTGGGCGACGTCCGCGATCGGACGCGCGATGCGGCGGTTCATGTCGAAGGCGAGGCCCGCCGACACGAGGACCGCGAACAGGAAGATGGCGCCGACGCCGTACTGCATCATGCGGGCCTCGGCGAAGGCCTCGGCGAGCTGGGCCTCCACATGGGCGTCGATCTTGCGGGAGATGTCGCCGCGGACCCTGCCGATCTGGGCGCGGATCTCCTGCAGCTCGTCGGCCTGGGCGGCGCGCTGGCCCGCATCGCGCGGCATGGCGTTGACCATGGCGATGGCGCCGGCATGGTAGCGCTCGTAGAGTGCCAGCATCCGTCCGATGTCGGCCTTCACCGCATCCGGCAGCTGGGCGGCCTGGTTGGCCGTCATCAGGCGCTTGGCGGTCGCCGAATAGCCCTGCAGCTTCTTGACCGTCTCGTCGCGGAACGCCGGGTCCATGGTGCCGGAGATCGCGGCGTAGTTGGTCAGCGCGCGCAGCTCCTCGTTGGCGAAGGTGGCGCTCAGGTGGTTCTGCACGGTGCGCCGGGCCGCGTCCATGGCTGCCGTGCGGTCGTGCAGTTCAAAGCCCAGCCAGAGGCCGAGCGCGCCCATGAGGGCGACGAGGCACGTGAAACCGGCCGCGATCGCGGCGAACCTCATGCGGAGTGACGTCATTGTGTGGTGTTCCCTTCCCCGGCGTGGTTATGGAAGGGTCACCCTTAACGTTGGGTAAGCAGACCGATAAAACGCATGAACAATGTATAATACAGAAGACCGCAAGCGTGGGATCCTGTATTCGTGCACGCGCAACGGGGCCGCGAAGAAGAACTGTCGTATTCCGTCGTCACCAATGCAAAAGGCCCGGCGCGAGGCCGGGCCTTTCTCTCGCAAGGCCGCAGCCTGCGATCAGTAACGGTAGTGGTCCGGCTTGAACGGGCCCTTCTCGGGGACCCCGATATAGTCGGCCTGTTCCTTGCTCATCTTGGTCAGCTTCACGCCGAGCTTCTCGAGGTGGAGCATGGCCACCTTCTCGTCGAGAACCTTGGGCAGCGTGTAGACCTTCTTCTCGTACTTGCCGGGGTTGGCCCACAGCTCGATCTGCGCCAGCGTCTGGTTCGAGAACGACGACGACATGACGAAGCTCGGGTGGCCCATGGCGTTGCCGAGGTTCACCAGGCGACCCTCCGAGAGGAGGATGATGCGGTTGCCCGACGGGAACTCGATCTCGTCGACCTGCGGCTTGATGTTGACCCACTTGAAGTTCTTCAGACCCGAGACCTGGATCTCGTTGTCGAAGTGGCCGATGTTGCAGACGATGGCCCGGTCCTTCATCTGCCGCATGTGGTCGACGGTGATGATGTCCTTGTTGCCGGTCGCGGTGACATAGATGTCGGCGCGGGAGAAGGCGTCCTCGATGGTCGCCACCTCGTAGCCCTCCATCGACGCCTGCAGGGCGCAGATCGGGTCGATCTCGGAGACGATGACGCGGGCGCCGGCCTGGCGCAGCGAGGCGGCCGAGCCCTTGCCGACGTCGCCGAAGCCGGCGACGAAGGCGACCTTGCCGGCCAGCATCACGTCGGTGCCGCGGCGGATGGCGTCGACCAGCGACTCACGGCAGCCGTAGAGGTTGTCGAACTTCGACTTGGTGACGCTGTCGTTGACGTTGATCGCCGGGAACAGCAGCTTGCCTTCCTCGGCCAGCTTGTAGAGGCGATGCACGCCCGTGGTGGTCTCCTCCGAGACGCCGCGGATCGCCTTGGCGACCTCGGCGAACCAGCCCTTCGGCTTCTCGGCGAGCAGCTTGCGGATGAGGGCGAAGAAGATGACCTCCTCGTCCGAGCCCGGCTTGTCGAGGAAGCCGGTGTCGCCCTGCTCGGCCTTCAGGCCGTAGTGGACGAGCATGGTGGCGTCGCCGCCGTCGTCGAGGATCATGTTGGGCGTGCCGCCGCCGTGCCAGTCGAACAGGCGGGCGGTGTAGTCCCAGTACTCTTCCAGGCTCTCGCCCTTGTAGGCGAAGACCGGAATGCCGGCCTGCGCGATGGCGGCGGCGGCGTGGTCCTGGGTCGAGAAGATATTGCACGACACCCAGCGGATGTCGGCGCCGAGAGCCTTCAGGGTCTCGATCAGCACCGCGGTCTGGATGGTCATGTGCAAGCTACCGGCGATGCGCGCGCCCTTCAGCGGCTGCGACGGGCCGTACTCGGCGCGGATGGCCATGAGGCCCGGCATTTCGGTTTCGGCGAGGTCGATCTCCTTGCGGCCGAAGGGAGCGAGCGAGATGTCCTTGACGATGAAGTCTTTGCCTTGGTCGAGAGCCATGGGTTCCTCGGAAGTGCGCAGCGGAAGGCGGGCCGGCGGAATGGCCGACTTGTCGGCGGGCGCTGTAGCATGGGCCGCGGACGGAGGCAATAAAGACATAAAGATTTCTTTATGTCCGATGAACGGAAGGGTGCCGGCGCGGATCGGGGTGGTCTCATGGCCCCTCCCGTACCCTCCCCGCGCTGCGCGCAGGGAGGGGGACTTCGGCGTCGTGGCCGAGCTTTCGCCGGCTGGGCCTGGCCCGACCGGTGTCGATCGATCGCGCCAGAGTGGTTTCCCTCTCCTTGGAGCGAAGCGAACAAGGGGAGGGTGCGGGTGGGGCCTTGGCCGAAGCGCCGCCCTTTCCGTCATGGCCGGGCATAGGCCGTCACCCATGACGTGAACAAAAGGCTAGCAAGGGAAGTGAACGTTCCGCGATACCACTCAGGCGAGTGAGGCCGCAGCCTTGGTAGGCGAAGACGTTTCCACCACGGCTATGCCTTTCCCTCAAGCTTCGCGATGAGTGCCCGGGCTTTTGCCGCCTCGTCCCCATAATAGTCCGCCCATGGATGCCCGGCCTGCCGAAATCCATGAAAGGCCGTCTCGATCTGGCTGAGGGCTTCTTTCGCCAGAGCGAGATCGGACGTCATTTCGGCAATGACGCGCATCGCTGCTCCCTGATTGCCAAGCGTCATCGCCCAGTCGACGGGCATGTCTTGCTCGGTCCGAACCGTCAGCGCCGCCCGGTAGGCCGTCACCGCGTCCCGAAGGCTGGCGAGCCCGCCCGCACCGCCCTCGCGCTCCCCGAGCGTCCCAAGCGCAGCGCCGAGGTTGTTCTGGGTCGCCGCCCAGTCGGCGGGCATGTCCTGTTCGGTCCGAACCGTCAGCGCCGCCCGGTAGGCTGTCACGGCGTCACGAAGGCTGGCGAGCCCGCCCGCACCGCCCTCGCGCTCCCCGAGTGTCATGAGCGCAGTGCCGAGGTTGTTCTGGGTCATCGCCCAGTAGGCGGGCATGTCCTGCTCGGTCCGAACCGTCAGCGCCGCCCGGTAGGCCGTCACGGCGTCCCGAAGGCTGGCGAGCCCGCCCGCACCGCCCTCGCGCTCCCCGAGCGTCTGGAGCGCATTGCCGAGGTTGTTCTGGGTCATCGCCCATTGGGCGGGCATGTCCTGC
>LNFH01000443.1 GCA_001464235.1 Rhizobiales bacterium Ga0077556 | reverse complement strand
AGGATCGTCGCGTGCGGCGGGTTGATGACGGCGGCGAAGTCCTTGATGCCGAACATGCCGAGGTTGGACACGGCCGAGGAGCCGCCCTGGTACTCCTCCGGCTTCAGCTTGCGGTTGCGGGCGCGGGCCGCCAGGTCCTTCATCTCGTTGGAGATGACCGAGACCGGCTTGTGACAGGCGTCGCGGATCACCGGCGTGATGAGGCCGCCGGGAATGGAGACGGCGACGCCGATGTCGGCGTGCTGGTGCTTGAGCATGGCGCCGTCGGTCCAGGTCACGTTGGCATCCGGCACGGCGCGCAGCGACAGGGCCAGCGCCTTGATGACGAGGTCGTTGACCGAGAGCTTGTAAGCCGGCTTTCCATCGCGGACCGGGGCGGCCTTGTTGATCTGCTCGCGCAGGGCCAGCAGCGCGTCGAGCTCGCAGTCGATCGTCAGGTAGAAGTGCGGGATCGTCGTCTTCGCTTCCGTCAGGCGGCGCGCGATGACCTTGCGCATGTTGTCGTGCGGGATCTCCTCGTAGGAGCCCGGCTCGAAGAGCTTCTTCACCTGCTCGTCCGACGGGCCGGAGACCGGCGTCGGCTTCGGCGCGGCTGCGGCGGGAGCCGCAGCGGGAGCCGGCGCCGCCTTCGCGGTGCCACCCGCGGCGGCGGCCTTGACGTCGCGCTCGACGATGCGGCCGTGCGGACCGGTGCCGGCGACCTTCGACAGGTCGATCCCCTCGAGCCTGGCGATGCGCTTGGCCAGCGGTGAGGCGAAGAGGCGGATGCCGGAGGCGGCCTGGGCGATGCTGGCGGGGACGGGCGACGCGGTCGCAGCCTTTGCCGGAGCCGCAACTGGCTCGGCCTTGGGCGCGGGAGCTGCCTCCGCCTTCGGCGCCGGGGCCGCGGCAGGCTTGGCGCCTGCCCCACCGGCGGCCGCCTTCACGTCCTCGCCCTCGGCGGCGATCACCGCGATGAGCTGGTTCACGGGCACGTCCTGCGATCCCTCGGCGACGACGATCTTCGCGAGGATGCCCTCGTCGACCGCCTCGACCTCCATGGTCGCCTTGTCGGTCTCGATCTCGGCGATGACGTCACCGGCCTTGATGGCGTCGCCTTCCTTCTTCAGCCACTTCGCGAGGTTCCCCTTCTCCATGGTCGGGGACAGCGCGGGCATCAGGATGTCGATGGGCATGGCGGCCTCGGTGTCAGGCGGCGGAAAGGGCGAAGGCAACGGGATCGAACCGCGTCATGGCCGGGCTTGTCCCGGCCATCCACGACTTGAACACGTCGCCAAAAATCAATTCGTGGATGCCCGGGCCACGCCCGGGCATGACGGAAAGCGTGTCGCGCAAATGGGCCAAGCTCTCCTCCTCAACTGATGGCGGTGGTGGTGCCCGGATCGGTCGGGCTGTCGAGTTCGGCGTCCAGCATGTTGCGGATGCGGTCGAGGGTCAGGTCCTCGGAGGCGCCGGTCTCCATGGCGTGGATGCGGGCGACGTGGCGGGCGATGTCGGCGAGGACCATGCCCCAGGCCTGGGCGTCGTCGAAGGCGCGGCGGACCGAGATGTGCAGGCCGCCCTCGACGATGGCGGCGCGCACGATCTCGACGCCGCCCTTTTCGAGGGCGGCGGGGGGAATGGCGAGGGCGTCGAAGGGGAGCGTCATGTCAGCCGGCCCCCACCACGAGCAAAGGCTCCTGCGTCATCCCCGGCCGAGCGCAGCGAGGGGAAGGGGATCCAGGGGCCGAAGACCACAGCCCCTGCCCTCCTGGACCCCCTTCCCTCGCCCTGCGGGCTCGCCGGGGGTGACTGCTGAGTGGGTGGGCCACGGCCTGCCTCACTTGTACGTCACGGCCTTGACCGCCTCGATCACGTCGGCGACCGAGGGCAGCGCGAGCTTTTCGAGATTGGCGGCATAGGGCATCGGCACGTCCTTCCCCGAGACGCGGGCGGGCGGCGCATCGAGATAGTCGAAGGCGCGCTCCACCACCCGGGCCGAGATCTCGGCGCCGACGCCCGACTGCTGCCAGCCCTCCTCCACCGTGACGATGCGGCCCGTCTTCATCACCGAGGCGATGATGGTCTCGGTGTCGAGCGGGCGCAGCGACCTGAGGTCGATGACCTCGGCGTCGATGCCGAGCTTCTCCAGTTCCGCCGCCGCTTTGGTGGCGTAGGTCATGCCGATGGACCAGGCGACGATCGTCACGTCCTTGCCGGGACGGTGGATGCGCGCCTTGCCGATGGGCAGGACGAAATCGTCGAGCTTCGGCACCTCGAAGCTCTGGCCGTAGAGGATCTCGTTCTCGAGGAAGATGACCGGGTTCGGATCGCGGATGGCGGCCTTGAGCAGGCCCTTGGCGTCGGCCGCCGTGTAGGGCGCGACGACCTTGAGGCCGGGAATGTGCGAGTACCAGGCCGAATAGTCCTGGCTGTGCTGGGCGGCGACGCGGGCGGCGGCGCCGTTGGGCCCGCGGAAGACGATGGGGCAGCCCATCTGGCCACCGGACATGTAGAGGGTCTTGGCCGCCGAATTGATGATCTGGTCGATCGCCTGCATGGCGAAGTTGAAGGTCATGAATTCGACGATGGGTTTCAGGCCGGTGAAGGCCGCGCCGACGCCGATGCCGGCGAAGCCGTGCTCGGTGATCGGCGTGTCGATGACGCGGCGGGCGCCGAACTCCTGCAGCAGGCCCTGCGTGATCTTGTAGGCACCCTGGTATTCGGCGACCTCCTCGCCCATGACGAAGACCGCCTCGTCCTTGCGCATTTCCTCGGCCATGGCGTCGCGCAGGGCCTCGCGCACGGTCATGGTCACCATCTCGGTGCCGGCAGGCACGTCCGGATCGGCGGCAATCGTCGGCTGCGGCGCGGCGGAGGGCGGCGTCGCCATCACGGCGGGGGCGGCGGGCGGCGCCGACTGGTCGGCGCGCATGGCGGCGGCCTCCGGGGTCGGCTCCTGTGGCTTGGCGGCCGGGGCGGGAGCGGAGGCCGCGGAGGCGTCCTCCCCGTCCTGCGTCAGCACGGCGATGACCTCGTTCACGGCGACGTCCTGCGTGCCCTCGGCGACGAGGATCCTGGCGAGGATGCCCTCGTCGACGGCCTCCACCTCCATCGTGGCCTTGTCGGTCTCGATCTCGGCGATGACGTCGCCCGGCTTGACCTTGTCGCCTTCCTTCTTGGTCCACTTGGCAAGGTTGCCCTTCTCCATCGTGGGCGACAGCGCCGGCATCAGGATGTTGACAGGCATGGACGGATTCCGGTCAGGAGGTCAGGTACGGGCGGATACGATGCCGGTGGCGATGCCGGCGATCAGGGCCGTGAAGAACACGGCGAAGGCGAGGTAGAGGCGTTTCAGGTGAGGCAGCGCCTCGGTAGGCATGTATTGGGCGGTGCCCATCCAGATGAAGAAGCGGCGGACGCCGAGTGCACGATAGGGCGGGTGGCGCTCGCTGAGGAGCCAGGCCCTGGCGATCGACCAGGCGGCCACCAGCCAGGCGCCGAAGGCGATGAGGCCGATCACCATCGCCAGGAGGCTGCCCGCGCTCATCGCCACCTCACTTCAGGATGTCGGTCCAGAGCTCGGACGGATCCGGCTCGGGATCGTTGGTGGCGAACTCGGCGCTCTCCGCGACGATGTCGCGCACGCCGGCATCGATCTTCTTCAGTTCGTCCTCGGAGACCTGCCACTGCTTGAGCAGACGCTCGCGCACCTGTTCGATCGGATCGTGCTCGGTGCGCATCTTCTGCACCTCGTCCTTCGAGCGGTACTTGGCCGGGTCCGACATGGAATGGCCGCGGTAGCGGTAGGTCTGCATCTCGAGGATGTAGGGCCCCTTCCCCGCCCGGCACCATTCCATGGCGCGCAGGCCCGCGGCATAGGTCTCGCGGATGTCCATGCCGTCGACCTGCTCGCCGGGGATGTTGAAGGAGAGGCCGCGGCGGGAGAAGTCGGTCTGCGCCGAGGCGCGGGTCACCGCGGTGCCCATGGCGTAGCGGTTGTTCTCGATGATGTAGATGACCGGCAGCTTCCAGAGCGCGGCCATGTTGAAGCTCTCGTAGACCTGGCCCTGGTTGGCCGCGCCATCGCCGAAATAGGTCAGCGAGACGTTGTCGTTGCCGCGATAGCGGTTGGCGAAGGCGAGGCCGGTGCCGAGCGAGACCTGGGCGCCGACGATGCCGTGGCCGCCGAAGAAGTGCTTCTCGGCGGAGAACATGTGCATCGACCCGCCCTTGCCGCGGGAATAGCCGCCGCGCCGGCCGGTCAACTCGGCCATGACGCCGTTGGCGCTCATGCCGGTGGCGAGCATGTGGCCGTGGTCGCGATAGCCGGTGATGACCTGGTCGCCGGCCTTGGAGGCCATCTGCATGCCGACGACCACCGCCTCCTGGCCGATGTAGAGGTGGCAGAAGCCGCCGATGAGGCCCATGCCGTACATCTGGCCGGCCTTCTCCTCGAAGCGGCGGATGAGAAGCATCTCGCGGTAGGCGGAGAGTTCCTGGTCCTTCGTCAGCACCGGCGTCTTCGCGGCCGCGGACTTGGTGGAGGGTGCGCGGCCCGCCGACTTGGACGCTGCCGGGCGCTGCCCTCTCGCCGGACCGTCCGACGTCTTGCTGGCCGATTTCACATCGGCGGGCGCGGCCTTGGTCCGGGTTGCAGCCATCGGTGTCCCCTGGGCATTGGATGCTCCCCCAACATGTAGCGTTTCACCCCCGTCCTGGGAAGGGCGAGGCCCGCCGCGTTGTGCACCGCACAAACCATTGGCATTGCAGCGCAATCATGGACTTAACCGGATTGTGGTTCAGACTTCTGCATCAACCGATATTCGGTTCAGGCGGCGGTTGTGGTCAGCGGCGGCCCAGGATCAGCACGAGGTCCCGCTGGTCGACGAAATTCAGGATTTCGCGGGCGCGCTCGTCCAGCATGTCGGGATCGATGGCGTCGGACTGCAGCAGCGCGACCCGGCGCGCGACCTCGGTGCGCTCCTTGCGCAGGGTGGCGAGTTGGCCGTTGAGGTCGTCGATCTGGGCGATGAACTGCTGCTTGGCGTGGATGCCGCGCTCGCCGTGATAGGCGTGGAAACCGAAATAGGCGATCAGCGCGGCGGCGGCTGCATAGAGCCCCATCGCCTGGAGAATCCGCTGACGTCTCGTGCGCACGACCATGGGGCGATCATGCGCGATCGGCGGTTTCGGGAGCGTTAACGCTTGCTGAAGGGCGGGCCCGGCCTGTGCCTGCCGCCGCCGCGACGAGCAGCCCGACGACGATGGCGGCGACGCCGGCACCGGCGAGCGGCGTCGGGATCTCGCCGAGGGCTGGGATGCCGATGAGGGTGCCGAGGACCGGGATCATCGGCGGGAAGCGGGCGGCCAGCGCCACGCCGAGGGTGCGGGTGCCGTAGGTCCAGAGCAGCAGGCCGATGGCGATGTTGAGGACGCCCTGGTTGATGCCGTGGAAGAGCAGGATGGGCCACGAGACCGCCGAGAGGCCGGGCTCGAGAAAGGCCACGTAGATCGGCAGGAAGGCGACGGCCGACAGGGTCGAGACGATGGAGGCGCCGACCACCGAGGGCACCTGCCAGCGGCCGCAGAGCCAGGTGAAGATGCCCCAGCCGACGCCGCAGAGCACGAAGATGAGGTCGCCGACCA
>LNFH01000442.1 GCA_001464235.1 Rhizobiales bacterium Ga0077556 | reverse complement strand
GCGACGGGCGGGCCGAAGCGGTCAAGTTCGGAGGCCGCGCGGCGCCTCAGGCGCGGTCGCCGGCGCGCTCGATCTTGCCGCGGCGCTGCAGCCAGAGCGCCACCAGCCAGCAGAACAGGGCCCAGGCCGCGCCGAGGCACCAGCCGGCCAGCACGTCGGTCGGCCAGTGAACGCCGAGATAGACGCGGCTGATGCCGATCAGCACGGTCATCACCACCGCGACGACGAGGAAATAGGCATGGACGCGGCGTGGTGCGTCGAGGCGGGTCAGCAGCACGCCGAGCGTCAGGTAGGTCACCGCCGAGATCATGGCGTGGCCCGAGGGAAAGCTCGCTGTCAGCTCGAGTGGCGCATTGGGGATGAGGTCAGGGCGTGGACGGTCGAACAGCATCTTCAGTCCGTGGCTGAGGACAGTGCCGCCCACCACGGCCGCCAGCACGAACGAGGCGGCGGCCCGCTTGCCGACGAGCACCAGGTAGATCGTCGTCACGGCGACGATGAGCGTCAGCACGGCGAGGCCGCCGAGGGCGGTGATGTCGCGCATAACCCCTGCGAGCCAGGCCGGCCCCGGGGCCTGGGCGAGGTCGGCGGGGTTGCGGAACAGCAGCAGCACGGCCCTGTCGAAAGCCTCGCTTTCGCCCTCCACCACCGTGTCGGCGAGCCGGAGGAAGGCGAGGATGCCGCCGGCGATGACCACGAGAACGAGAGCGAGACCGATCTCGTCGCGCAGGAGACGGAACACGCGCGGCGCAGACCATGAGCTGGGGACTTTCATGGGCGAGACTTGGCCGCCCTCCCCCGGAGCGTCAAGGGCGACCTCCTGTGACAATGAGACCGCCCCGGGGGAACCGCCGGGGCGCCCGCGTGTTGACGTCCGGGGCTGAAGTCATTCCCTTCGAGGAGGAAACCAAAATGGAACGCCGGATCTTTCTGACGGCCCTCGCAGGCGGCCTCGCCGTCGTCACCACCTCTGCGTTCACCGGGGCGCAGGCCGCGCCCGCATCTGCGCTGGACCTCACCGGCGTGAAGTCGGCGCTGCAGCCGGCCCCTGCCGCCCCGGCGGCGCCCGAAGAGATGCAGCGTCGCCGCTGGCGCCGTCCGCCGCCGTGGGCTCGCCGCCGCTTCATCCGCCGTCGGCGCTGCTTCATCAACCGTCGCGGCTTCCGCGTGTGCCGCTGGTACTGACCCGGCCGCGCGTAAGCTGACGGAGAACGGACCGGCTGCCCCCTCGGCCGGTCCGTTTCTTTTTATGCGACTGATCTCTGTGCAATGGGGCGGACTTAACGAAGGCGCAAAGGTCTCAGGCCCAATGTGATCTTAACCGGCCGGCGGGCTCGCCTCGCCTGCGGCCGGTCGAGGTTCACCGTGCACGAATTCCTGAGTCCCCGGACCATTGCCCTGTCCGTTGTCCTGATCGCGTTGACGACCGGGGCGCTGCTCCTGTTGTCGTCGCGCCAGAACGACGACCAGCGCAGCCTGATCACCTGGGGCATCGCCAACATCATGGGCGGCGTCGGCGCGGCCATGGTGTCGCTGCGCGGTTTCATGCCGGAGCTCTTCACCGTGGTGATCGGCAATGCGCTGATCGTCCTGTCCTACTCTCTCAATGCCAAGGGCACGCTGGACTTCTGCCGCCGCAAGGTCCCCTGGGGATGGGTCATGGCGCCGGCAGGTGTGTGGCTCGCCCTCAGCCTCTGGCCGGCCTTCGTCACCAGCGTGGAATGGCGGCTGATCGTCAATTCCGGGATCATCGCGGCGGCCTCCTTCACGGCGGCCTGGGCCCTCGCGACGCTGAAGGACGAGCACCTCGTCACCCGCCGGCCCGCCGCCTTCTGGCTCGCGGCCCACGGCTGCGTCTTCACCGTCCGCATGCTGCCGCCGCTGTTCAGCACGGTGCCCGCCACCAACGAGATCAACGCCCCGCCCCTCGTCACGCTGATCATGATGGAATCCCTCGTCCACGTGACGCTGATCTCCTTCCTGCAGCTCTCGCTCATCAAGGATCGCGCCGAGGAGCGCTATCGCCGCGCCGCCGAGACCGACGTGCTCACCGGCCAGCCCAACCGCCGCGCCTTCATGGCCACCGCCGAGCGCCTGGTGCAGGAGAGCGATCACTGGCCGGCCTGTATGCTCGTCATCGACGTCGACCGCTTCAAGGCGATCAACGACACGGTCGGCCACGCCGGCGGCGACGCCGTGCTGGTCAAGGTGGCGGAGACCATCCGCGCCCACCTGCGGCCCACCGACACCTTCGGCCGGCTCGGCGGCGAGGAGTTCGCCGCCCTGCTGCCGAACACCACCCTCCAGACCGCCGCCGTCATCGCCGAGGGCCTGCGCGCCCGCATCGCCAGTCTCGACATCTGCGCGAGCGGCGAGATGGTCCATGTCTCCATCAGCATCGGCGTCTCGGTCATCGCCGGTGGCAAGCCCGACCTCGACCACCTCATCGACCGTGCCGACGCCTGCCTCTATGAGGCCAAGCGCACCGGCCGCAACCGCGTGGTCGCGCGCGAGGACGGGATCCGCCTCGCAGGCTGACGGGGGCTTGACCCGGCTCGCCCGATCGGCGCGAATTCGGGGCTCGGCCGCCCTCTGGCGGCGCGCCCGCGGAGGCTCCATGCGCCCCATCGTCGTCGCCCTCGCCTGCCTCATGCCCCTCGCCGCCGCCGGTGGCGCGCTGGCCCAGACCAAGGGCAAGGCCGAAGCCCCCCGCGAGGACGCGGCGCCTGCCGCCACGGCCGCCGTCGCCGGCACCTGGACCGGCAGCTATGTCTGCCTCCAGGGCCGCACGGGCCTGACCCTCACCGTCGAGGAGCCGGAGGCGGGCCGCGTGCGCGCGACCTTCCACTTCTACGCCGACCCGAGCAATCCGGGAGTGCCCACCGGCTGCTTCAGCCAGACCGGTCGCTTCGACCCCGCCACCCGCCGCCTGACCCTCGCCGGCGGCCGCTGGATCGTCCGCCCGCGCGACTACGAGACGGTCGGCCTCTCCGGCACGCTGGACCGTTCAGGCGCCGTCCTCTCCGGCCGCATCACCCAGGCGGAGGGCTGCACCACCTTCCGGCTGGAGCGCCGCCCGGCGCCGGAGCATGCGCAGGCCTGCGGGGAGAGCGCGGGGGTGAGGTGAGAGAGACTCCTGGACCTCATTCCGTCTGGTCTTGACGCACGGCTCCCGAGCCACCATTTTTGTTACATGTAACAAACCTCGGGAGGGCGAGCCATGGCCACGCCGACCAGCGAGCGTGTGCGCAAGCGTCGTGACGCGATGCGTGCCGCGGGCCTGCGTCCCATCCAGATCTGGGTGCCGGACACTCGGAGCGCCGGCTTCGCCGCGGAATGCCGACGGCAATCCGCCCTGGTCGCTGCGGCGGATGCGGTCGACCCCGACCTCGAGGGCTTCCTCGATGCGGCCCTCATTGACCTCCCCGAGCGGAGCGAGCCGTGAGGCGCGGCGACCTGGTCACGGTCGCCCTCGCCGGTGATTTCGGCAAACCACGCCCCGCCCTCGTGATCCAGGCGGACAGCTTCGCGGACGCCGGAACCGTGACGGTGCTCCTCGTCTCCTCCATGCTGGTCGATGCGCCGCTGCTGCGCATCACCGTGGCACCGACCCCGCAAAACGGCCTGGTCAGGGCCTCCCAGATCATGGTCGACAAGGCGATGACCGTGCGGCGCGAGCGGCTCGGACCGGTCTTCGGGCGGGTCGACGACGAGACGCTGCTGGCGGTGAACCGGGCGCTCGCCGTCTTCTTCGGCCTCGCCTGAGCGCCCTCACCCGCTCCGCGCCACCCGTCCCTCCAGCGGATAGGCCGGGTCCGTATAGCCCGGCGTCGAGGGGTGACCCGCCGGCACCAGCCGGTCGACCAGCGCTTCATCCGCCTTGGTGAACGCGTATCCCGGCGCGCCGAGATAGTCCTCGAACTGCTCCATGGTGCGCGGGCCGGCGATGGCCGCGGTGACGAACGCGTTGTTCAGCACCCAGGCGGTGGCGAACTGGCCCGGCGTGATGCCGCGCTTCTCGGCGTGGGCCTTCAGCTTCTGGGCGATGACGAGGGATTCCTTGCGCCATTCGGTCTGCAGCATGCGGGCGTCGGCGCGGCCGGCGCGCGAGCCCTCGGGGGGCGGCGCCTTGGGGTCGTACTTGCCGGAGAGGATGCCGCGCGCGAGCGGCGAATAGGGCACCACGCCGAGGCCGTAGAAGCCGCAGGCCGGCAGGTGCTCCACCTCCGGCATGCGGTTCATGGCGTTGTAGTAGGGCTGGCTGACGACGGGCCGGTCGATGCCCATGCGGTCGGCGAGGTTGCAGATCTCGGCGATGCGCCAGGAGCGGTGGTTGGAGACGCCGTAGTGGCGGATCTTGCCCTGCCGGATGAGGTCGCCGAGCGCCCGCACCGTCTCCTCCAGCGGCGTCCCGTGGTCTTCCTTGTGCAGGTAGTAGATGTCGATGACGTCGGTGCCGAGCCGCTTCAGCGAGGCCTCCACCGCGCGCATCATGTAGAGGCGCGACAGGCCGCGGTCGTTGGGGCCGGGCCCCGTCGGGTTGGCGAGCTTCGTCGCCAGCACCCAGTGCGAGCGGTCGGCCTTGATGGCGCGCCCCGTGATCTCCTCCGAGCGGCCCTCGGTATAGACGTCCGCCGTGTCGATGAAGTTGACGCCGGCCTCCTTGGCCCGGGCGATGATGCGGGCGGAGGCCTTCTCGTCGGTCGGGCCGCCGAACATCATCGTGCCGAGGCAGATGGGCGAGACCTTGAGGCCGGAGCGGCCGAGATTGCGGGGCGTCATGGGGCGTGTCCTGTGATGGCGTCGGCACAGTAGGCCGCGACGGCCGCCAAAAGAAAGCCACCAGCCGGGCATGTGAGCCTCGGCGAAACCGCGAGGCCCGCGGGGCCGTCACGCCGCCTGGGCGAGTGCGGCCTTGAGCAGCTTGGTCGCCTGGTCGGCGGTCATCGGCTCGCCGAAGGCGAAGCCCTGCGCATAGTCGCAGCCGAGCTGGAAGAGCTCGACGGCGTCGGCGTCGCTCTCCGCCCCTTCCGCCACCACCTCCATGCCGAGGTCCTGGCCGAGCGCGATGATGGTCCTGAGGATCACCGGGCGCACGCCGCGCTGGTCGGCGCGCACGAAGCTCTTGTCGATCTTGATCGTGTCGAAGGGGAAGCGCTGGAGATAGGCGAGCGAGGAATAGCCCGTGCCGAAATCGTCGAGCGACAGGCCGGCGCCGAGTTCGCGGATCCGGTGCAGCATCTGCGCCGCATATTCCGGGTTCTCCATGACGAGGCTCTCGGTGAGCTCGAGCTTCAGCGAGCCGCGCGCCACCGTGGAGCGGGCGAGCACGCCCTTGAGGTCCTGCAGCAGGTCGTGGCGCAGCAGCTGCCGGCTCGACACGTTGACCGCGGTGAAGAGTGGCGGTTCCAGCGGCATGAGCTGCTGCCAGTTGGCGAGCTGGCGCGCCGCGCGGTCCATGACGAAAAGCCCGAGCTCGACGATGAGGCCCGTCTCCTCGGCGATGGCGATGAAGTCGGCCGGCGGCAGGCGCCCGAGGCGCGGATGGTCCCAGCGCACCAGTGCCTCGAAGCCGGCAAGCGTGCGGTCGGCGAGGCGCACCACCGGCTGGTAGACGATGGCGATCTCGCCGCGCTCCAGCGCCCGCCTGAGGTCGCTCTCCAGCGCCAGACGGTCGCTCTTGTGGGCACGCAGCGCCGGCTTGAACACCTCGATGCGGTCGCCGCCGAGGCGCTTGGCGTGATAGGCGGCGAGCTCGGCGTCCTTCAGGAGGTCGTCGCGCTTCCTCTGCGTGCCGTCGGCGAGCGCGATGCCGATGGAGCCGGTGAGGAAGATCTCCCGCTCGCTGAAGGCGATGGGCGCCCGCAGCGCCTTGCGGATGGTCTCGGCGAAGCCGGTGATCCGCTCAGGCGTGCGCTCGGAGACGAGGATGATGCCGAACTGGTCGCCGTTGAGCCGCGCCAGCGTGTCCTGCGGCTTGAGCAGGCGGGCGAGGCGCCGCGATACGGTGAGGAGGATCGAATCCCCTACCGAGATGCCGACGGAATCGTTGACCTGCTTGAACCGGTCGATGTCGAGCACGAGCACGGTCGGCCGGCGCGGCTCGTCGCCGTGGCCGCTCATCAGGGCCGCTTCCAGCCGGTCGAGGAAGAGCTCGCGGTTGGGCAGGCCGGTGAGGTTGTCGTGCACCGCGTCGTGCAGCAGCCGCTCCTCCGCCGCCTTGAACTCGGTGATGTCGGCGAGCGTGCCGACGAGGCGCACCACCTCGCCGTCCGAGCCGACGACGGGTCGCGCCCGCAGCATGATCCAGACGAAATGCCCATCCGCCGAGCGCAGGCGGAATTCCTCGACGAGGCGGCCGCGGCGATGCTCCACCACCGTGTCCAGGGTGGAGCGGATGCGGTCGCGGTCGGCCGGGTGCAGCGCCTCGATGAACTTGGTGGCGACGCCTTCCAGCGTGCCGCGCTTCAGGCCGAGTTGCGCTTCCAGCTCCGGTCCGACCCAGATGCGGTTGGTGCCGACGTCCCAGTCGAAGATGATGTCGCCCGCACCCGTCAGGGCGAGGGCCTTGCGCTCGGTGTCGGAGACGAGGCCGCGCGGCACGCCGGCGCCCGAGAAGGCGTGCTGCATCACCGTGAAGCCGATGAGCATGACGAGCAGCACGAGGGCGCCGAGCAGCGCGGGCGCGGCGATCTCGTTGTTGAGGCGGCCCGAGACCATGAGCAGCGCCGCCCCCGACCAGACCATGAACAGCGCCCAGGTCGGCAAGAGGTTGATGGCGCGGTCGTAGCGCAGGAAGGAGAGGTAGACGAGGATCACCGTGCCGAGGATCGTCACCGCGCCGATGCCGAGCCGAGCGATGCCCGCCGCGATCGGCGGATCGAACCAGGCGACCGTCACCATGCCGCCGGCGAAGGCGAGCCACACCGCCATCAGCACCGTGTAGCGTACGTGCCAGCGGTTGAGGTCGAGATAGGCGAAGAGGAAGATCATCAGCGTCGCGGAGAGGATGGCTTCCGCCACCGCCCGCCAGAAGGCGACGGCCGCTGGCCCGAGCTCCATCACCCGCGTCCAGAAGCCGAAGTCGAGCGCCAGCGTGCCGAGCACCGCCCAGGCGAGGAGCGCCGCCGCCGGGAACATCAGCGAGCCCTTCACCACGAAGAGGATGGTGAGAAAGAGGGCGAGGAGGCCGGAAATGCCGAGGATGATCCCGCGGTAGAGCGTGAAGGAGTTTTCGCGGTCCTTGAAGGCGTCCGGCTGCCACAGCGTGATCTGCGGGATGCGCGGATCGTGCAGCTCGGCGACGAAGGTCACCGTCGTGCCGGGGTCGAGGGTGATGAGGAAGACGTCCTGGTCCACGGCGTTCTGCCGCTCGGGCCGGAACCCCTGGCTCGGCGTCAGCGAGACGAGGCGCTGGGCGCCGAGGTCCGGCCGCAGCAGGCCGGATCGGATCAGCCGGTAGTGCGGCACGACGATCAGCCGGTCGACCTGCTCGTCGGTGGCGTTGGCGAGGGTGAAGACGGCCCAGACCGCGCTCGAATCGGTGCGCGTCTGGCGCACCTCCATGCGGCGGACGATGCCGTCGCTGCCCGGCGCGGTCGGCACCGACACGCGGTCCCCTTCACCCGGCACGAACGTGACGGCGCGGCCGAGATTGATCGCAGGCGACCCGGAGGTGACCGCCACGGGATCGGCGGCCTCGGCCGCCGGCATGCCGGCGATAAGGCCGCAGGCAAGCGCCAGCAGCAGCACGAGGGAACGCAGGAGGACGCGGATGTGTCGCACGCGGAACAGTCGGAGCCTTGTCGTGACCACTGGTTCTGGAACAGGCGTCACGCCATGAGCCCCGCTTGTGGCGCCATTGCGGCGCCTGTTCACATGCACGAGCCCTGACTTAGCCGCGCCGCGCGCCGCGGAGCAAGGGTCCCGGTACCGTTTTGGCGGCTAGTCCAGCGTTTTCGCGTGGCGATCGAAGGCCTCGGGCCGGATGGAGGTGCCGGCTCCCGGCTGTTCGGGCCGGACGAGGTCGCCGTGTCTCACCGTGACCGGCTCCTCGAAACAGGCGGCGATCCAGGGAATGTATTCGAAGGACGACGTCGCCGGATGCCAGAAGGAGAGGTGCGCATGCACCTGCCCCATGTCGCCGGCATGGGCGACGACCGGCAGCCGCGCCGCGTGGGCCATCTCCGCCACGCGGATGTACTCGGTGATGCCGGCGAGGCGGGCGACGTCCGGCTGGACGTAGTGCATGGCGCCGCGGCGGATGAAGTCGAAGAAGGCTTCCGCCGTATAGAGCTGCTCGCCGAGCGCGACGGGAATGCCGCCCTGGGCCGCCAGCCGCACGTGGCCTTCCACGTCGTCGTACCAGAGCGGCTCCTCGAACCACAGGAGGTCGAGGCCGGCCGCCCGGCGCGTGAAGCGCAGGCAGGTCGCGAGATCCCAGCGGCCGTTGGCGTCGGTCGCGATGGTGATGCGGTCGCCGAGGGCCCGGCGCACCGCCGCGAGGCGGTCGATGTCGCGGCCGATCTCCGCCGAGCCGACCTTCACCTTGATGCCGCGGAAGCCCTCCTCCTCCACCGCCCGGCGGGCGCCGGACAGCAGCTCCGCGTCGGAGAGCGACAGCCAGCCGATGTCGGTGTTGTAGGCGGTCAGCCGCTCCGAGGTCGCCCCGCCGAGCAGCCGCCAGAGCGGCAGGTCCGCGGCCCTGGCCTTGAGATCCCAGAGCGCCACGTCGACGGCGCCGAGGGCGAGATGGGCGATGCCGGCGCGGCCGATCCACTGCAGCGGCGGATGGCGGGCGACCTTCTGCCAGAGGCGGGTGACGTCGCGCTCGTCCTCGCCGACGAGAAGCTCGGCGATCGAGGTGCCGATGCAGCGGGCGATCAGCCGGTCGCCGGCGAGATCGGCATGGGTGCCGGTGAAGCCGGTGCCGACGCGGCCGTCGCGCGTATGAATGCGGCAGCCGACGACACCCCAGTGCGACAGGGTGTGGGTGGAATCGGAAATCGACGAGCCCGTCACCGGCACGTGCAGGATGAAGGGCTCGATACGCGCGATGGTCATGGGGCCGCCCTGGTTGAGGGCGGCAGTGTGGGCGGCGCCGGAGCCGGGCTCAAGGGTGCCGGAGGGGAGAGGGATCAACAGGCGGGATGACCGTTCCGCCTGGCACCGACCCTGTCGGGCAAGTGCGGGCGTCGAAGTCCCCTCCCCGCGCTGCGGGGAGGGTGCGGGTGGGGCATTGTCAGGGCGTGGTCATGGGGGACAGCGCCAGTCGAGGCCCCACCCTTACCCTCCCCACTCCCGTGGGGAGGGGGACTATGACGTCCAGCCCGTTCTCTATCGTCATGCCGTGCACGAAGGCCGTCCAGGAGCCGCGACGCTGGTGCCCCCCTCTCCCCGCCTGCGGGGAGAGGGTAAGGGTGAGGGGCGATTGCGAGGCTCGGGGCGAAGACCAAAGCCCTCAAACGACGAAGGCGGGCATCGCTGCCCGCCTTCCTCTATCCGTCTGTCGCCGAAGCCTCAGGCCTGCGGCTGCGGCTCCAGCCCGTCGTCATTGGCCGGGCGGCGGCCCTTGCCGGCCGAGGGCACGGCGGAGTGGCGCGGCTGGTTCTTGTCGGGCTCGGCATCGCGCACCGGCGGCTTGCCGGCGAGCAGGTCCTTGATCTCGTCGCCCGACAGCGTCTCGTACTCGAGCAGCGCCTCGGCCACCTGGATGAAGGCGTCGTGGTTCTCGGTGAGGATGCGCTTGGCCTCCTCGTAGCCCTCCTGAACCAGCCGCTTCACTTCCTTGTCGATCTTCTGCGCGGTCGATTCGGAGATGTTCTGCTGCCGGCCCATGGACATGCCCAGGAACACCTCTTCCTGGTTGTCGCCGTAGGCCACCATGCCGAGCTCCTCGGAGAAGCCCATGCGGGTGACCATGGCGCGGGCCATCTTGGTCGCCTGGTCGATGTCGCCGACGGCACCGGAGGTGACGTTCTCCTTGCCGAAGGTGATCTCCTCGGCGACGCGGCCGCCCATCGCCACCGCCAGGTGCGAGGTATATTCCTTGTACTTCATCGAGTAGCGGTCGCCCTCCGGCAGGAACTTGACCATGCCGAGCGCTCGGCCGCGCGGGATGATCGTCGCCTTGTGGACCGGCAGGCCGGCCTTGACGTTGAGGCCGACGACCGCGTGGCCCGCCTCGTGATAGGCGGTGAGCTTCTTCTCTTCCTCGCTCATGGCCATCGAGCGGCGCTCGGCGCCCATCATCACCTTGTCCTTGGCATCTTCCAGGTCGGACATGGTGACCATGCGCTTGCCGCGGCGGGCGGCGAGCAGAGCGCCTTCGTTGACGAGGTTCATCAGGTCCGCGCCGGAGAAGCCGGGCGTGCCGCGGGCGATGATCTTCAGGTCGACGTCGGGCGCCAGCGGCACCTTGCGGGCATGGACCTTGAGGATCTTCTCGCGGCCGTTCACGTCCGGGTTCGGCACCACGATCTGCCGGTCGAAGCGGCCCGGGCGCAGCAGCGCCGGGTCGAGCACGTCCGGACGGTTGGTCGCGGCGATGATGATGATGCCCTCGTTGGGCTCGAAGCCGTCCATCTCCACGAGCAGCTGGTTCAGCGTCTGCTCGCGCTCGTCGTTGCCGCCGCCGAGCCCGGCGCCGCGATGGCGGCCGACCGCGTCGATCTCGTCGATGAAGATGATGCAGGGCGCGTTCTTCTTGGCCTGCTCGAACATGTCGCGGACGCGGGATGCGCCGACGCCGACGAACATCTCGACGAAGTCGGAACCGGAAATGGTGAAGAAGGGCACGTTGGCCTCGCCCGCCACCGCCTTCGCCGTGAGGGTCTTACCCGTGCCGGGCGGGCCGACCAGCAGCACGCCGCGCGGGATGCGGCCGCCGAGGCGCTGGAACTTCTGCGGGTCGCGCAGGAACTCGACGATCTCCTGCAGGTCCTGCTTGGCCTCGTCGATGCCCGCCACGTCCTCGAAGGTGACGCGGCCGTGGGCCTCGGTGAGGAGCTTGGCCTTGGACTTGCCGAAGCCCATGGCCTTGCCGCCGGCGCCCTGGATCTGGCGCGACATGAAGATCCACAGGCCGATCAACAGGAGGACCGGGAACCACTGGGCGAGGAGCGCCACGAACCACGGAACCTGCTCGCCGGGAGCACGGGCCTGGACCTGCACGCCCTTGTCGACGAGGCGCTGGGTGAGGCCGGGGAACGGCGGGGCATAGGTCTGGAAGGTGCGGCCGTCCGTGTAGTGGCCGGTCAGCTCCGGACCCTGGATGGTCACGTCGCGGACGCGGCCGGCATCGGCCTCGGAGAGGAACTGCGAGAACGGCAGGTCGGACGAACCGGCGCGTTGCTGCGGGCTCTGGAACAGCGTGAAGAGCGCGAGGAGCAACAGGACGATGATCACCCACAGGGCCAGATTGCGGAAATTGGAGTTCATCGCTTGTCCATCCCTAGGGTGTCGCCGCCGCGAGGCGCCGAAATGGCGCGCAAGCCATGCTCATGCTCATGCGTCGTGCGGCATAACCCTTACCCGTCCCAATGTAGGAGCGCGCGGGGGTCTTGCCAAGGAGCAGAAGCACCGCCCGGGTGAGGCTTTGTGCCTCGTGGCCTTTTGCGGTCAACCGATCCTTAGTCCGTCCTACGGGCGGACTGGCGCGGCGGCTCACGCGCCACGATGACGCGCCCGGCGGCGGTGACCGTCACCAGCGCGCCCTGCAGCGTCTG
>LNFH01000441.1 GCA_001464235.1 Rhizobiales bacterium Ga0077556 | reverse complement strand
TAGCAGATGTCGTCGAGCTCGGGGCCGACGGCTGCCGGAAACCGCGCCTTGACCGCGTCCACCACCTGGCGCGTGTCGTCGACGCTGAGCGTCGTCTGGGTGACGTAGGCGACGCGCGCGGGATCCGCCACCTCCACCGCCGCCACGTCCTCCACGGTGCCGACGACGGTGACGCCGCCCGGGACCTGGCCGCGCGTGCCCTCGACCTCGGCATGGCCCTCGTGGCCGACGAGCAGCACGCTGTAGCCCTTCTCGGCGAAGCGGCGGCCCTGGCGGTGCACCTTGCTGACGAGGGGGCAGGTCGCGTCGATGACGTCGAGGCCGCGCCGGCGCGCCTCCTCCTCCACCGCCTGCGACACGCCGTGGGCGCTGAACACCGTGACGGCGCCGGGCGGGATGGCGTCGATGTCCTCGACGAAGATGGCCCCCCGCCGCGACAGACGGGCGACCACGTGCCGGTTGTGGACGATCTCGTGGCGGACATAGACCGGCCGGCCGTAGAGCGCGAGGGCGCGCTCGACGATCTCGATGGCGCGCACCACGCCGGCGCAGAAGCCGCGCGGGCTCGCCAGCACCACGGTCAGTTCGTCTCGTCGCAGCATGGTCACCTCCCGATGGTGCCGTGGCTCCGCGCCCCCGCGCCGGTGAAGGGCGCGTTGAGCCGGACGATCCGCAGGTTGAGAAAGGCCGCGATGCCGACCCAGACGAGGTAGGGGACGAGCAGCAGGGCGGCGATGGGACTGATGGGGGCGAGCCCGACGATCAGCGCCAGGATGGAGAGCCAGAGGAAGGCCACCTCCACGAGGGCGAGGTCGGGCCGGCGCATGGTGAAGAACAGGAGGTTCCAGCCGACGTTGAGGGCGCCGTTGACGACGAAGAGGCCGACGACGAGGGCCCGCGCCGCGGGCGATGCCGCCGCCGCCCAGGCCATCACCATGGAGACGACCGCCAGCGCCAGGATCGTCGTCCAGATCGGCCCGAAGGCCCAGTCCGGCGGCTTCCATGAGGGGAAGGTGAGGGAGCGGTACCAGGGGCCGATCTCGGTCAGCCAGCCGCCCACGACGGCGACGACGAGGGTCCCGGTCACCGCGACGGTGATCGCCATCCAGTGGTTGGCGAGGGTCTCCATCATGTGCGCGCCAGTCCGAGCAGGTGGCCGAGATCCTTGAAGAAGATGCGCACGTGGGCGACGGGGCTCTGCCGCACGAGCTCCTTGTGCATGTAGGACTGCCAGGTCAGCCGCTGGACGTCCTTGTCGGCACAGATCGAGACGAAGCGCTCGCGCAGCCGGTCGTTGCGGTACCAGAACCACTGCATGATCCCGAGGATCATGAAGACCCGGCCATGCGCCTTCATGAAACGGCTGCGCGCCATGGAAAGCGCCTTCGTCCGGCCGGTGGCGAGGGCCTCCTCGACCGCCTCGGCGACGCGGCTCGCCGAGGCCATGGCGTAGTAGATCCCTTCGCCCGAGGCGGGAGCGACCACGCCGGCGGCATCGCCGGTGACGATCACGTCGCGGCCGTTGTCCCAGCGCTTCAGGGGCTTCAGCGGAATGGGCGCGCCTTCGCGCCTGATGGTCTCCAGCCCGTCGAGACCGGTCTTGCGGCGGAAGGCCGCCACCGATTCCCTCAGGCCGAAGCCCTTGTGCAGCGTGCCGGTGCCGATGCTCGCGGTCTTTCCGTGCGGAAACACCCAGCTGTAGAAGTCGGGCGAGTAGCGGCCGTCATAGTGCACGTCGCAGCGGCGCGGATCGAAGACCTCGTCCGACCCTTCCGGCGCCCGGACGATCTCGTGATAGGCGAAGACGCAGCGCATGCGGTCGCCGCCGGCGATCTCCTGGCGGGCCACCATGGAGTTGGCGCCGTCGGCGCCGATAACCATCCGCGCCGTGACGCTGTCGTCGATCAGCGTACCCGCCGCCTCCGTGCCGCTCCGGAAGTGGACGGTCGCGAGCCCGCCGGCATCGCGCGAGATCCTGAGGAAACGCCCGGTGCGCCGGACTGCGCCGCGTTCGGCGGCCCGCTCCCGCAGGAACTCGTCGAAGACCTCGCGGTCGACCATGGCGACGTAGCCGCCGTCGATATGCATGTCGACGTGCTTGGCGGAGGGGGCGACGATCCGGGCGCAGTTGATCCGCGCACAGATGATGGCCTCGGGGATGGCGTAGTCGCGCACCAGCCGCGGCGGAATGGCGCCGCCGCAGGGCTTGATCCGCCCCGCACGGTCAAGCAGCAGCACGGACCGGCCGCGGGCCGCGAGCTCGGCGGCCGCCGTCGCTCCCGCCGGGCCGCCGCCCACCACCACCACGTCGAAATGATCGCGCCCGTCCATGCTAGCCCACCCCGAGTGCGAGTTGCGATGAAGGCTCGGCTGCCGGCGCGTCCTCCGGCCCCGCGGACAGGGCGAGGATGCGGACGGCGAGGCCGGTGGCGACGAGGAACAGCACGGCCTCGACCGCGAAGACGCTGCCATAGGCGAAGAGGCCCGACCCCGTGAGGGCGCGGACGCCATCGACGGCGACGGTGCCGAGGAACCCGCCGATGCCGAACGCGATGGCCTGCGAGGCGCCCCAGACGCCCATCCGGGTGCCCTCGCGCCGTTCGGCGCCGGCACCCGCCAGGGTCATCATGGTGGCGATGGCCGCCCCGGCATAGACGCCGTTGGCGTAGCCTAGCAGCACGATGTTGGACCTGAGCGGCCAGTCCGTCGCCAGCCAGCCGCCGACGGCGAGCCCGCCGAGGGCGACGGCGGAGAGGAGGCAGCCCCCGATGGTCCACCGTTTGGGCGAGCCGGCACCGTCGTGGCGCAGCCAGGTGCCCGCGAGGGCGACGGTCACCATGCCGGCGAGGACGCCGCCGTTCTGCAGTCCGGACAGCTGCGTCGTGGCGCCGGGGCTGAGGCCGAAGATGAGGCCGGCGAAGGGCTCGAGGATGAGGTCCTGGCCCGAGAAGGCCAGCATGGAGACGAAGATGAAGATGGTGAAGAGGCGTGCCCGGGGCTCCGCCCAGACCTCCGCCAGCGCCACCGGAAAGCCGCAGCCGAACCGGGTTTCGGTGGGAGGCACGGGAGCCGGCAGGCCCTCGTAGCGGCCTTCGATGCCGGTCACCGCCAGCACGGCGACGACGAGGGCGATCACGCTGACGGCGGTTGCGACGATGACCAGCCGGTCGAGCGAGAAGGGATCGAGGAAGGCGCCCGCAGCGACGGCCGTCACGGCGAAGCCGGCGATCATCATGATCCAGACGATGGTGGCGGCGGCGGGCCGGCGCTGCGGCGCCGCGCGCTTCGCCAGCATGGCGAGGAGGGACGTGCCGGCAGCGCCGACGCCGGCTCCGATCAGCGTGAAGGCGATGACGGAGAGGGCGAGGCCGGCCCAGAAGGACGCGGCCATCAGCGCGGTGGCGACAGCGGCGAGGCTGCCGCCGATGGCGAGCACGGCCATGCCGCCGATGATCCACGGCGTCATCCGCCGGCCCTGGTCGGCGCCGTAGCCGAAGCGCGGCCTGAGGATCTGCAGGCTGTAGTGCCAGGCGACGAGGGCCCCGGGGAGCATGGCTGGCAGGGCGAGCTCGACCACCATCACGCGGTTCACCGTGGAGGTGGTGAGGACCACGATGCCGCCGAGGGCGGTCTGGACGAGACCGAGGCGGATGATCTGGAACCAGGTCAGATGGGGCGCGTGCATCAGGGCCTCACGCAGGACGTGAAGACCCGCCGGAAGCCGGTGGGTCTGGTGGAGGGAAGGGGGAGGGGATGGCGGGTCCCGGCATCGCCGAGGCGTGGCGCCAGGGCTCCGCCGTGCCGCTGCCGCGAACCGGTGCGGGCGATCGCCAGGAGGAGGGCACAGGCGAGGACGAGACCGCCCGCCAGCGCCGCCACGAGCGTGGGCGCATGGGCGTCGGTGAGGATGAGGAGAAGCGCGGCGATCACGGCCCGGCCGAGGCGGGGCTGCGGCATGTCGAGAACGGCGGGCGCGCTCGTGTTGCTCATTCCGGCAGGGTAGGAGCGTCCCGCCGGAGTGTCAACTTTTCTTTACATAACGAAGTGTCAATCTGTATCGAGCGCGGGATCGTCCATGATCCCGAAGCGGCGCATCTTGAGATAGAGGCTCTGCCGGCTGAGGCCGAGCAGCTCCGCCGCCGTGGCGCGGTTGTCCTGCGTCATTTCCAGCGCCGCCTCGATGCACAGGCGCTCGATGATGTCGGTGGTCTCGCGGACGAGTTCCTTCAGCGAGACGCGGCCGACGAGCTCGGTGAACTGGTCGACCGAACGCGGCAGGAGCTGGTTCTTGCCGCCGGTGGCGGGCAACGGCCGCGCGGTGGCGCGGATGACGAAGCCGTAGCAGGGGAAGTCGGAGGCCTCGACGAGGACGGCGGAGACCTCGACCGTCTCGGTGACGCCGAAGGAGCCACGCACGATGGTCGAGAAATTGCGCACCGAGCCGAAGTCGCGCAGCGTCGAGGTGAGGGTCGGAAAATCGATGCCGAGGCGCCCCAGCCACTCGCCGAGCTGGTGGCCGCGGGCCTGCTCGATGGTGGCGAGCTGCACGAGCTCGAGGAAGGCCGGATTGGCCTCCACCACATTGCCCTCGAGGTCGGTGACGACGAAGCCGTCGGGCAGCTTCTCGATGAGGTCGAGATAGCGCGCGGAGCCGGAGGCCGAGGCCCCGACGGTGGTTTCGGCAAGCGGCACCAGGCGCAGCAGGACGAGGGTCGCGCCCTCGTTGCGGAACAGTGACGCGGTCGCCTCGAACTCCCGCCCGTTCGCCGCGCTGGCGACCTTGACGGTGACGGAGGCCTGGCCGCCGGCGGAGCGGGACAGCAGTCCCTCGATCTCCGTCGCGCCCTTGTCGTCGAACAGCTGGGGGAGGGCGCGTCCGACCACGCGCCCCGACGGCGGGGCGAGCGCATCGATGGCGGCGGGATTGGCTTCGACCACCTTCCGCGATCCGATCTCGGCGATCAGGATCGGCTCCCGGGTCATCTGGAACAGGGCGCGGTAACGCGTCTCGGCGGCACGCAGCCGCGCATAATCGCGCTCCATCGCCTGCTGCGCCTTCACCAACTGCTGCTGGAGGCCGGACAGGGCGCTGAGGTCGCGGCCGACGATCACCACGTTGCCGGGCGCCTTGCCGCGTGCGGCCGAATAGCGGATCGGAATGGTGGCCTGGGAATCGGAGCCCTTGTGGTTGATCTCGCGCAGGGCCGAGGCCGCCCCCTTGGTCGCCTCGCTGAGCAGGGCGGTCGCCTTGTGGCGGCTGTCCGGGGCGATCGTGTCGATCCAAGGCTGCCCCATCCACGACCGCGCGTCGCCGGCGATCGCCGCATCCGTGTTCGTCGTCAGGTCGCGCACGATCCCGTCGCTGTCCACCACCAGCACGATGTCCGCGACGACCGATGCCATGGCCATCGCCGTTTTTCCGTCAAGACCGATCAGTGCGTTGGGATCAGGCGTCGACATGGGCAGCTTCGCTGTTGGTCGCCCGCTTCGGGAAAGCGTGCGTCGGGATCACGGTTCAATTGCCTGCATGAGGGTGCGACGCAACTCCCATGAGACCCTCGGCGATCTGAACGGCTTCCCGGCCATCAGAGGCAGAGGCATTGGCGCCAACAGTGGCGTAGAGATCGGGATTGCCGTTGAACGTGGCTCCTCCAACCAGGACGCCGATCGAGCGATTCCGCGACTTTCGCCGCATTTGGCTTATGGCCGATGTCAACTTTTCTATCAAGCTGTCGTTGCTCAGCGATATGCCCACAAAGTCGAACCACTCGGACGACAAGCGCTGGGTCACCTCGGCGATCCGGGTGGGGGTCATCAGCGTGTCGCGCCAGCCCGCCTCGGTGAAGAGCTGGCCGACGAGCGTGATGCCGAAGGCGTGCTGTTCGTCGGGATAGACGGTGAGGAGAATCCGCCGCTCCTTCTCGCCCGGCGGGTCCTGCGTCCGCGGCGGCGGCGCGACGGCCCGCATGATGTTCTGCAGCCGCACGAGCCCCATCGTCACCTCGGCGAAGCTGCACCGGTCGAGGAGCCAGAGGTCGCCGAGGCGGCGCGCGGCGGGGGCGAGGAGCCCGAGGAAGATGTCGGCACTCTTCAGGCCGCGATCCCTGAGCGCCTCGATCTGGGTGAGCGCCACATGGATGTCGTGGAACATCACGGCGGTGACGAATTCGTCGATTTCCGGCTGGGCGATCGCCTCAGCCGCACGCGACCCTCCGGAATCCTTGTGCCGGGTGGCCATCAGCAGGCGCGGCACGACCTCGTACTGGATCGTGCGGGCAATGGTGACGAGGAGCCGGTCGTCGACGACGACCTGTCCACTGTTGCTCTTCAGGCGGGCTTCGCCGGCGGATGATGTGCCGGTGTTCGAGCCGGACGACCAGCCGTTGGGGCTGTCGCCATACCTTATGTCCGTCATGGGCCTCTCCCCCATTAGGACCGGTTCTTCCACGATAGGACGTCCGGGCCATTCTTTTCTTGCAGGCGATCAGGGCACCTCATGCGGGAACTTGGGCGCCAGGGCGAAATCTCGGGCGCTACAGGATCCGTAGGGCAGAGTACCGGAAACGATGGGTCTCGCAAGTCGCGGGGTGTTCGTGCTGGTTGACACTCTAAGAGTAAATCGGTCTTAACGTAAACTTTTTTTTACACTCACATTGACCCGTCCCGCCGCGCTGTTCCGGCCGACGGGGCCGAGCCCTGGTCCGGCGGAGGTCTCATGACCGGTCGTGCAGCGAACAGTTCCCGAGCCCAACCGCTCTACACGCCCGACCAGCGGCGGCGGAGGGACGGAACCCGGTGGACCCTGGTCCAGGGCCTGCTCGCCCCCGTCCAGTTCGCCATCTTCATCGTCAGCCTCGTCCTCGTCCTGCGCTATCTGGCGACCGGCGAGGGCTACGGTGCGGCGACCGCCTCCATCGTCGCCAAGACCCTCGCGCTCTACGCCATCATGGTCACCGGCTCGCTCTGGGAGCACGCGGTCTTCGGGCGCTATCTCTTCGCCCCCGCCTTCTACTGGGAGGACGTGGTGAGCATGGCGGTGATCGCCCTGCACACCGCCTATCTCTTCACCCTGGTCGTGCCGGGCGTGACGCCGGGCACGCAGATGGCGGTCGCGCTGGCGGCCTACCTCCTCTACGTGGTCAACGCCGCCCAGTACGTCGTCAAGCTGCGGCGCGCCCGCCTGGACGTCGCCGCCGGCCTCGCGGGGCGGCCGTCATGACCGTGCACACTCTCATCGCTCCCCGTCCCGCCGCCGGCTGCGCCGAGGATGCCGTTCTGCGCGAGCGCGGCCAGCGCGAGGTCTTCTGCGGCCTCACCAGCATCGTCTGGCTGCACCGCAAGATGCAGGACGCCTTCTTCCTGGTGGTGGGGTCGCGCACCTGCGCCCATCTCATCCAGTCGGCCGCCGGCGTCATGATCTTCGCCGAGCCGCGCTTCGCCACGGCGATCATGGAGGAGCGCGACCTCGCCGGCCTCACCGACGCCAACGACGAGCTCGACCGCGTCGTCGAGCGGCTGATCGCCCGGCGCCCGGACATCCGGCTGCTGTTCCTGGTGGGATCCTGCCCCTCGGAGGTCATCAAGCTCGACCTGCACCGCGCGGCCCGCCGTCTCGACGGGATCTTCGCGCCGCGCGTCCGGGTGCTGAACTATTCCGGCAGCGGCATCGAGACGACCTTCACCGAGGGCGAGGACGCGGCGCTGGCCGCCATCGTCCCGCAGATGCCGGCCGCCGCCCCCGGCGCCGCCCCGTCCCTCCTGGTGGCCGGAACCCTCGCCGACGTGGTCGAGGACCAGTTCCGCCGCCTCTTCGACGGCCTCGGCATCGCCGATGTCGGCTTCCTTCCCGCGCGGCGCCTGGCCGACCTTCCACCGGTCGGCCCCGCCACGCAGGTTCTGCTCGCCCAGCCGTTCCTCAAGGACACGGCCAGAGCGCTCGAGGAGCGCGGCGCGAGCCTTCTCTCGGCGCCGCTCCCCGTTGGCGCCGAGGGTACTACCCGCTGGCTTCAGGCCGCCGCGACGGCATTTCATGTCTCCCGCGAGAGGTTCCAGAACGTCACCGCTGCCGGCGAGGCGCGCGCCGAACGCGCGGTTCGCCGACATCGTGCTGCCCTCGAGGGCAGGCGGGTCTTTCTCTTCCCCGACTCGCAGATCGAGATCCCGGTCGCCCGCTTCCTGGCGCGCGAGATGGGCATGGAGCTGATCGAGGTCGGCACCCCCTATCTCCACCGCGGCCATCTCGCGGCGGAACTGGCGCTCCTCCCTCCCGGCGCGGCGATCTCCGAGGGCCAGGACGTCGACCGCCAGCTCGACCGCTGCCGCCGCGCCGCGCCCGACCTCGTCGTCTGCGGCCTCGGCCTCGCCAATCCGCTGGAGGCCGAGGGCATCGCCACCAAGTGGTCGATCGAACTCATCTTCACGCCGATCCAGGGCTACGAGCAGGCCGGCGACCTCGCCGAGCTCTTCGCGCGGCCGCTGGCCCGTCGCCAGAAACTGGCGGTGTAGCCATGCAGCTGACCCTCTGGACCTATGAAGGACCTCCCCACGTCGGCGCCATGCGCATCGCGACCGCGATGGAGGGCCTGCACTACGTGCTCCACGCCCCGCAGGGCGACACCTATGCCGACCTGCTCTTCACCATGATCGAGCGGCGCGACCGCCGCCCGCCGGTGACCTACACGACCTTCCAGGCGCGCGACCTCGGCGGCGACACCGCCGGGCTGTTCCAGGACGCCTGCCGCGCCGCCTACGAGCGCTTCCGCCCCGAGGCCATGATCGTCGGCGCCTCCTGCACCGCCGAGCTCATCCAGGACGATCCCGGGGGGCTCGCCACCACGCTCGGCCTGCCGATCCCGGTCATCGCGCTGGAACTCCCCGCCTACCAGAAGAAGGAAAACTGGGGCGCCTCGGAGACCTTCTATCGCCTCGTCCGCGGCCTCGCCCGGCCGCGCGCTGGGGATCACGTCCGCGGGCCCCGCCCCACCTGCAACATTCTCGGGCCCACCGCCCTCGGCTTCCGCCATCGCGACGATCTCCTCGAGATCCGCCGTCTGCTGGAGACGATCGGCGTGACGGTCAACGTCGTCGCGCCGCTCGGTGCCCGCCCCTCCGACATCGCCCGGCTCGGCGAGGCCGACTTCAACGTCGTCCTCTACCCCGAGATCGCCGAGGCCGCCGCCCGCTATCTCGAGAAGGCCTTCGGCCAGCCGGCGGTGCGCACCGTGCCGATCGGCGTCGGCGCCACCCGCGACTTCATCGCCGAGGTGGCGCGCGTCGCCGGCCTCCCGCCGCTCACCGCCGAGGCCGGATCGCGCCTCCCCTGGTACTCGCGCTCGGTCGATTCGACCTATCTGACGGGCAAGCGGGTCTTCATCTTCGCCGACGGCCCCCACGCCGTCGCGGCGGCCCGGGTCGCCACCACCGAACTCGCCTTCGACCTCGTCGGCATCGGCACCTATTCGCGCGAGTTCGCGCGCGAGGTCCGCGCCGTCGCCGCCGAACACGGGATCGAGGCGCTGATCACCGACGACTACCTCGAGGTCGAGGACCAGATCGCCGCGCTCCGGCCCGAGCTCATCCTCGGCACGCAGATGGAGCGCCACATCGCCAAGCGGCTCGGCATTCCCTGCGCCGTCATCTCGGCCCCGGTCCACGTGCAGGACTTCCCCGCGCGCCAATCGCCGCAGATGGGCTTCGAGGGGGCCAACGTCCTCTTCGACACCTGGGTCCATCCGCTGATGATGGGCCTGGAGGAACATCTCCTCCACATGTTCCGCGACGACTTCGAGTTCAACGACCGCAGCGGCTCCCATCTCGGCAAGGCGCCCGCGCCCGCCGCGCCCGCTGCAGCCGTCGCCGCGGAACCCGAGCCGGCGGCGCCCTCCGTCGTTCCGGCCACCACCCGCTGGGACGCGGGCGCCGAGAACGAGCTGCGCAAGATCCCCTTCTTCGTCCGCGGCAAGGCGCGCCGCAACACCGAACGCTTCGCTCTCGAGCGGGGCATCGCAACCATCACCCTGGACACCCTTTACGATGCAAAAGCCCATTTCGGCCGCTGACGCCATCCGACCGGGGAGCGCCGCATGACCGGCCTCGCGACGCCCATCGCCATCCGCAATCCCGTGCCGCGCCGCCCCGACGGGGAGGGCAGCGTCCAGGTCATGATCGACGCCGCCATGGACGTCGGCTCCGCCAAGGTCTTTGCCGTCTACGGCAAGGGCGGCATCGGCAAGTCCACCACCTCGTCCAACCTGTCGGTGGCCTTCTCGAAGATCGGCAAGCGCGTTCTGCAGATCGGCTGCGACCCCAAGCACGACTCCACCTTCACCCTGACCAAGAGCCTCATTCCCACCGTCATCGACGTGCTGGAGGGCGTGAACTTCCACAGCGAGGAGCTGCGTACCGAGGACTTCGTGTTCGAGGGCTACAACGGCGTCATGTGCGTGGAGGCGGGCGGCCCGCCCGCCGGCACCGGCTGCGGCGGCTACGTCGTCGGCCAGACCGTGAAGCTCCTCAAGGAGCACCACCTCCTCGAGGACACCGACGTCGTCATCTTCGACGTGCTCGGCGACGTCGTCTGCGGCGGTTTCGCCGCCCCGCTCCAGCACGCCGAGCGCGCCATCATCGTCGCCGCCAACGACTTCGACTCGATCTTCGCCATGAACCGCATCGTCGCGGCCATCAAGGCCAAGTCGAAGAACTACGACGTGCGCATTGCCGGCGTCATCGCCAATCGCAGCGCCGACACCGACCAGATCGAGCGCTTCAACAAGGCGGTCGGCACATCGACCATTGCCCGCCTTCCCGATCTCGACGTCATCCGCCGCTCGCGGCTGAAGAAGTCGACGCTCTTCGAGATGGAGGCGACGCCGGAAGTGCTCGCCGTCCAGAAGGAATACCTGCGCCTCGCCCAGCATCTCTGGGACGGCACCGAGCCGCTGCTCGTGAACCCGCTCAAGGACCGCGAGATCTTCGACCTGCTGGGGTTCGACTGATGCCCACCATCACCTATCGCGACCGGCGCCACGAGCTCGAGACCTACTTCGACCGCACCGCGGTCGAGGCCTGGAAGCGGCTCACCTCCGACGCTCCGGTCGGCCGCATCCGCGCGACCGTCCGCGCCGGCCGCGACACGATGCGCCAGACGCTGCTCTCCTGGCTGCCGGAGGACCTGCGCGGCGCCCGCATCCTCGACGCCGGCTGCGGCACCGGCGCTCTCGCCGTCGAGGCCGCAAGGCGCGGCGCCGAGGTGGTGGCGATCGACCTCTCGGCGACGCTCGTCGGGCTCGCCCGCGAGCGCACCGCCGGCACGGCCATGCCCGGCCGCATCGACTACCGCGTCGGCGACTTCCTCGACCCGATGCTCGGCCGCTTCGACCACGTGGTGGCGATGGATTCGCTGATCCACTACCGCGCCGACGACATGGTGCGCGTGCTCGCCCAGCTCTCGCGGCAGGCCGGTTCCTCCATCGTCTTCACCTTCGCCCCCCGCACCGCCCTTCTCGGCGCCATGCACGCGGTCGGACGGCTCTTTCCCCGCGGCGACCGCGCCCCGGCCATCGAGCCGGTGGGCGCCTCGGCACTCGCCCGCCGCATCGCCGCCGACCCGACCCTCGCCGGCTGGGGCCAGGCCCGCACCGTCAAGATCGCCCGCGGTTTCTACATCAGCCAGGCGATGGAGCTCGTGCACCCATGATGCGCGCTGGCGGAATCGCTCTGAACCTCTGGCGGCAGATCGGCACGCGTTTCCTGCCTTTTGCCGACGCCGCCAGCGCAGAGGTTCCGCTCGGCCGCCTCGTTCGCCTCTCGCTGTTCCAGATCTCTGTCGGCATGGCCACCGCCCTGCTGGTCGGCACCCTCAACCGCGTGATGATCGTCGAGCTGGCGGTGCCCGCCTCGCTGGTGGCGATCATGGTGGCCCTGCCGCTGCTCTTCGCGCCGTTCCGTGCGGTGGTCGGCTTCCGC
>LNFH01000440.1 GCA_001464235.1 Rhizobiales bacterium Ga0077556 | reverse complement strand
CTCAACTGGTGCCGGGGAGCCCCGGAACAGACGGTGGCGGCGCACCGCCAGTCCCGCCAGCGGGCTCTGGACAACTGCCTGCGCGGCGCACCGTGACGCGTTGACGGGGCCCGCAAGCCGGGCCCCTGTCCGCCACCACCATCGCCTTTCAGGGGACGGGGGTGCGAGCCCCCGATCCCGTGTGTCGGACAGCGGCATCTGTCGGGATCCGACGGCCGGCCATGTCCCGATATCCGCCGTGTTGGCGGGACACACGCCGCGAAACCGTGTCCAACCGGACCGGGTCGGACCCACCCGGAACCCAGACAACAAAAAAGCCCGGCGAACCGGGCTTTTCTGCGGGTTTCTGGACGATCTGGGATCGTCTGAAACTTGAAATTGGTGCCCAGAAGAGGACTCGAACCTCCACGCCTCGCGGCGCTGCTACCTGAAAGCAGTGCGTCTACCAATTCCGCCATCTGGGCGAAGGCGGCTCTCATAGCGAGTGCGGCGGGACCCGTCAACGTGGTCTTTGCACGAAAGGTCCCGCGCCGTCCTCACGGCCCGAAGACGAAGACCCGTTTGGGCACGAGTTCGCCGGCCTCGACCTCGCAGAGCGCGATGGGATCGCCGGCGGACGACGCCCAGACGGCGCCCTCGATCGGCGCGTCGCGGCCGCGCAGGATGGAGCTCTGCCCGCGCAGCAGACGGGCGGCGACGTCGCGCGTCACCTTGACCTCGGGCACCTCGGAGAGCGCCGCCTCGACAGGCAGCAGCGCGTCTTCCAGGGTCTGTCCCGCGATCTTGCCCTCGGCGAGCTCGCGCAGCTCCTCCAGCGTCACCGTGTCGTCCTCGCCGAAGGGGCCGACGCGGGTGCGCCTCAGCGCCGTCACGTGGCCGAGGCAGGCGAGGTCGCGGCCGATGTCGCGGGCGATCGCCCGCACATAGGTGCCCTTGCCGCATTCGGCCTCGAATTCCGCGCTCTCGGAGGAGAAGGCGGTCAGCCGCAGGCTGTCCACCGTGATGGGCCTTGCCTCCAGCACCACCTCCTCGCCGTCGCGGGCGAGGTCGTAGGCGCGCTCGCCGCCCACCTTGATGGCGGAGAACTTCGGCGGCACCTGCATGATCGTGCCGGTATAGCGCGGCAGCAGGGCCTCCACGGCCTCGCGCGTGGGCCTGAGGTCGGACCGGGCGGTCACCTCGCCCTCGGTGTCGTCGGTGCTCGTCTCGGCGCCCCAGGCCACCGTGAAGCGGTAGGTCTTGCGACCGTCCATGACGAAGGGCACGGTCTTGGTCGCCTCTCCGAGCGCGATGGGCAGGAGACCGGTGGCGCGCGGGTCGAGCGTGCCGGCATGGCCGCCCTTCTTGGCGTTGAACAGGCGCCGCACCTGCGACACCGCATGGGTCGAGGTCTGGTCGAAATCCTTGTCGAGGACGACCCAGCCGTGGACGTCCACCTTCTTCGAGCGCGGCTGGTTCATGCCTCGTCGTCCTTGCCCACGTCGCGGCGCACCACGTCGCTCTCCAGCAGGCGGTCGATGCGCGAGCCCTCCTCGAAGGATTCGTCGATCCGGAAGCGCAGGTCGGGTGCGAATTTCAGGTTGGTGCGGTGGGCGAGCTCGCCGCGCAGGTAGCGCTTGTTGCGGGCGAGGGCCTGGATCACCTCCTGCTGGTCCTTGCCGCCCAGCGGCATGACGAAACAGGTGGCGATCTTGAGGTCCGGCGACATGCGCACCTCCGGCACCGTGACCACGTGCTTCTGCAGCACGGGATCGTGGATCTCGCCGCGGGAGAGCACCTCGGCGAGGGCGTGGCGCATCAGTTCGCCGACGCGCAATTGCCGCTGGGACGGGCCGGTGCCCGTGTCGAATCGCTTGGCCATGGTCTTTGGTCCTTCGCCCGGGGTCGGACCGGGTGGAAGTGGAACGAGGAGGCGGGCACATACACCCTGAGGGCGCAAAAGGGAAGGCGGGGGGACCGTGGCCGGACTCTCGCCCCTCTGCCCCTCTGTCCCTATGCCCCTCACCCTGACCCTCTCCCCGCTCGCGGGGAGAGGGGGACTATGACGTCGTGCGCGATCGTCAACCGCAGTGCCGGGTATGGCCGTTTGATGGGAGGCACGCCGCCTGTGCCCCCCTCTCCCCGCTCGCGGGGAGAGGGGGACGATGAGGTTCAGGCAGGTCGCCGATGCCGGCGTCTCGCCCGACCGACGGCCGCGGCCGCGGCCTCAGCCCTTCAGCGCCGCCTCCGCCGCGCCGATGGCCCCCGGAGTGCCGACGTGCAGCCACAGCCCGTCCAGCACCAGGCCGTGCAGCCGGCCGCTCGCCAGCGAGGCGTTCCACAGGGCGTTGAGCGAGAAGATCTCGCCGTCCGCGCGGCCGGCGAAATCGGCCTTCCGCATGATGGCAGCGCCGGCATAGGCATAGGGCGCCCGCGCCGCCGATCCGCGCCTGGTCAGGCGGCCGTCGGCGTCGAGGAAGAAGTCGCCCGGCCCGTCGAAGCCGACGCTTCCCTCCATGGGCGCGAGGAGCAGCAGCGTGTCCATGCGCGCGGGGTCGAAGGCCGCGATCATCCGCGCGAGGTTGGACGTCCCGCGGTCGGTCCAGAAGGAATCGGCGTTGCGGATGACGAAGGTCTCGCCGAGATGCGGCAGCGCGCGGGCGACGCCGCCGCCGGAATCGAGGATCTGCGCCCGCTCGTCGGAGATGATCACCGCGGGGGCCGGGCGCCCCGCCACGGCGGCCTCGATCTGGTCGGCGAGGTGATGGACGTTGACCACCGCGCGGCTGATGCCCGCCTCCGCCAGCGGGTCCAGCACGTGGTCGAGCAGGGTCTTGGACCCCACCCGCACCAGCGGCTTCGGGATGCGGTCGGTGATCGGCCGCATGCGGGTGCCGAGCCCCGCCGCCAGCACCATGGCGCTGTCGACGGCGGTCACGGCGGCGGCACGCGGTCGTCGACCCAGCGCTTCACCTGGGCGAGGGCCGGGTGGGCGAGGCAGCGCTGCAGGTAGGCCCAGATGCGCGGCAGGTGGGCGAGGTATTGCGGCTTGCCGTCGCGCTTGTCGAGCCGGGCGAAGATGCCGAGGATCTTGGTGGCCCGCTGGGCGCCCATGATGGCGTAGAGCCGGGCGAAGGCGGCCATGTCGAAGGTGGGATCGTCCGCCTTGCGCGCCGAGGCGTAGCGCGACAGCAGCTGGAGTTCGAGCTCCTCCGGCACGGTGATGCGCGCGTCCTGCAGGAGCGAGGCGACGTCATAGGCCGCCGGCCCCATCACCGCGTCCTGGAAATCGATGAGGCCGACCTTCTCCACCCCCTCGCGGCCGGCGAGCCAGATGAGGTTCGGCGAGTGGAAGTCGCGCAGCACCCAGGTCTTCGGCGCCGCTTCCACTTCGGCGAAGAGCTCGCCCCAGCGCTGCAGGAAGACGTATTTCTCGCTCGCGGGAATGCGCGCGTCCTTCATCGGCAGGTACCAGTCGAGGAGCAGTTCCACCTCGATGGTCAGCGCCTCCTTGTCGTAGGCCGGCAGCGCATAGGCACCCTTCGGCGTCGCCAGCGTCGCCGCGCGCGGCCGCGCATGGATCAGCGCCAGCACCTCCACCGCCGCCATGTAGCGTTCGGCGATGGGTGCCCCGTCCCGGAGGACGCCCTCGCCGCCGAGATCCTCGATGATGAGGAAGCCCTGGTCGAGGTCGACCGCCTCGATCTCGGGTGCCGACAGGCCGATGTCGCGCAGGCCCTCGGCCATGGCGACGAAGGGCACCATGTCCTCGGCGAGATGGGCGATGCGGCTGTAGGGTAGGCCGTTCTTCACCGGCGGCCCGTCCGGCTTCTTCGGCGCGTTCATCAGCACGGCGCGGCGCTGGCCGTCCAGCAGCCGCTCGTAGGAGCGCGAGGAGGCGTCGCCCTGCAGGTATCGGCGCAGCGAACCGCCCCAGCCCGCATTGTTGAGGAAGCCGCGCAGGGCGACGAGCCGCGCCAGCCGCCCGGCCCAGGCGCCGTGGCCGGTCAGCACCGCCTGGCGGGCGCCGGGACCGCGGGCCGGCGCCAGCGTCAGGGCGATCTCGAGCCGGTCGCCCGAAAGGGCGCCGCCGAGGCGGTCCGGCCACTCGACGATGAGCAGGGCGCCTTCGGCCGCCTCGTCCCATCCGAGCTCGGCGATCTCGTCGGGCGAGGTGACGCGGTAGAGGTCGGCATGGATGACCGGCAGCCGCTTCAGGTCATAGGGCTGGATCAGCGCGAAGGTCGGGCTCGGCACCTCGAGCTTCTCGTCCTCGGCGATGGCGCGGATCAGGGCGCGCGCCAGCGTCGACTTTCCCGCGCCGAGGTCGCCCTCCAGCGTCACGACGTCGTGGGCCTGCGCGGCCATGGCGAGGTCCATGGCGAGTTCGCGCGTCTCCGCCTCGTTGGCGAGCATGCGACTGTGGCGGAACGGTTCGGTCATTCGGCGGCCTTGGAGAAATCCTCGAGATGGGCCGGGAAGATGACCTTCACCTGTGTCCCGCTGCCCGGCGCCGTCTCCACCTCGATGCGCCCGCGATGCAGCTGGACGAAGCTCTGCACGATGGAGAGACCCAGCCCGGCGCCGCGGTGGCGCGTGCCGGTGGAGCGCGTCTCGAAGCGTTCGAACATGCGCCCGACCATGTCGGGAGCGATCCCCGCGCCCTGGTCGCGCACCTTGAAGACGATCTCCTCGCCCTCGCGCGCCGCGTCCAGCACGACGAGGCCGCCGCGGTCGGAAAAGCCGATGGCGTTGGACAGGAGGTTGAACAGCACCTGGCGGACGCGCTGGGCGTCGGCGCGGAACGTGCCGATGTCGCGGGCGACGCGCGTCTCGATGCGGATCTGGTTCTCGGTGATCCGGTCGCGCACCGCGTCCACCGCCGCCTGGATGGTGGCGCGGATGTCGACCTCGCCCAGCTCCAGCTCCATGACGCCGGCGTCGATGGTGGCGAGGTCGAGCACGTCGTTGATGATCGACAGCAGCGAGGCCGAGGAGGCGCCGATATAGCCGAGATATTCGCGCTGCTTGTCGTTGAGCGGGCCGATGGCGGGATCGTCCAGCACCTGGGCGAAGCCGATGATGGTCGTGAGCGGCGTCCGCAGCTGGTAGGAGACGTGGTGGACGAAGTCGTTGCGCAGCTTGGCGGCCGATTCCAGCGCCTCGTTGCGCTCGGTGAGGGCGAGCTGGACCATCACCATGTTGGTGACGTTCCTGAAGGTGACGAGGGTCGCCCCGCCCGGCAGCGGCGCGGTGCCGGTGTCGAGCACCGAGCCGTCGGTGCGCTCGATGCGGAAGGTGCGCTGGCGGCGCTCGTCGGCAAGCGCCGTGACCGCGGCGCGGATGTCGGAGAGGATGCCGCCGTCGCGGACATAGGGCAGGCACAGGCTGGCGATCTGGTCGATCTTCGGCCGGCCCTCCAGCACCTTGTCGTCGAGCTCCCAGAGGGTGGCGAAGGCGCGGTTGGACAGCGACAGGCGGCCGTCGGAGCCGAACACCGCCACCGCCTCGTCGAGATTGTCGATGGTCTCGCGCTGCACGCGGCCGAGCGCCTGGACCTGGGTCTCGAGCTGCAGGCGCTGCGTCAGGTCCTCGAAGACGTAGGTGACGCCGCCGGCAGGGTCCGGGTTCTGCACGACGCGCAGGAACCGGCCGTCGGGCAGCGGCCATTCGAGGATGCGCGGCTCGGTGTCCACCGCCTCGTAGACCCGGTGCAGGGTCTTCTTCCACTCGCGGTAGTTGGACTGTTCCGGCAGCAGCCGGTGCTCGCGCAGCCGGTCGAGAATGTCGCCGTCGGTCGGTGCCTGGTGGAGGAAGGCGGGCTCCAGGTCCCAGAGCTGGCGGAACGCCTCGTTGTTGAAGACCAGGCGCTTGCCGGCGTCGAAGATGGCCACGGCCGTCGCCAGCTGGTCGAGGGTGCGCTTGTGCGTCTCCATCTCGACCGAGAGTTCCGAGCGCACCGTTTCGAGTTCGGTCACGTCGACGGCGATGCCGGCCGAGCCGGCGCCCGCCGGCGTCTCGATGACGTCGAAGATGCGCCGCTGGCCGGCCGCCACCGCCGCGACGCGGCGGGCGAAGGGCGTGCGGGCGGAGCGGCAGCGCGCCGCCTCGTTGCGATCGGCGGGGTCGAGCAGCTCGTTGCCGGCGGCCACCGCCCGCGCGCCGTCGGCGGCGTCGGTAGCGGCGGCATAGGCGGTGTTGACCCAGGTGATGCGGCCCTCGGCGTCGCGCAGCCAGACCGGCAGCGAAAGGGCGCCGAGGAAGGAGCGGATGGTGGCGGTCTCGCGCACCAGCGCGTCGTGGCCGGCGCGCAGCTGGACGAGCTCCTCGCGCACGCCGCCGACGAGGCGCAGGCGCAGCACGGCACGCCCGCCGATGGGCCGTCCCTCGGCCTCCACCGGCCGGCCGGCCTGGCTCACGACGTCGAGGCGGAACGGCGTGCCGGAGGAGCGCAGGGCGTCGACGGCGCGCTCGAGCTCCGCCGCCCGGTCGGCGGGTAGCCACGAGCCGAAGGCGAGGACCCGCCGCGCCACGGGCAGGTCGGTGACCAGCGGCACGTCGCCGGCGATCTCCGGCTCGTCGCGGTCGCCGCCCCAGACGACGACGACATGGGGGTCGAGCGTCAGCAGCTCGGCGCTGCGATCGAGCGCGAGCCGGAGTTCGTTGATCTCGCGCCGCGCCTGGCGGGCGGCGGCGGCGGCGCTCGCGCGCGTGCGCAACAGGCCGATGGCGGTGACCACCCCGAAGACCACCACGCCGACATTGAGGCCGAAGGCGGCCCATTCATGGGCCCGGATCGCGCCGAGAAGTTCGGGCAAGGTCGGCGCCGCGTCGCCGGCTGCGACGAGGGCGGTGCTGGCGAGAAGGGCGGCGGCGGTCGCCGGGACGAGCCGCAAGGCCCGCCGCCGGTTGCGGCTCTCCGTCCCCACCGGATGCGTCGTCGACCCTCGGCAGGCCCGGCATCTCGTATCCTTACGTCACGGTGCGGCACGCGAGTGGGCTGAAGGGATTGCGCGCCGGTGCCGCCCACGGCGCGAATCAGGCCCAATCTAACCTTGCGGAGACTCGCGGTCTAAGAGTCCAGAACGGGAACGGCGGCGGGAAATTTCGTCTGATCGGGCGCGCCCTCAGATCGCCGGCAGATCGCGGCGCATGGTGACGGCGTCGGCCGTGCCCTGCGCCGTGCGGTAGTAGCCCTTGCGCCGCCCGATGGGGACGAATCCGGCCCGCTCGTAGAGCTTCAGCGCCGGGGCGTTCTCGGCCTCCACCTCGAGGAACAGGTGGCGCACGCCGGCCCGCATCAGGTCCGGCAGATGGGCCGCGATCAGCCGCCCGCCATAGCCGCGGCCGCGCAGCGGCGGGGCGGTGGCGACGGTGAGGATTTCCGCCTCGTCGGCCGCGATGCGGCTGAGGATGAAGGCGGAGGCGGGCGCGCTCGCCCGGCGGCGGACGGTGTGGGCGACGACGGAGGTCTCGCGCAGCATGGCGGCGAGGTCCTCCGCGCCCCAGCCCCGGTGGAAGGACGCGGCGTGCACCGCGGCGAGGTCGTCACAATCCGCCGGTGTCGCCCGCGCCACCACCGGCTCGGACCGCGGCCACCAGAAGATGAGGTCGGTGAAGGTGGTCATGGCGGCGCAGCCGGCTGCACCGGCGCCTGCGGCTTGGCGTCCACCGCCTTGAGGTAGAAGGGCCGGCAGGGCGCTCCGGCCGGATCGCCCGCCGCGCCCAGGCGCGCAACGACGGCGATGTCTGGCGCCGCCCGGTCGTCCAGCACCGCGGGCGGGGAGGCTCCCTCCGGCCAGGCCGCGAGGACCGCCTCGGCACCGGGGCCGACCACCGCCACGGGAGCGGCTGCGGCGAGACGCGCCGCCTCGCCGGCCGGCAGGTAGGACGGCGGCAGGATCTCCGACCGGTCGGCGCCGGTCAGCGCCGCATAGACGTGACCGTGCCGCGCGTCGACGACGGCGAGCACGGCCAGCTGTTCGGGGCGATCCAGCCAGGGTTCGGTGAGGGCCGCGAGGGTGGTCAGGCCCACCGCCTCGCCGCCGGCCGCGAGCGCCATGGCGCGGGCCGCGGCGACGGCGACCCTGAGGCCGGTGAAGCTTCCCGGGCCCGTGGTCGCCACGAAGCGGCGGCAGGCGGCGGGCGCCACGCCGGCCTCGGCGCAGATCTCGGCGGCGAGAGGGATCAGCCGCTCGGCATGGCCGCGCGCCATCGGCTCGGAGCGCGCCGCGAGAATCCGTCCCGACGCGGTGTCGAGGACGGCGGCCGAACAGGCGCCGAGGGCCGTGTCGAGGGCGAGGACCAGCATGAACCCGGTGCTACACCGTCCGCAGCGGATCGTGAAGGTCCGGCCGGTGCGTCAGGGCGCGGTCGTCGACGGACAGGACGCCGGCGGCGGCACCACCGTGTCGAGTTCCCAGGTGACGATGAGATGGTCGGTGCCGAAGGCCCGGTAGAGGAGATCGACCACCTCCGGCGAGGGCGGGCCGTCCCGGCCCTTGCCCGGCATCAGCAGCCTGAACCAGGACCGCGCGGTGACGCCGAAATCACGCGAGATGTCGGTCCCGAAGGGCTCGGGCGGTGGGGTCGCCGGCGTCAGGACATAGGGACCGCCGAACAGGTCCGGTCGGCTGTCGGCGAGGGCCCGGAGGCGCGCCTGCGCCTCCTCCGGCGCCAGGGTGCAATGGCCGGTGTAGCCGATGCTCACGCCGCCGGCGTTAGATCGCCTGGACCTCGCGCACGTCGGGGAGGAAGTGGCGCATCAGGTTCTGGATGCCGTGCTTCAGCGTCGCGGTGGAGGAGGGGCAACCGGCGCAGGAGCCCTGCATGGCGAGATAGACGATGCCGTCCTTGTAGCCGCGGAAGGTGATGTCGCCGCCGTCGGCCGCCACCGCCGGGCGCACCCGCGTCTCCAGCAGCTCCTTGATCGTGTCGACGGTGCCGGCATCGGAGGGGTCGAAGAACTCCTCGTCGCCGGTGGGCGCCAGCGAGGTGTCGGTGCGCAGCAGCGGCTGGCCCGACATGAAATGCTCCATGATCGCGCCGAGGATGGCCGGCTTCAGGTGCGGCCACTCGGCGCCGCCCTTGGTCACGGTGATGAAGTCGTTGCCGAAGAAGACGCCGGCGATGCCGTCGATGGCGAAGAGCTTCTCGGCCAGCGGCGACTGGCGGGCAGCCTCGACATTGGGCATGTGGAGCGTAACTTCAGCGTCGCAGGATTGGGCGTGGCTTCGGTCTGGATGAACATGGTGGTCCCCCGTGCGCCGGTTCAAGGCCGGGCCGATTGGAATGATTCAAAGAATTGACCCTGCCCATGATGTGGCGATGCGGGGCCGTCCCGTCAACAGGAAAGCGGCCGGGTTGACGCCGCGGCGGGCTGCGCCAGTCTCATGCCCCCGGGAGAAACGTCCAATGCCGACACGCCGACAGATCCTCGCGACGGGCTCGACCCTCGCGCTCGCCGCCATCCTGCCCGTCCGCGCCCAGCCGCGCCCGCCGGTGCCCATCCTCTTCGTCCACGGCAACGGCGACCATGCCGCCCTGTGGATGACGACGCTCTGGCGCTTCGAGGCCAACGGCTGGCCGCGCGAGCGCCTGCACGCCTTCAACTTCACCGATCCCCTCTCCCGCAACGACGACGCGGTGCCCCAGGCCGGCCGGTCCGGCTCCGCCGACCAGCTGCGCGAACTCGCCGCCGAGGTCGACGCCGTCCTCGCCCGCACGGGTGCCTCCCGCGTCGCCCTCGTCGCGAGCTCGCGCGGCGGCAATGCCGTGCGCAACTACGTGGTCGAGGCCGGCGGGGCGGCGAAGGTGAGCCACGCCGTGCTGTGCGGCACGCCGAACCGCGGCGTCTTCAATTGGGAGGCGAATCCTGGCAGCGAGTTCAACGGCCGCGGCCCCTTCCTCACCATGCTCAACCGCCGCGACAGCGACGTGGTGGAGGGCACCGCCTTCCTCACCCTGCGCAGCGACGGCAACGACAAGTTCGCGCAACCCGACGGGGGCTTGATCGGCCGGCCGGGCGTGCCGACCGGCATCACCGCGGAGGGTCCGTCCCTGCGCGGGGCCACCAACATCGCCCTCGGCCAGCTCGACCACCGGGAGGTCGCCTTCCATCCCCGCGCCTTCCGCGAAATCCACCGCTTCATCGCCGGCGCCGAGCCCCAGACCCTGGCGGTGACGCCGGAAGCGCAGGTGCGTCTCTCCGGCCTCGTCACGGGCAATCCCGGCGGCGTTCCGACCAACCGCCCGGTCGCCGGCGCTGCTCTCGAGATCTACCGTGTGGATGCCGCGACCGGCGAGCGCCGCGGCGATCCGCTCCTGAGGAGCACGACCGGCGCCGACGGGCGCTGGGGAGAGGTCGTCGCCGGCCCGGCGGATGCACTGGAATTCGTCCTCGCCGTGCCCGGCCATCCGGTGACGCACATCTATCGCTCGCCCTTCCCGCGCTCCTCCGCGGTCGTGCACCTGCGCCCGGCGCGCCCGCTCGCCGAGGCCGACCGCGCCGCCGGCGCGGTGGTGCAGATGACCCGCCCGCGCGGCTATTTCGGCATTCCCCGCGACGTCGTGCTGCTGGACGGCAAGGAGCCGGCCGACGTGAAGCACGGGGTTGCCACCGACGCCGCGACGACGCTCCGCCTGCCGGCCTCCGACGTCGGGCGGCCGGTGGTCGGGCTCTTCAACGAGGAACGCATCGTGGCGCGCGCCTGGAGCGCGAGCGAGACCCGCATCGCGGTGGCCGAGCTGACCTGGTGAGGCGCCGTCAGGCCAGAGCCTCGATCTCCTCGTCGGAGAGCTGGCCGGGCACGATGGCCACCGGAATGGGATAGGAGCCGGCGGTCCGCGCGAGGCCCGAGACCAGCGGTCCCGGCCCGTCCTTGCCGGCACCGGCGGCGAGGATGAGGATGGAGACGTCGGGATCGTCCTCGATCTGCGCGATGATCGCCTCCGCCAGCGTGCCCTCGCGCACCACCAGCTCCGGCTCGACGCCGACGAGCTTCATCGCGCGGTCGGCGGCGGCGTCCAGCTTGGCGCGGGCATCGGCATGGGCCTCGGCGCGCATGACGTCGGCGACGCCGAACAGCGCCTGGCCGTCGCCGATCTTCGGCTCCACCACCGCCAGCATCTGCAGCCTGTGGCCGGTGCGGGACGCGCGGCGGGCGGCGAAGACGATGGCCCGGTCGCATTCCGGCGTGTCGTCCACCACCACCATGAACTTCGGCGTGTGGCCGGAATGATAGGCTTCGCGCTTGCGGGTCATCGTGGCCTCTCTGTGCACCGCAACAGGCGCTATGTCGCACCCGGGCGCCGGGCTTGGCAAGCCGGGGGACCCGGGCCGCCCGTCCCGCGGGCGTCACGGCGTCGCAATCCTTCCAAACCGGCCGCTTCGCTGCTATGTGCGGGCCATGACCGACACGCCGCTCGACCTCATCCGCAACTTCTCGATCGTGGCCCACATCGACCACGGCAAATCGACGCTCGCCGACCGCCTCATCCAGGTGACGGGCGGCCTCACCGCGCGCGAGATGACCGAACAGGTCCTCGACAACATGGACATCGAGAAGGAACGCGGCATCACCATCAAGGCGCAGACCGTGCGCCTCGACTATCCGGCCAAGGACGGCAAGACCTATGTCCTCAACCTGATGGACACGCCCGGCCACGTCGACTTCGCCTACGAGGTGTCGCGCTCGCTCGCCGCCTGCGAGGGCTCGATCCTCGTCGTCGACGCCTCGCAGGGCGTCGAGGCGCAGACGCTCGCCAACGTCTACCAGGCGCTCGACGCCGGCCACGAGATCGTGCCGGTGCTGAACAAGATCGACCTGCCGGCGGCCGAGCCCGACCGCGTCAAGCAGCAGATCGAGGACGTCATCGGCCTCGACGCCTCGGACGCCATCGAGGTCTCGGCCAAGACCGGCATCAATATCGAGGGCGTGCTGGAGGCCATCGTCACCCGCCTGCCGCCGCCGAAGGGCGACCGCGCGGCGCCCTTGAAGGCCATGCTGGTCGACAGTTGGTACGACCCCTATCTCGGCGTCGTCGTCCTCGTCCGCATCATCGACGGGGTGATGAAGAAGAACCAGCGCATCAAGATGATGGGCACGGACGCCGTCTACGACATCGACAAGATCGGCGTCTTCACCCCGAAGATGAAGGACGTCAACGATCTCGGCCCCGGCGAGGTCGGCTTCATCACCGCATCCATCAAGGAGGTTGCCGACACCCGCGTCGGCGACACCATCACGGACGAGAAGAAGCCCACGGCACAGGCGCTGCCGGGCTTCAAGCCGGCCCAGCCCGTGGTCTTCTGCGGTCTCTTCCCGCAGGACGCCGCCGACTTCGAGGACCTGCGCGCCGCCATGGGACGCCTCAGGCTCAACGACGCCAGCTTCTCCTTCGAGATGGAGAGCTCCGCCGCCCTCGGCTTCGGCTTCCGCTGCGGCTTCCTCGGCCTCCTCCACCTGGAGATCATCCAGGAGCGGCTGGAGCGCGAGTTCAACCTCGACCTGATCGCGACGGCACCTTCCGTCGTCTACCAGATCCTGCAGCGCGACGGCTCGCTGATCGAGCTGCACAACCCGGCCGACATGCCCGATCCGATGAAGATCGAGATCATCTCGGAGCCGTGGATCCGCGCCAAGATCATGACGCCGGACGACTATCTCGGCTCGGTGCTGAAGCTCTGCCAGGACCGCCGCGGCGTGCAGATCGACCTGACCTATGTCGGCTCGCGCGCCATGGTCACCTACGACCTGCCGCTTAACGAGGTGGTCTTCGACTTCTACGACCGGCTGAAGTCGATCTCGAAGGGCTACGCCTCCTTCGACTACCAGATCACCGACTACCGCGAGGGCGACCTCGTGAAGATGTCGATCCTGGTCAACGGCGAGCCGGTCGACGCCCTCTCCATGCTCGTCCACCGCAACCGCGCCGAAAGCCGCGGCCGCGCCATGTGCGAGAAGCTGAAGGACCTCATCCCGCAGCACCTCTTCAAGATCCCGATCCAGGCCTCCATCGGCGCCAAGGTCATCGCCCGCGAGACCATCTCGGCCCTGCGCAAGGACGTCACCGCCAAGTGCTACGGCGGCGACATCTCGAGAAAGCGCAAGCTTCTCGACAAGCAGAAGGAGGGCAAGAAGAAGATGCGCCAGTTCGGCAAGGTCGACATCCCGCAGGAAGCCTTCATCGCCGCCCTGAAGATGGATGCGTGATCCTTCAGCCGCGTCCGCGCCGGCTCTTCACCGGGCGGACCTGCGCGGCGAGCCAGTTGGCGATCTCCGTCCGGCGCCGGCCGGTGTCGAGCAGTTCGCCGTCGAGGCCGTGGCGCCAGGCGATGGTCCGGTTCGCCGGATCGGCATCGAGGGCGTCGAGGTCGGCGCTCCAGCGGGCCGCCGCCTGCCCGTCCTCGAAAAAGCCCTCCTCCACCAGCCGCGGCGCGATGGCCCGGCCGATGGCCGCCACCTCGCCGAGCGAAAATTCGGGGTGGTACTGGACCGCCCAGGCGGTCGCGGCCCCGACGCGGATCTCCACCGCCTGCACCTCGCTCATGCCGTTGGAGGCGAGCAGCGTCGTGCCCGGCGCCATGGTCTCCACCTCGTCCTGGTGCACCGCCGGCGCGTCGAAGACGACCGGGCGGCCGGCGAGCATGGGATGGGCGCGGCCGGCCTCCGTCGGGATGATCTTGCGGGCGAAGCCCATCTCCCGACCCTTCGGGTTGCGCCGGACGACCCCGCCTGCCGCAGTCGTCAGAACCTGGAGGCCCCAGCAGGAGCCAAAGACGGGGGTGCCCGAGGCGAAGACGGCGCGGGCGAGGTCGATCTGCGCGCGGATCTCCGGCGTCATGTCGTAGAGGTTGAGCGAGGAGCCGGTCAGCGCCACGCCGTCATAGCCCTCGAGCCCGCCGGCGTCCGGCAGGTTGGCCCCGGGATCGGCCGGGAAGGCGAGGTCGACCACCGCATCGGGTGCGAGCTCGCGCAGCACCTCGGCATAGGCTTCGGAGGGCGTGGCGCCACGGTTCGCGGCGTGGCGTGCGCGGTCGGCGGCCGTGTTGCCTTCGACGACGAGGATGCGGAGGGTCATGGAGGCCTGCGGGTGGGATCGCGGATGCGCTCCAGATGGCACATCGCGCGCGTCAGGAAAATGGGGGCGCGCCATTGCCGCGGCGCCATGGACGCGCGACAATGTGCGGTGACCGCACAACACTTGCGAGCTCCCGTGGACCAGCCGGCCTCCCGCTTCCTCCAGGTCGACCGCGACCACATGCTCGGCCTCGAGAAGGGCCTGGCGGTGATCGCCTGTTTCGACGCGGCCCATCCGCGCCTCACCATCGCCGACGTGGCGCGCATGACCGGCCTCACCCGCGCCACCGCCCGCCGCTGCCTGATCACCCTCGCCCGCATCGGCTATGCCGAGACCGACGGGCGCTTCTTCGCCCTCACCCCCCGCGTGCTCAAGCTCGGCTACGCCTATCTCGCCTCGACGCCCCTCACCGCCGTCCTTCAGAACGCCCTCGAGCGGCTGAGCGAGGCGATCGGCGAGAGCTCCTCCGCCTCCATCCTCGACGGCGGCGAGATCGTCTATGTCGCCCGCGCCGCCACCAAGCGCATCATGTCCGTGGGCCTCGCGGTCGGCGCGCGGCTGCCGGCCTACTGCACCTCCATGGGCCGGGTGCTGCTCGCGGCCCTGCCCGAGGCGGAGGCGCGGGCCCGCGTCGCGGCCTCCGACCGGCGGGCGCTCACCGCCCGCACCGTCACCGGCGTCGAGGAGGTCATGGCGCTGCTGGCGCGCGCCCGCGCCGAGGGCTTCGTGGTCATCGACCAGGAGCTGGAACTCGGCCTCACCTCCATCGCCGTGCCGGTGGTGGACCGCGCCGGGCGGGTGCTCGCGGCGGTCAACATCGGCACCCAGGCGGCCCGTTTTCCCCCCGATGCCTTGGTTCGCACGTTCCTGCCGAAGCTGCAGGCGGTGCAGGCGGATCTCGCGCGGATTGTGTGAGGCGGGGGTGTCGTTCCATCGGTCCCCTGACGGGCCGGGAGGTGCCCGCGCGCATTGCCCTGCGAGAATGGGCGCCTCTTCACCTCTCCCCGGCGGGGAGAGGTGATGGTTGCGCCCTGCAACGGCCCGAAACACGCCCGAAGGCCGATCCCTGACGCGGAAGCCTGTGGGCTGCGTGCCGCTCCAGGTTGAATTCGACGGCCCCACCTGCGAGCGTCGCCGCCGATGCTCGATGCTCCCGCCCCTCCGCCAGCCCCGACCCCGCCCGCCGAGGCGGAAGGCCGCGTCACGCCGCTGATGGAGCAGTACATCGAGATCAAGGCCGCGAACCCCGATTCGCTGCTGTTCTACCGGATGGGCGATTTCTACGAGCTGTTCTTCGACGACGCGGTCGCCGCCTCGCGCGCCCTCGGCATCGCGCTGACCAAGCGCGGCAAGCATCTCGGCGAGGACATCCCCATGGCCGGGGTGCCCATCCACGCCGCCGACGACTATCTCCAGCGCCTCATCCAGCTCGGCTTCAAGGTGGCGGTCTGCGAGCAGGTCGAGGACCCGGCGGAAGCCAGGAAGCGCGGCTCCAAGTCCGTGGTGAAGCGCGACGTGGTGCGCCTCGTCACCCCCGGCACGCTCACCGAGGACTCGCTGCTCGAACCCCGCCGCAGCAACTTCCTCCTCGCCGTCGCCCGCGCCCGCACAGCCTCCGTCGGCCCCGGCGACGGCTATGGCCTCGCCTGGGTCGACATCTCCACGGGTGAGTTCCGCGTCGCCGAGACCGACGGCGCCCGCCTCTCCGCCGACATCGCCCGCGTCGACCCCCGCGAGATCGTCGTCTCCGACGTGCTCTATTCCGATCCGGCCCTCGCCGAATTCTGGCGCGGCTTCAGGGCGGTCTCGCCGACCCCGCGCGACCTCTTCGACGGCGCCAGCGCCGAGCGCCGCCTCGCCGCCTATTTCGGGGTCGGCACCCTCGACGGATTCGGCGCCTTCTCGCGGCTCGAACTGTCCGCCGCCGCCGCCGTCGCCGGCTATGTCGAGCGCACCCAAATCGCCACCCGCGCCCCACTCTCCCCGCCGGTGCGCGAGCCGGCCGGCGCCGCCATGCTCATCGACGCGGCGACCCGCGCCAATCTCGAACTCGTGCGCACCCTCGGCGGCGAGCGGCAGGGCTCGCTCCTCGCCGCGGTCGACCGCACGGTGACCGCGGCGGGTGCCCGCCTCCTCGCCGCCCGCATCGCCAGTCCCCTGACCGACCCCGCGGCCATCGCCGCCCGGCTCGACGCGGTGGAGGCCCTCGTCGAGGCCCCCGCCCTGCGCGCCGAGATCCGCGCCCGCCTGCAGAATGCGCCGGACATGGCCCGCGCGCTCACCCGCATCGCCATGGACCGCGGCGGCCCGCGCGACCTCGCCGCCATCGGCCAGGGCCTCGTCGCCGCGGCGAGCCTCGCCGATCTCGTCGCCGACACGGGCGCCGGCGAACTCGCCGCCGCGGCCGAGGGCCTCGCCCGCCCCGATCCGGCGCTGGCCCAACACCTCGCGACGGCGCTCGCCGAGGACCTGCCGCTGCTCAAGCGTGACGGCGGCTTCGTGCGGCCCGGCTACCGCGACAGCCTCGACGAGACGCGGGCGCTGCGCGACGAGAGCCGCCGCGTCATCGCCTCGCTGCAGACCCGCTACGCCGAGGAGACCGGCATCCGCAGCCTCAAGGTCAAGCACAACAACGTGCTCGGCTACTTCGTCGAGGTCGCCCAGCAGCACGGCGAGACCTTCCTCAAGGCGCCGCTCAACGAGACCTTCATCCACCGCCAGACCATGGCGGGGGCGATGCGCTTCTCCACCACCGAACTCGGCCAGCTCGAGGCGAAGATCGCTGGTGCCGCCGACCGGGCGCTCGGCATCGAGCTCGACGTCTTCGCCGAGCTGGTGCGCGCCGTGCTGGAGCGCTCCGACGCCATCCGCGCCGCAGCAGGCGCCATCGCCGTTCTCGACGTCGCCGCCTCCAACGCCACCCTCGCGGCAGAGGAGGCCTGGTGCCGGCCGCTGGTCGACAATTCCCTCGCCTTCGCGGTGAAGCAGGCGCGCCATCCCGTCGTCGAGCAGGCGATCCGCGGCCGCGCCCCCTTCGTCGCCAACGACTGCGACCTCTCGGGCAGCGACGGCAAGAGCCACGAGCCGCGCGGCCGCATCTGGCTGATCACCGGCCCCAACATGGCGGGCAAGGGCGCCTTCGTGCCGGCGGCCTCGGCCCATATCGGCATCGTCGACCGGCTGTTCTCGCGCGTCGGCGCCGCCGACGACCTCGCCCGCGGCCGTTCCACCTTCATGGTCGAGATGGTCGAGACGGCGGCGATCCTCAACCAGTCGGGTCCGCGCGCCCTCGTCATCCTCGACGAGATCGGCCGCGGCACGGCGACCTTCGACGGCCTGTCGATCGCCTGGGCGGCGGTGGAGCACCTGCACGAGACGAACCGCTGCCGTGCGCTCTTCGCCACCCACTTCCACGAGCTGACCGTGCTGTCGCGCCGCCTCGACCGGCTCTCCAACGCCACCATGCGGGTGAAGGAGTGGCGCGGCGACGTGATCTTCCTGCACGAGGTGACGGAAGGGGCCGCCGACCGCTCCTACGGCATCCAGGTGGCGAAGCTCGCCGGCCTGCCATCCACCGTGGTCGAGCGCGCGCGGCAGGTGCTGGCCGAGCTGGAGGCGACCGACCGCTCCGCCCCGACGAGGCGCATGGTGGACGACCTGCCGCTCTTCGCCGCGGCGCCCCGGCCGGTTGCGGCGCCCGCTCCCGATCCGGTCCTCGACCTCCTCGACGGCATGGACCCCGACGACATGACGCCCCGCGAGGCCCACGAGGCGCTCTATGCGCTGAAGGCGCGGCGCGTCAGGACGCCCTGACCCGGTTCAGCATCAGGAGCAGCGCCGACCAGCACAGCGGAATGGCGAGGCCGATGGCCATGCCGGTCCACACCTCGCCGCGCAGCGCGAAGAGATGCATGACGAGCAGGTAGCCGGTGAAGCCGAAGATCATGGTCATGCCGTTGACGAAGGCTGCCGCCACCGCCGGCCCGCCGAGGCGGTGGTGCATCAGCAGGATGAAGCTCGAGAAGCTCGCCGGAAACAGCGCCGCCATGCCGGTCGCCGCCGGTCCGACGCGCTCCGACACGAGGATCACGCCCACCACGACCGAGACGACGATGGCTGCGCGCAGGGGGATGTCGAACCAGCGCCGGCGCATGGGCGGCGGCTTCTCGCCGCCCCGCCACGACCAGGTGAGGGCGGCGGCGCCGGCGAAGACGACGAGGTTGAGGATCAGCGCCGAGGCGATGGTCCAGTCGAAGGCCTTCACCGCGAGCACGCCGGCGAGCCAGGCGGCGAGCATGCCGGCATAGGCGGTGGCGAGGCCCGCCCCGCGCCGGGCGAGAAAGGCATAGGCGAGCGCCGCCGGGACGATGGCGACGTTGCCCGCAAGGCTCGACAGCGCCGCGCGGGCGATGAAGGCGGCGTCGTGGTCGAGGGCGAGCAGCACATAGGCCGGGCCAGTGGAGACCGGCAGCGCCAGCACGAGGGCCGCGATGAAGGGGCGCGACCGCTCGGCGACGAGCGACGCCGCGACGACGATGAGGGCCGTGGTCGCGGCCTTCAGGATGAGGGAGAGGAGGAACACGGGATCAGCGCGCCTGCGGGAGGGATCAGAGGCTTATCCGCTTCGCGCCGGCAGGGGCAGTCGTCTCAGTGCAGGACGCGCCCGCCATTGGCGTGCATCTCGGCGACGAGGGCGGCGACGCCCTCCAGATGCGGGTTCACCGCGAGCGCCGCCTCGAAGGCGATGAGCGCCTCGGTCTCGCGGCCGTGGCGCAGGCAGATCTGCGCGAAGCCCGACAGCGCCCCGAAATGGCGCGGCTCGCGCTTCAGCGCCTCCATCACGTCGCGCACCGCATAGGCGTCGTCGCCGCGGATGAAGTTGAGCGTGGCGCGCTTGTTCCAGGCCTCCGACCATTCCGGGCGGGCATCCACGAGGGCATCGAGCACCAGCTGGGCGACGTCGTAGTCCTTCAGCGCGATGGCGTTGATCGCCTGTTCCATCGCCTCGTCGGCATAGTCGTCCTCGTGATTGGTCCAGATCGCCCAGATCAGGTCCTGCAGCTCATAGGCCGGCTGGTGCGGCTTGAACCGCGCGAGGTCGCGGAACAGCGCGTCGAGCCGCTTCGGCTGGCCCTCGGCCGGTTTCATGGCGTCGAGCTTCAGCACGAGCTGCAGGCATTCGTCGAAGGCAATCCGCTCGGACACGCTGTCTCCGCTCAGGCATCGCAGGGGGGCCGGGATGGCCCTCCCCAACTCTATCCCGACAGGCCGGCGGGGCAAGCCGGGACGTCGCGATGCTGGCCGGCAATTGCGGCGGTTCGGTGCCCGCCCTCAGGGCGCCAGGCCGGCATGGGCCTGCCTCAGCAGGCCGAACGCCGCGACGAAACCCGGCCCGGGGCAGAGGGTCAGCGCGTCCGGCACGACCACGCGCCTGGTGGGCGGGTAGAGCCGGGCCAGCGCCGGGTGGGCGAGGAGGGCCGCACCCTGGTCGGCGGCGCCCGGCGCCCCCTCGCCGAGGATCAGCACGTCGGGGCGGCGGGCCACCACGGTTTCGAGGCTGACGAAGCCGCCGAGACCGGCTCCGGGTGCGGCATGACGGAAGCCGGCGCGCGCCGCGAGTTCGCCGAGGATCGAGTGCGGGCCGGCCGCATAGCCGCGCCGTTCGTAGGGCAGGGCCGACACCGTCCGTCCGTCCTGGGGCGCGGGCAGGTCCAGCTGCCGTGCGAGGACCTCGCCCCGCTCCGGGTGCCCGAGCAGCGCGGCCGTGTGCCGCACCAGTGCCGCGGCGTCCGCGAGCGAGGCTGGCAGGGGGAGCCGCTCCACCCTGAGGCCGCGGGCGGCGAGGACCCGGCCGGTCCCGAGCCGGTCGAGCGGGCCGAGGAGGACGAGGTCCGGCGCGAGCGCCAGGGCCTCCTCCGCGGTGCCCCCGGTCTGCGGCAGATCGCGGGCAGCCGCCGCCGCCGCCGACACGCGCGGGTCGCGGGCGAGCGAGGACAGGGCGGCGATCTGGCTGCGGTCGGCCAGCGCCAGCACCAGCTGGTCGGCGCACAGGTTGAGCGAGACGATGCGCTGCGGGGCCGCCTCGGCGAGGCCGAGCCCCGCCGCCATCAGGCAGGCGGAGAGGACGAGGCCTCTCACGCCGCGTGGGTTTCCGGGGGGCTCGCGAGAAGGGCGCGAAGGGTCGCCTCGTCGCGGGCGTTGCGCAGCTTCTGGACGTTGCCGGGATCGCGGGTGAGACGGGCGATTCGCGACAGCGCCTTCAGGTGATCGGCCCCCGCGCCCTCGGGCGCCAGCAACGTGAAGACCAGGTCCACCGGCTGGCCGTCGATGGCGTCGAAGTCCACCGGCCGCTCCAGCCGCGCGAACAGGCCGAACACCCGCTCCAGCTTCGGCAGCTTGCCGTGCGGGATGGCGATTCCGCTCCCCGCCCCGGTGGAGCCGAGGGTCTCGCGCTCGCTCAGCGTGTCGAAGATGTCCTGCGCCGGCCTGCCCGTCAGGGCCGCCGCACGGGCGGCGAGTTCCTGGAGCAGATGCTTCTTCGAGGTCGCCCTGAGGGCGGGAATGATCGCGCCTTCGGCAATGATGTCTGGAAGCGGCATGGCTGCCTTCTCGGATAGGACGCGGACCGATTCGTCAGGCCCGCCATTAATCTCCATGCAATGACGGTGCCATGACGCGCTCAGGCGGAGCCGTTCGCCATGGCCGGCGGATCGATCCAACCCACATGGCCATCTGCGCGCCTGTAAACCACATTCACGCGGCCGTGAACAGCGTGATGGAACACGAGCGCGGCAGCTCCGGTCAGGTCGAGCTCCATCACGGCGTCCGCCACCGTCATGCGGCGCATGGACGAGGTCTGCTCGGCGATGATGACCGGCTCGAAGGCGCCGTTCGCGCCCCCGTCCTCGGGCTCCTCCTTCGGGGCCTCGATGACGACATAGGGCATCTCGATGCCCGCGGGCTGGGCCTGGTGGCCGGCGCGGTCCTTCAGCCGGCGCGCATAGCGCCTGAGGCGTTTCTCGATCCGCTCGACGCCGAGGTCGCAGGCGGCATAGGCGTCCGCCGCGAAGGCTTCGGCCTGCAGCGACATGCCGGTGGGCAGGTGGAGCGCGGCGATCGTGCGGAAGCCGTGGGCCTCCTTCTCGACGGTGACGTGGCCCGTCACCCGCCCGTCGATGTAGCGCTGCGCGGCCTCGCCGACCCGCCCGGCGATCCTCTCGCGGAGCGCCTCGCCGATATCGAGATTCTTGCCCGAGATGCGCAGAGCCATGGGGCTCCTCCGATGTTCTGTTCGATCCGGCGCCGCCGCATGGCGACGCCCCGAAGCCTTCTTCTTATGGTCTCAAGGGGTAAGGACTGCCTTGGGACAAGTCAATGCGACCGCCTGGTCCAGGCGGGTCGCAGCGCCGC
>LNFH01000439.1 GCA_001464235.1 Rhizobiales bacterium Ga0077556 | reverse complement strand
CGCCTGAGGCTGATGACGACGAGGACGGCGATGGTCGCGAGATAGGGCAGCGCCGACATGGCCTGGCTCGGAATGCCCCAGCCGCGCGCCTGGGCATGGAGCTGCAGCACCGTGACGCCACCGAAGAGATAGGCCCCCAGAACCGCCCGGAGCGGCAGCCATCCGGCGAAGACGACGATGGCGAGGGCGATCCAGCCGCGCCCGGCCGTCATGCCCGGCGACCAGAAGGGCGTGTAGGCGAGAGAGAGATAGGCACCGGCGAGGCCCGCGCAGCCGCCGCCGAACAGCACGGCGAGGAAGCGGATGCGGAGCACCGGATAGCCGAGCGCATGTGCGGCGCCGTGGCTCTCCCCCACCGCCCTGAGCACGAGGCCCGCCCGCGTCTTCCACAGGAACCACCAGACGCCCACGGTCAGGAGCACCGAGGCATAGACGATCGGGTCCTGAGTGAAGAGCACCTTGCCGACCACCGGCAGGTCGGAGAGCCATGGGACCGCGATCTTGGCGAGCGGATCGCGCCGCGCGCCGACGAAGTCGCTGCCGATGAGACCCGACAGGCCGATGCCGAGAATGGTGAGGGCGAGGCCCGTCGCCACCTGGTTCGCCGCAAGGCCGAGGGCGAGCGCGGCGAAGACCGCGGCGAGGATCATGCCGGCCGCGATCCCCGCCAGGACGCCGACGAGGGTCGAGCCCGTCAGGATGGCGGCGGCGAAGCCGGTGGCGGCCCCGACGATCATCATTCCCTCGACGCCGAGATTGAGCACGCCCGACCGCTCGACCACCAGCTCGCCGAGGGCGGCGATGAGCAGCGGCGTCGCCGCGGTGATGACGGTGAGGAGGATGGCTTCGGTGATGCCCATCAGGCGGCCCTCGCCGGTCCGACCAGCCGCAGCCGGTAGAGCAGGAACGTGTCGCAGCCGAGCACGAAGAACAGCAGCAGACCCTGGAAGACGCGCGTCACGTCGAGAGGGATGCGCATGGCGATCTGCGCGTTCTCGCCGCCGATGAAGGTGAGGGCGAGGAACAGGCCCGCGACCAGCGCGCCGATCGGGTTCAGCCGCCCGAGGAAGGCGACGATGATCGCGGTGAAGCCGTAGCCCGGCGAGATGGAGGGCTGGAGCTGGCCGATCGGTCCCGCCACCTCGATGATGCCGGCGAGGCCCGCGAGGGCGCCGGAGGCGGCGAAGACGAAGAGCGTGGTGCGGGCCGTGCCGAAGCCGGCGAACCGGGCGGCGCGCGGCGCTTCGCCGGCGAGGCGGATCTCGAAGCCCTTGAGGCTGCGCCCCAGCGCCACGGCGATGGCGATGAGGAAGCCCGCGTGCAGGCGGCCCGCCTCGAAGAGCAGGGGCATGCTCGCCTCGGGTTCGAAATTCACCGATTGCGGGAAGTTGAAGCCCTTGGGGTCGCGCCAGCGGCCACGGACGAGATAGTCGAGGAGGAGTTCGGCCACATAGACCAGCATCAGGCTGGTCAGGATCTCGTTGACCCCGAGCCGCGCCTTCAGCAGGGCAGGGATCAGGGCCCACAGCAGGCCGCCGAGGATGCCGAGCGCCAGCATGGCCGGCCAGACCCAGGGCCCGTTCGGCGTGCCGTGGGTGGCGAGCGCCAGCCAGGAGCCGAAGACCGCGCCCATGACGAGCTGGCCCTCCGCGCCGATGTTCCAGACGTTGGCCCGGTAGCAGAGCGTCAGGCCGACGGCGATGAGGATCAGCGGCGTCGCCTTGACGCCGAGCTCCTGCAGCGCCCAGCCGTCGCTCAGGGGATCGACGAAGAACACCTTCAGCGCCGCCAGCGGCGCCTTGCCGAGAAGGGCGAAGAGGATGGCGCCGGCGA
>LNFH01000438.1 GCA_001464235.1 Rhizobiales bacterium Ga0077556 | reverse complement strand
CGCCTGTCGGACATGCGCGCCGTCACCGTCGAGACGGTGGGCGACGTCCGCGAGACCATCGAGTTCCGCCTGCCCCAGGCGCTGCAGGCCGCCATGCGCGAGCGCGAGCTTGCCGCGGCCCATGCGCCGTCATCCAGGAGCCTGTGACATGGGCATTCCCTTTCCGTTCACGGCCATCGTCGGCCAGGCCGAGATGAAGCAGGCGCTGCTCGTCGCCGCCGTCGACCCCGGCATCGGCGGGGTGCTGATCACCGGCGACCGCGGCACGGGCAAATCCACCGCGGTGCGCGGGCTCGCCGCCGTGCTCCCGGCCATGAAGGTCGTGGCGGGCTGCCCCTACCGCTGCAGCCCCGATTCAACGACCACAGGCTGCCCCCATTGCAGCGAGGCCTTTCCCACGGGCCGCGGGCGCAAGAGCGTGCTCGAGCCCGTCCGCGTCGTCGACCTGCCGCTCGGCGCGACGGAGGACCGGGTCGTCGGTGCCCTCGACATCGAGCAGGCCCTGGTCCATGGCCGCAAACGCTTCGAGCCGGGGCTGCTGGCCCGCGCCCACCGCGGCTTTCTCTACATCGACGAGGTCAACCTCCTGGAGGACCACCTGGTCGACCTGCTGCTCGACGTCGCCGCCTCCGGCGAGAACATCGTCGAGCGCGAGGGCCTGAGCATCCGCCATCCCGCCCGCTTCGTTCTGGTCGGCAGCGGCAACCCGGAAGAGGGCGAACTGCGCCCGCAGCTCCTCGACCGCTTCGGCCTCTCCGTCGAGGTGACCTCGCCGGACGACATCGCGCTCAGGATCGAGGCGGTGAAGCGCCGCGAATGGTTCGACCGCGACCCCAAGGGCTTCGTCGCCTCCTGGGCAGCGGAGGAGAAGCGCCTGCGCAGCCGGATCACGGCGGCGCGCCGGCGCCTCGCCGCGATCGAGGTCAGCGACATGATGCGCCACGCCATCGCCGCGCTGTGCATCAAGCTCGGCACGGACGGCCTGCGCGGCGAGCTCACCCTCATCCGCGGCGCCCGGGCGCTGGCGGCGCTCGCCGGCGCCGACGCCGTGCAACCGAACCATCTCCGGCAGGTGGCGCCGCTGGCGCTGCGCCACCGCCTCAGGCGCAACCCGATGGACGAGGCCGGCTCGCGCCTCCGGGTGGAGCGGGCCGTGGCCGAGGCCTGGGCGGCATGAACGCCGCCAGCCCCGACGAGGACCGGCGAGCGGCGTTCGCCCGTGCCGCGGCCGCCCTGCTGGCGGTCGACCCGCACGGGCTCGGCGGGGTCTGGCTGAAGGCACCTGCCGGCCCGGTGCGCGAGGCCTGGCTCGCCCGGCTCCATGCCAGCCTGCCGGCGGCGACACCCGTCGTCGCCATTCCCTCCCATGCCGGCGCAGCGCGTCTCCTCGGCGAGGTGGATCTCGCCGCGACTCTCGCCGGCGGCCGGCCCGTCTTCGAGGCGGGATTGCTGGCGCGGGCCGACGGCGGCATCGCCGAGCTTCGCTCTGCCGAGCGGGTCGAGGCGCAGGTGGCCGCGATCCTGTCGGCCGCCCTCGACCGCGGCATGATCGCGGTGGAGCGCGACGGTTTCACCGCAGCGCCGCCCTGCCGCTTCGGCCTCGTCGCCCTCGACGAGGGCACGGACGACGACCCCGCGCCCTCGCCGGCCCTGCAGGAGCGGCTCGGCCTGCGGCTGGACCTGTCCGGCCTCCGCATGGACGTCGACGATGCGCCGGCGCGCCCGCAGGCCGTCGCGGATGCGCGGGCGCGGCTCTCCGCCATCGCCGCCGGTCCCGACATGGTCGAGGCGCTGGTCCGCGCGGCCGAGGTGCTCGGCGTCGAGTCGGACCGTGCCGCGCGGGTCGCGACGCCGTCACCGCTGACGATGCGGAGCTCGCAGCGGCCCTCGTCCTCGGCCCGCGCGCCACCCGCCGACCAGCCGAGGAGCCGGAGGCCGAAGCGCCCCCTCCCCCCGACGAGGCCGAGGCCCCGGATGCGGAAGCCGCGGATGCCGAGGCCGCCCCGCCGCCCGCCGAGGGCGCGGGACAGGTCGCGGACCGGGTGCTCGAAGCGGCGCAGGCCCTGCTGCCGCGCGACCTCCTCGACAGCCTGACCGGCCCGGACCAGGCACGGCGCAAGGCGCCGCCCGCCGCGGGCCGCAAGAACCGGAACGAGCGGCCGGCGACGCGCGGCCGGCAGATCGGCAGCGCCGCAGGCGATCCACGCCGCGGACCGCGGCTCGACATCATCGCCACCCTGCGCGCCGCTTTGCCCTGGCAGCGGATCAGGGCCGGGGGCGCAGCGTCCGGCCTGCGCTTCCGCGCCGCCGACCTCAGGGTGCGGCGGCACCGCGCCCGCCAGGGCTGCACGACCATCTTCTGCGTCGACGCCTCCGGTTCGGCCGCCCTCGAGCGCCTCGCCGAGGCCAAGGGCGCCGTCGAGCAACTGCTCGCCGCCTGCTACATCCGCCGCGACGAGGTGGCCCTCGTCGCCTTTCGCGGTCGCGACGCCGAGATCGTCGTGCCGCCGACGCGCTCGCTGCAGCGCGCCCGGTCGCGGCTCGCCGGCCTGCCCGGCGGCGGCGGCACCCCGCTGGCCGAGGGCATCGCGACGGCCTGCCGGATGGCCCGGGAGACCGGCCTACGGGGGCGCACGCCGACCCTCGTCGTCATCACCGACGGGCGCTCCAACGTCGGCTTCGGCGGCGTCGCCGGCCGGGCGCGCGCCACCGCCGACGCGCTCAGCGCGGCGCGGGAGGTCGGCGCCCACCGCATCCGGGCCCTTGTCATCGACAGTTCCAGCCGCCCCGAGCCGCAGGCGCAGGCGCTCGCCACCACCATGGGGGCGCCGACGCCGCGACGCTCTGCGGGGCCGTCCAGGCCGGCGCCGGCCAGCTGATGGCGGTGCGGCCATGAGGAAGGCGCTCGACTGGCGACGCGACGGGGCAACCTGGCCCGGCCATGCCGACAGCCGCTTCGTTCGCGCGGGCGGGATCGACTGGCACGTGCAGGTCTCGGGAACCGGCCCCGTGGCCCTCCTGCTGCACGGCACCGGCGCCTCGACCCATTCCTGGCGCGGGCTCGCACCGCTTCTCGCGACGCGCTTCACCGTCATCGCCCCGGACCTCCCGGGCCATGCCTTCACGCGGGTGCCGGACGGCCTCGCCCTGTCGCTGCCGGTGATGGCGCGCTCGGTGACGGCCCTCATGGCCGAGCTCGGCCGGACGCCGGACATCGTCATCGGTCACTCCGCCGGGGCCGCCATCGCCATTCAGATGGCGCTGGACGCCGCCGTGCCGCCGCGTGGCATCGTCAGCCTCAACGGGGCGCTGAGGCCGCTGGAGGGCTTTGCCAGCCGGTTCTTCGTGGCACGGCTGCTCGCCCTGCTGCCGATCGTGCCGAACATGTTCGCCTGGCGCGCCCGCGACCCCGCCGTGGTCGACGACCTGCTCCGCCAGACCGGCTCCAACATCGGGGACGAGGACCGCGCCCGCTATCACCGGCTGGCGACGACGCCCTCCCATGTGGGGGCGGCGCTCTCGATGATGGCCAACTGGGAGGTGCGCGGGCTGGAAGCCGCCATGGCGCGCCTGACCGTGCCGGTCCTCCTCGTCGCCGGAACCGATGACGGCATGGTGCCGGCGAGCGAGGCGGCCATCGTCGCGCGCAAGCTCGCCCATGCGGAGGTCGCGAAGCTGAAAGGCCTCGGCCATCTCGCCCATGAGGAGCAGCCGGAGCGGGTCGCGGCGGTCATCGCGGCCTGGATCGACCGGGCGCTGCCGGCAAACCCCGACGTGACGCCCTCGCTCGGAGCCGCCGCCCTATGACCGCGCCCATCCGCCATCCCCTGCCGATCGACGACCGCCGGCCCCACGCGGTGGTGATCGGATCGGGCTTCGGCGGCCTCGCCGCGGCGGTCCGGCTGTCGGTCCGCGGCTATCGCGTCACCGTGCTGGAAAAGCTGGACCAGCCGGGCGGACGCGCCCGCGTCTTCCGGCAGGACGGCTTCACCTTCGACGCCGGCCCCACCATCGTCACCGCGCCCTTCCTCTTCGACGACCTCTGGACCCTCTGCGGCCAGCGGCGCGAGGACCACGTCGACCTGATGGCGCTGGAACCCTTCTACAGGCTGCGCTTCAACGACGGGTCCACCCTCGACTGCTCCGGCGATCCGGAGGTGATGCGCGCCAACATCGTCCGCATCGCGCCTGCCGACGTCGCAGGCTACGACCGGTTCATGGCGAAGAGCGCGGAGATCTGCCGCATCGGGTTCGAGCAGCTCGGCCATGTGCCCTTCGGCTCGGTGATGGACATGATCCGCGTCGCGCCGGACCTCATCCGCCTGTCGGGGCATCGCTCCGTGCACCACCTCGTCAGCCGCTACGTGTCGGACGAGCGCCTGCGCATCGCGCTGAGCTTCCACCCCCTCTTCGTCGGCGGAAATCCGTTCACGGCCAGCGCCATCTACGGGCTGATCGCCCATCTGGAACGGCGCTGGGGCGTCCATTTCGCCCGCGGCGGCACGGGTCGCCTGGTGTCCGGCCTGGTCGACCTGATCCGGAGCCAGGGCGGCACCGTGCGCCTCGGCGCCGAGGTCCGGCACATCACCGTGACGGACGGGCGCGCCACCGGCGTGGTCCTCATCGACGGCGAGAGCATCGCCGCCGACATCGTCGTCTCCAACGCCGACGTCACCTGGACCTATGGCCGGCTCCTGCCCGATGGCGCGTCGCGCCGCTGGCGGCCGGCGAAGCTCGCCCGCGCCTCCCAGTCCATGAGCCTCTTCGTCTGGTATTTCGGCACGGACCGCACCTATCCCGACGTGCCTCACCACACGATCCTGCTCGGGCCGCGCTACCGCGGCCTGCTCGACGACATCTTCCGGAGGAAGGTGCTCGCCGAGGACTTCAGCCTCTACCTGCATCGTCCGACCGCCACCGACGGCTCCCTGGCGCCGGCCGGCCACGATGCCTTCTACGTGCTCTCGCCCGTGCCGAACCTCGCCGGCGGCGAGGACTGGGCGACGGTCGCCGAGGCCTATCGCGCCCGCATCGCGGCCCATCTCGAGGCGACGATGCTTCCGGGACTGAGCGACCATGTCGTCACCTCGCGCGTCATGACCCCCGTCCATTTCCGCGACGAACTCAATGCGCCCCACGGTGCCGCCTTCAGCCTCGAGCCGGTGCTCACCCAGAGCGCCTGGTTCCGGCCGCACAACCGCTCCGAGGACGTCGCCGGCCTCTATCTGGTCGGTGCGGGAACCCACCCCGGCGCCGGGCTGCCCGGCGTCCTCTCATCGGCCAGGATCCTCGACGAGGTCGTTCCCCATGCCAGTGCCCTCGCGCCCCGATAGGGACGACGTCGCCGCCTGCCGCGCCCTGCTGAAGGCGGGGTCGAAGTCGTTCTTCGCCGCCTCCCTGCTGCTGCCGCCACGGGTGCGCGAGCCCGCGACCGTCCTCTATGCCTTCTGCCGGCTGGCCGATGACGCGATCGACCTGTCGGCGGCGCCGCAGGCCGCCCTGGCCAGGCTCGGGGACCGTCTCGACCGCATCTATGCGGGCGCGCCGGCCGATCACCCGGTGGACCGGGCTCTGGGGGTGGTCGTCCGCGGCCACGCCCTGCCGCGGGCCGTCTTCGACGCGCTGCTCGACGGCCTCGCCTGGGATGCGGGGGGGCGCTCCTACCGCACGCTGTCCGAGCTCATCGACTATTCGGCCCGGGTCGCCGGCACGGTCGGCGCGCTGATGACCCTGCTGATGGGGAACCGCCATCCGGACGTCCTCGCCCGCGCCTGCGACCTCGGGGTCGCCATGCAGCTCACCAACATCGCCCGCGACGTCGGCGAGGACGCCCGTGCGGGCCGGCTCTACCTGCCGCTGGACTGGCTCGCCGCCGAGGGGATCGACCCGGCCGCCTTCCTCCGCGACCCCCGGCATGACGCGAGGCTCGCGCGCGTGACCCGCCGCCTGCTCGACGAGGCGGACCGCCTCTACCGGCGCTCGGAGAGCGGCATCGCCCATCTGCCGCTGGCGTGCCGGCCGGCCATCCATGCGGCCCGGCTCATCTATGCCGAGATCGGCATCGCCCTCGCCGCCCGGGGACATGACGGCGTGTCCGGCCGCACGGTGGTGCCGCGCGCGCGCAAGGCCGCCCTTCTCGCCCGCGCGGTGATGGATTCAGGGCGGGCGGGCCGGGAGGCCGGGGCAGCGGCCCTCGCCGAGGTGCAGTTCCTTCTCGACGCCGTCGCACCGGCGGGTGGCCCGGCGCGCCGCCTGCCGCTGCCGGTCTCGCCACTCGACCTCGACGCCAAGATGGCCCGCGTCCTCGACATGTTCGACAAGCTCGGCCGCAGCCCGCCCGCCCCGCGGCCGGTGCGCGAGGTGCGTCGCCGCAGCGTGCGCGGCGTGTCCGCCGGCCGCGCCGGCCTGCCGGCGTGAGGCGCACGCGATGAGCAGCACGTCGCTCTTCGTCGCCGAATTCGTGCTGACCGCCGTCCTCGTGCTCGGCTTCTGCGCCTACCAGCTCCACTCATTGAACAGGCTGGCGCGCGAGCGGGCGGCGCGGAAGAAGGCGGAGGACAAGCCCCCCGAGGGCTAGCCCCTCGCCCGCCGCGGCATGCGGAAGGGCAGCATGGCCTGCACGACGGGATGGGTGAAGCGCGTCAGCGACAGGCTCTCGTGGACGAGGGTCGTGGCGGCCCCGTCCCAGGCCGTCTCGACCACCGACCGCCTGTAGAAGGGCGCATCCTCCAGCCGCTGGAGCAGGCGCGGCGGCCGGCCGTGATCGCTCCGCGCCCGGCCCGGCACACCCCACAGACCGCGCGGCAGGTCGGCGAGCGGGGGCGCCGCGATGTCCCTGAGGCGACCGTCGCGATCGAGCGCGAGGGCGAGGGCCGTGGTGCCGCCGTCGCGGCGGACGGCGTCGTAGAGGAGGCGGGTGCGGGCGCCGCCGTTCTCGCGCGCCCAGTCCCAGGAGATGAAGTCGTCGGCGAGAGGCCGGTCGCCGTCGTTCGTGTCGCAATATCCGTGGCCCGACCAGGCGATATCGGGGGCAGAAAAGCTGGCCTCGACCCGCGCGAAGGGCGCAATCGGCTGCCAGCGGTGGCGGCCGGCGGCATCGAGGGCAAAGCCCCGGTTCGGCTGCGGCCCGGCATGGAGGACGATCTTTCCCCGGACGCGTCGCGGCCATGGCACGGCGACCTCGTCGACGGTGATGGTGAGGACGCCGTTCTCCCAGGTGAGGCTGCTCGGGCCGATGGAGAGGCTCTCGCGCGTGCGGGCGAGCGCGCCCGCGTCCCGCTCGGTCATCGCCCACCGGCTCGCGCCGGGTCCGTAGAGGGCGACGTTGACCGCGCAGAAGTCCTCCGGCGCGGCGGGGCCGGAACGCCTGCGCCAGGCGTAATATGGGGAGAAGACGCTGCCGATGAAGGCGATGACGACCAGCCCGTATCGCCCGTCGTCGCTCAGCGCGTCGACATACCACCACGCATAGCCGTCCGGCCCGACACGCGCCGCGAAGTCAGGTCCTCCATCACGGTGCGCGCTGCGAGGCGACCGGAGATCGCCGCCATCGGCACGCCCGGGCCCGGATGGACGCTGCCCCCCGCCAGCACCAGGCGCGGGATCGCCGTGCGCGACCCCGGCCGGCGGAACGAGGCCATCGCCCCGTGCGTCGCCAGGCCATAGAGCGCGCCCCCCGTGCCCGGAAACAGCCTGCCGAAGTCGCGCGGTCCCGTCACCGTCCGGCTCGCCG
>LNFH01000437.1 GCA_001464235.1 Rhizobiales bacterium Ga0077556 | reverse complement strand
TGTAGAACTCGCGGGCATAGGCACCCTGCTCGCGGGGGCCGTAGCTGGAGCCCTTCCGGCCGCCGAACGGCACGTGATAGTCGACGCCCGCCGTCGGCAGGTTGACCATGACCATGCCGGCCTCCGAGTTGCGCTTGAAGTGCGAGGCGTACTTCAGCGAAGTCGTGCAGATGCCCGCCGACAGGCCGAACTCGGTGTCGTTGGCGATCGCCAGCGCGTCGTCGTAATTCTTCGCCCGCACCACCGCCGCCACCGGCCCGAAGATCTCCTCGCGGGCGATGCGCATCGAATTGGTCACCTCGGTGAACAGCGCCGGCTGCAGGTAGAAGCCGGGATTGTCGCGGTTGAGGCGCTCGCCGCCCCAATGGAGCTTGGCGCCCTCGTCGCGGCCGATGGCGATGTACTTCTCGTCCTGGCCGAGCTGGCTCTCGTCAACCACCGGGCCGATATGGGTGCCGGCCTTCATGGCGTCGTCCACCACGAGGCCCTTCATGCGCTCGGTCAGCGCATCGACGAACCGGTCGTGGATGCCCTCGGTGACGATGAGGCGCGAGGAGGCCGTGCAGCGCTGACCCGTCGAGAAGAAGGCGCCGTTGGCGGCGCACTCGACCGCGATCGCCAGATCCGCGTCGTCCAGCACGACGAGCGGGTTCTTGCCGCCCATTTCGAGCTGCACCTTCTTCATCGGCGTGGAAGCGACGCAGGCCGCCGCGACCTTGCGGCCGGTGGCGACCGAGCCCGTGAAGGAGATGGCGGCGACGTCCGGATGCTCCAGCATCGCCTGCCCGACCACCGAGCCGCGGCCCATGACGATGTTGAGTACGCCCTTCGGCAGGCCGGCCCGGTTGAGGATGTCGACCAGCGCCCAGGCCGAGCCGGGAACCAGGTCGGCCGGCTTGATGACGACGGTGTTGCCGTAGGCCAGCGCCGGCGCCAGCTTCCAGGCGGGAATGGCGATGGGGAAGTTCCACGGCGTGATCATGCCGACGACGCCGACGGCCTCGCGGGTGATCTCGATGCCGACGCCCGGACGGATGGAGTTCACCAGCTCGCCGTTCAGACGCAGCGCCTCGGCGGCGAAGAAGGACAGGATCTGGCCGGCGCGGGTCGCCTCGCCGATGCCCTCCGGCAGGGTCTTGCCCTCCTCGCGGGAGAGCAGCGCGCCGAGCTCCTCCTTGCGCGCGATCACCTCGTTGGAGGCCTTCATCAGCACGTCGTAGCGCAGTTGCGGATTGGAGCGGCTCCAGGCCGGGAAGGCTTCCTTGGCGGCGGCGACGGCGGCCTTCAGGTCCTCGACGGAGCCCTGCGCATATTCGCCCACCACCTCGTTGGTGTTGGAGGGGTTCAGGTTCGGCGCGGCCTTGGCCGGATTGACGAACTCGCCGGCGATGAAATTGCGGAACACGGTGGTCATGGGGCTTGCCTCCTCGCCGGATAGTGCGGACCCGGTTCGGACACGCCGGTCCGTCCGATCCGTCTCGGGGGCGGCACAGAACCACAATCGGGCGGCGGCGACCAGACCGCCGGCCATGCGTGGCGAGCGGCCCGGCCTCGCGGGCAACGCTCAGCGCGCGGCGGCGCCCGCCTCGCGCATCCGCGCCATGAGGGCGGCGACCTTCACCGCGTCCAGCCCGTCGACCATGCCGACCAGCGTGTCGCGCACCGCCTTCACCCCGACGAAGGCGAGGATGTTGCGCTTCAGCGCGGCGAGGCTGTGGGCGAAGTAGAACCAGCGATAGGCGAAGGCCGGCATGCCCATGGTGACGACGACATGGGCCGTCCGCCCGGCAAGGAGCTTTTCGGGAAAGCCCTTGTCGCGGTAGCGGAAGGCAAATCCCGGGCGACAGACCTGCTCGAAGAAGGCCTTGAGCAGGGCCGGCATGGCGCCGAGCCACAGCGGATAGACGACGAGCCAGTGCTCGGCCCAGGCCAGAGTCTCCTGCGCCGCGGCGATGTCGCCCTGGCCGGAGCCGGTTTCGAAATCCGCCTTGGTGCGCAGATGCGGGATGTCGATGAGCGCGACATCGATGATGCGGACCGCATGCCCCGCCTCCGCGGCGCCCGCGGCATAGGCCTGCGCCATCTGCCGGCAGAGCCGCCCCGGGGCGGGATCGGGATGGCCGACGATGACGGCGATCCGGCGGGCGGCCAAGGCTCAGGCCTTCCCGTCGGGAACCGCCGCCGCCGCCGCCGCGGCCTCCGCCACCTCGCGCAGGTGCATGGCCTCGTCGGCATAGACACCCATGGTCTCCGCCGCGAAGCGCAGTTCGACCTCGATCAGCTCCATCGGCGACCCGACCCGCGACCAGGCGCGGATGCGTTCGGCATGGGCCTTGAGGCGCTCGGCGGCGAAATCACGCAATTCCGCGCCGACCGCCGTCGCCACGGCCGGCAGGGTGGCGACGAATGTGACGGCATCGGCAGCGCTGCGCGCATTGTGGGTCCGCTCATGGGCGGGAGTCCTGGCAAGCATGGCGACCTCCATCGTGGGCGATTGGCCCATCCATGCACGACGCGGACGGCAAGGTCGCTGCGCTGGATCAAGCAGCGCCCGCGCCGGATCGACCATGAAGCGGGGAGAGCCTAGAGTTCGCCTCCGCCGTGCCCGGCGTCGCCCGCATCGGACCGATCATGTCGCCATCGCTACCCGACAACACCCGGCAGCTGTCCTCGCCCTCTTACCGCCTGCCGGCGCTCGACCAGGACTTCCTGCTGGCAGACGAGCAGCGCGGCGTGCGCTTCATGCTGGAATACGCCAAGGCGGAAGAGACCCTCCGCCGCTGGAGCGTGAAGTCGACCATCGTCGTCTTCGGCAGCGCCCGCGTGCACGAGAACGGCAATCCGCGCCATGCGGCCTGGTACGCCGCCGCGCGCGCCTTCGGGCGCATCGCCTCGCAGCACGGCGGCGCCCTGAATCTCGGGGCGAAGGAGCGCGAGAACGTCATCGCCACGGGCGGCGGACCGGGGCTGATGGAGGCCGCCAACCGGGGGGCCGCGGACATCGGCGCGCCGTCCATCGGCTTCAACATCCGCCTGCCGCACGAACAGCAGCCGAACCCCTACTCGACCCCCGAACTCACCTTCCTGTTCCACTACTTCGCCATGCGGAAGATGCACCTCGCCATGCGCGCCAACGCGCTGGTGGTGTTTCCCGGCGGCTTCGGCACCTTCGACGAGCTGTTCGAAATCCTCGCCCTGGTGCAGACCGGCAAGATGCGGCGGGTGCCCATCGTCCTTTTCGACGAGGACTACTGGCGCGCCGTCATCAACTTCGAGGCGCTGGCCGACGGCGGCATGATCTCCGAGGCCGAGCTCGCGCTGCTCGCGTTCGCCGACACGCCGCAGGGCGTCTGGGAGCGGATCGCCAATGCCTCGGGCATCGCGCCCTACAGGGCCCCGGTCGCGCCGGGCGAGATGGGAGAAGGCTGATGGCTCTGCGCATCCACGTCCTCGGCGCCGCCCACGTCGTGACCGGCTCCTGCTACCTCGTCGAGGCGGGCGGCCGCCGCATCCTCGTCGACTGCGGCATGTTCCAGGGCACCAAGACGCTGAAGGCCCTGAACTACGTCCCCTTCCCCTTCGAGGCGGAGCGGCTGGACGCGGTCCTTCTCACCCACGCTCACATCGACCATTCCGGCCTCGTCCCGAAACTGGTCAAGGCCGGCTATCGCGGGCCGATCTACGCCACCCGGCCCACCATCGACCTCTGTTCGATCATGCTGCCGGATTCCGGACACATCCAGGAGATGGAGGTCGAGCAGCTCAACCGGCGCAACGCCCGCAGCGGCGGCGAGCCGGTCGAGCCGATCTACACCGCCGAGGACGCCGTCGCGGCCATGGTGCAGTTCCGCCCCGTCGAGTACGGCCGCTGGCTCGACCTCGGCGCCGGCGGCCGCGCCCGCTGGTGGAATGCCGGCCACATGCTGGGCTCCGCCTCCATCGAGATGGAATTCGCGGGCGACGGCGGCGACAGGCCCCTGCGCGTCCTCATGTCCGGGGACCTCGGCCCGGACGCCAAGCTCTTCCACCCCGACCCCGACGGCCCGGTCGACCTCGACCTCGTCGTCTGCGAGGCCACCTATGGCGACCGGGACCGCGCCGACACAACCGTCGCCGACCGGCGCTCCGAGCTTGCGGCCGAGGTGCGCGCCGCCCACGCGCGCGGCGGACCGCTGCTCATCCCCTGTTTCGCCGTGGAGCGGACGCAGGAGATCCTCGCCGACCTCCTCGACCTCATGGACCAGGGCGCTGTGCCGCGGGCGCCGATCTTCCTCGATTCCCCGCTCGCCATCCGCGCCACCGACGTCTTCCGCCGCCACGCGGGCATGCTGGAGGCAGGCGGGGCGCTGGCCCGGATCGATACCGCTCCGGACGTGCGCTTCACCGAGAGCGTCGACCAGAGCAAGGCACTGGCGCGGCTCAGGGGCTTCCACATCGTCATCGCCGCCAGCGGCATGGCGGAGGCCGGGCGCATCCGCCACCACCTGAAGAACCACCTGTGGCGCTCGTCCACCACGGTGCTCTTCGTCGGCTACCAGGCCGAAGGCACGCTCGGCCGCATCCTCCGCGACGGCGCGCCCTCGGTGACGATCCACGCCGACGCCGTCAGGGTGAAGGCGGCGATCCGCATCATCGAGAGCTATTCCGGCCATGCCGACCGCGGCGAGGTCCTCGCCTGGCTGAAGGAGCGCGGACCCATCCGCGGCGCGGTCGCCCTCGTCCATGCGGAGGAGCGCGCCCTCCAGGCCTTCGCGCCGGTCGTCGGTGCCGAGGTCGTCGCACCCGACCGCGTGCTGACGCCCCGGCTGGAGGACATCATCGAGCTCGACCAGGGCACGGCAAGGCTCGTCCTGCCGGCCCATCCGCGGCGCCTGCCGGCGGAGAAGGTCTCGGGGCCCGACTGGCACAACGATTCCGCATCCTTCCTCCTCGACCTCAAGGATGCGCTGGACCGGGCCGCCGACGACCGCGCCCGCGGCATCATCCTGCGAAGGCTGAAGAAGGCGCTCGCGGAGGCGACGTGACCGGCCGGGGCCGGCGGGTTCCTGTCATGCCCGCTGTCCCCTTCCGCAATCCCTGGAAACAATCCTAGTCTGCGCACCCCTGGAGACTGCCCCCGGACCGCTCATGCCCAGACCGCGCCCCTCGACCGCGCTCGACCATATCCGCGTCCTCGACCTGACGCGGGTTCGCGCCGGCCCCACATGCTGCCGGGTGCTGGCCGATTTCGGCGCGGACGTGATCAAGGTGGAGGCGCCGCCCGGCGTCGATCCCAACGAGAACATGTCGGGCGACCGCCACGGCTTCGACATGCAGAACCTGCATCGCAACAAGCGCTCGCTGACCCTCAACCTGAAGACCGAGGAGGGCCGCGCGGTCTTCCTGAAGCTGGTCGAGACCGCCGACGTCGTGGTCGAGAACTACCGGCCCGACGTGAAGGAGCGGCTCGGCATCGGCTACGAGGCGCTGAAGGCGGTCAACCCGCGCATCATCCTCGCCTCGGTCTCCGGCTTCGGCCAGACGGGCCCCTACCGCACCCGCGCCGGCTTCGACCAGATCGCTCAAGGCATGGGCGGCCTCATGGCCATCACCGGCCATGCCGGCCAGGGTCCGATGCGGGCCGGCATCGCGGTCGCCGATTCCGCCGCCGGCGTCTATGCCGCCACCGGCATCCTCGTCGCCCTCGCCGAGCGCGAGAAATCGGGCGAAGGCCAGTGGGTGCAGACCTCGCTCCTGCAGGCCATGATCGCCATGTGCGACTTCCAGGCCGCCGTCTACACGGTGGACGGCAAGGTGCCGCCGCAGAACGGCAACGACCACCCGCATTCCACGCCCATGGGCGTGCTGCCCACCGCCGACGGCTACATCAATGTCGGCGTCGGCGGCGAGGGCCAGTGGAAGAGCTTCTGCAAGGCGGTGGGCCGCGACGATCTCGCCGCCCATCCCGACTATGCCAATGCCCGGCAGCGCTTCAGGAACCGCCCGGTGCTGATGGGCCTCCTCGGCGACCTGTTCCGCACCGCGCCGACGGCGCACTGGCTGGAGAAACTCGAGGGCGAGGGCGTTCCCGCCGGGCCGATCTACACCATGGACGAGGTCTTCTCAGACCCGCAGGTCGACCATCTCGGCATGGCCGTGCCGATCCATCATCATGCCCGCGGCGACATCCGCCTCATCGCCCAGCCGCTCGTCATGTCACGCACCCCGCCGCGGATCGAGACTCCCGTCGCCGAGCCCGGCGAGCACAGCGCCGAGGTGCTGGCCGAGGCCGGATTCTCCGAGCACGAGATCGAGCGCCTGCGCGCCGCCCGCATCGTCTGACCGTCATTGCACAAGGATCTGCCGCCGTGACCGAACCCGCCCCGCACACGCCCTCCGTCCGCTATGCCGTCGAAGGCGGCGTCGCCACGCTGACCATCGACCAGCCCGCCAAGATGAACGCCATGACCTTCGACATGTGGTCGAGCGTCCCGGGCCTGGTGAAACAGGCGGAGGAAGACCGCTCCGTCCGCGTCATCGTCGTCACCGGCGCCGGCGACAAGGCCTTCTGCGCCGGCGCCGACATCTCCCAGTTCGGCGCCAAGCGCACCGGCGAGGAAGCCGTCCGCGCCTATGACGAGGCGGTGGCGAACGGCATGGCCGCCATCCACGACGCAGCCAAGCCCACCATCGCCGTCATTCGCGGCATCTGCTTCGGCGGCGGCTGCGCCCTGGCGCTGACCTGCGACCTGCGCTTCGCCACGTCCGACTCCCGCTTCCGCGTGCCGGCTGCCCGCCTCGGCCTCGGCTACGGGTTCTCCAGCATCAAGATGATGATCAAGAAGCTCGGCACGGCCGCCGTCGCCGACATCCTCATTTCGGCGCGCATCCTCGACGCCGCCGACGGGGAGCGCGCCAACGTCATCCACCGCGCCTGGCCGCGCGAGACCTTCGAGGCCCAGGTCCAGGCCTATCTCGACACGGTCGCGGCGAACGCGCCCTTGACGCTCGCCGCCATCAAGCGCTCGCTGGTCGAGCTCTCGAAGCCCGAGGCCGAGCAGGACGCCGAGGCGGTCGACGCCCTCGTCGCCCGCTGCTTCGCCTCAGCCGACTACAAGGAGGGCCAGAAGGCCTTCCTCGAGAAGCGCCTGCCCGACTTCAAGGGCGAGTAGGAGGACACCCATGGATCTCGGTCTCGCGGGCAGGAAGGTCGTCGTCACCGGCGCCTCGAAGGGTATCGGCCAGGCCTGCGCCGAGGTCTTCGCCGCCGAGGGCGCCCATGTGGTGATGGTGGCGCGCGATGCGACACGGCTCGCCGCGGCCGCGGCCGAGATCCAGGCCCGGCACCAGGGGCCGGTGGAGATCGCCTCGGCCGACCTCTCCCGCGCCGCCGACCGTGAGGCGCTCTGGGCCAACCACCCCGATGCCGACATCCTCGTCAACAATGCCGGCGCCATCCCCGCCGGTGGCCTCCTCGACCTCTCCATGGAGACATGGGAGGAGGCCTGGGCGCTGAAGGTGATGGGCTATATCCACCTCACCAAGCTCGCCCTCGGCGCCATGAAGGCGCGCCGGAGCGGCGTCATCGTCAACATCATCGGCATGGCGGGGCGCCTGCCCCGCTACGACTACGTGTGCGGTGGCGCTGGCAACGCCGCGCTGATGGCGTTCACGGGGGCCGCAGGCGGCAAGTCACAGGAGTGGGGCGTGCGCATCTTCGGCATCAACCCCGCCGGCACCCGCACCGACCGCATCATCGCCCTGTCCAAACAAAGGGCAATTGCCGCCTTCGGCGACGAAAGCCGCTGGGAGGAGATGCTGACCGGCCTGCCCCTCGGCCGGCTCATCGACCCGCGCGAGATCGCCAATGCGGCGGCGTTCCTCGCCTCGCCCGCCTGCGGCTACGTCTCCGGCGCAACCCTGGACGTCGACGGCGGCCTCGCATTCAGGGCCTGAGCGCGGCACCCTGCCGCTTGGCTCATGTCTTGCTTATGATACAAGCCTCTCCGGAGGCAGTCCCCGTTCGCAGGGCGGGCGGGGAATGGAAGGATACCCTTTGAGCATGTTCACGACCCGCCCGGAAATCGACGGCACGTTCGGCGTCGCCACCACCACCCACTGGCTCGCGACGGCGGTCGCCATGGGCATCCTGGAGCGTGGCGGCAACGCCTTCGACGCCGGCTGCGCGGCGGCCTTCACCCTGCAGATCGTCGAACCGCACCTGAACGGTCCCGGCGGCGACGTGCCCGTCATCCTCTACGACGCGAAGAAGGACGCGGTGGAGGTCATCTGCGGCCAGGGCCCGGCCCCGGCGGGCGCCACCATCGAACATTACCGTTCGCTCGGGCTCGACCTCGTGCCCGGCACCGGTCTCCTCGCCACCTGCATCCCCGGCGCCTTCGACACCTGGATGCTGATGCTGCGCGACTACGGCACCATGCGCCCGCGCGACGTGCTGGAGGCGGCGATCTTCTATGCGCGCCACGGCTATCCCCTCGTCGAGCGCATCCCCGCCACCATCCGCACGGTGGAGAACCTCTTCCGCGAGCACTGGCCGACCTCGGCCGCCGTCTACCTGCCGGGCGGCAGCGTGCCGAAGCCTGGCGACCTCTTCACCAACGTCAGGCTCGCCGAGACCTACGAGCGGGTCCTGAAGGAATGCGAGGGCGGCACCCGCGAGGACGAGATCGCCCGCGCCCGCTTCGTCTGGAGCCAGGGCTTCGTCGCCGAGGCCATCGACCGCTATTGCCGCACCGAGGAGGTCTTCGACGTCACGGGACAGCGCAACAAGGGCGTCCTCACGGGCCAGGACATGGCGGGGTGGAAGGCCTCCATCGAGGCGCCGATCCACTACGACTACGGCCGCTACCGGGTCTTCAAGCCGTCCACCTGGAGCCAGGGCCTCGCCTGCCTGCAGCAGCTCGCCCTCGTGAACGGCATGGGCCTCGACGACATGCCGGTGACCGGACCGGACTTCGTCCACGTCGTCACCGAGGCCGCCAAGCTCGCCTTCGCCGACCGCGAGGCCTTCTACGGCGACCCGGCCTTCGTCGATGTGCCGATCGAGACCCTGCTCTCCGACGCCTACAACGCCGAGCGCCGCAAGCTCATCGGCGAGACCGCCTCCCTCGACCTCCGCCCGGGCACCATCGCCGGGGCCGGCGGCAAGGTCGACGCGCGCGTCTCCTCCGGCAAGCGCGTGGCGGTGGGCGCCACGGGCGCCGGCGAACCGACGGTCGGCGACATCGAGACGGAGGCCAACGGCGTCACCCGCGGCGACACCGTCCATTTCGACATCATCGACCGTTGGGGCAACATGGTCTCCTCGACCCCCTCCGGCGGCTGGCTGCAGTCCTCGCCCATCATCCCCGACCTCGGCTTCTGCCTCGGCTCGCGGGCCCAGATGTTCTGGCTGGACGAGACCCATCCCGCGGCGCTGCAGCCGGGCAAGCGGCCGCGCTCGACCCTCACCCCCACCCTCGCCTATCGCGACGGCGCCCCCTACCTCGCCTGGGGCTCGCCCGGCGGCGACCAGCAGGACCAGTGGATCCCGCAGATGTTCCTGCGCCACGTCCATGCCGGCATGAACCTGCAGGAGGCGATCGACGCCCCCGCCTGGCACACCGAGCACTTCCCCGGTTCGTTCTGGCCGCGCACCTCCCGCCCCGGCGTCATCGTCGTCGAGAGCCGCTTCCCGCAGGCGACCATCGACGAGCTCCGCCGCCGCGGCCACGAGGTCGAGATCGGCGGCGCCTGGTCCGAGGGCCGCCTCACCGCCGCGCGCAAGGAAGGCCATCGCCTCAAGGCCGCCGCCAATCCGCGCGGCATGCAGGCCTATGCGGGCGGACGGTGAGGATCGCGCCATGAGGACGCCCGCATGACCTGGTCGATCGTCGCAGGGGACCCGGCAACCGGTGCCAAGGGCATCGCCGTGGCGACGCGCGCCTTCGCGGTCGGCTCCATCGTTCCCCATGTCGATTCCGACCACGGCGCCGTCGCAACCCAGGCGCTCGCGAACATCACCTATGGGCCGCGGGGTCTGAGACTTCTGCGCGAGGGGCTGCCGGCGGACGAGGTGCTGCGCGTCCTGCTCGCCTCCGACGGCGGCGCCAGCCATCGCCAGGTCCACATCATGGACAGCGCCGGCCGCTTCGCCGCCCATACGGGCGACGACTGCATCGGCTGGTGCGGCCACGCGATCCATGACGGGTTCTCGGTCGCCGGCAACATGCTGGCGGGGCCCGAGGTCATCGCCGAAACGTCGCGGGTCTTCGCCGAGGGCGCCGCCCTGCCCTTCCCGCGGCGGCTGATCGCTGCCATGCGGGCGGGGGAAGCGGCGGGCGGCGACAAGCGCGGCAAGCAGTCGGCCGCGCTCCTGATCCACACCACCGAGGACTACCCGTACCTGTCGCTGCGCGTCGACGACCATGCCGAGCCGCTGGCGGAGCTCGATCGCCTCGAGCAGGTCTGGCGCCAGCGCGCCGTCCATTTCAACGCCATGCTCGCCACCCGCCGCGACCTCACCGGCACCGTCGACCGCGACATCATCAACGCCGCCATCGAGGCGGCCCTCGCCCGCGAGGCGGGCAACGGCTGACCCTTTCGCTTCCACCCCCCGTACAAGAGCGCGTCACGCGCCGACATCACCAGAGGACCGGACCCATGACGACCTTGAGACAGACCCTCGCCTGGACGGCCAGCGCCTTCCTCCTCGCCGCCTCCATCTCCGGCGCGGCCGCCCAGCAGTCGGTGCTGCGCATCGGCCTCGCCGAGGACCCGGACGTGCTCGACCCGACGCGCGCCCGCACCTATGTCGGCCGCATCGTCTTCGCCTCCATCTGCGACAAGCTCTTCGACATCGACGACAAGCTCGCCATCGTGCCGCAGCTGGCGCTCTCCCACGAGACCTCCTCCGACGGCAAGACGGTCACCATCAAGCTGCGTCCCGGCGTGAAATTCCACGACGGCGAGGCCATGGACGCCGAGGCGGTGAAGTTCTCCCTCGAGCGCCACATGACCATGCAGGGCTCGTTCCGCCGGCCCGAGCTCTCGGCCGTCGACAAGGTCGAGGTGGTCGATCCACTCACCGTCCGCCTCCTCCTCAAGCAGCCCTTCTCGCCGCTCCTCGCCCAGCTCACCGACCGCGCCGGCATGATGGTCAGCCCCAAGGCCGCCCGCGAGCTCGGCGAGCGCTTCGGCTCGGCCCCCGTCTGTGCCGGCCCCTACCGCTTCGTCGAGCGCGTCCAGCAGGACCGCATCGTCGTCGAGCGCTTCGCCGACTACTGGAACAAGGACCAGGTCACCATCGGCCGGATCGAGTACCGTCCGATCACCGACGCCACGGTGCGCCTCGCCAACCTGCGCTCCGGCCAGCTCGACCTGATCGAGCGGGCCCTCGCCACCGACATCCCGCAGATCCGCGCCAATGCGCAGCTGCGCATGGCCGCCGGCGTCGACCTCGGCTACCAGGGCGTCACCCTCAACATCGCCAAGTCGGATGCCGGCAAGCAGGGCTTCGGCCGCGACCCGCGCATCATCCAGGCCTTCTCGCTGGCCATCGACCGGCAGGCGCTCAACCAGGTCGTGTTCAACGGCTCGGCCATGCCCGGCAACCAGTGGGTGAACCCGGAGAACCCCTATTTCCAGACCCGCTTCCCGGTGCCGCAGCGTGACGTCGCCAAGGCGCGCCAGCTCATGCAGGCGGCCGGCGTGCGCGGACAGCTCTCCATCGACTTCATGGTGCCGAACAACCCGGAGGTCCGTCAGGTCGCCGAGGTGCTGCAGGCGATGACGGCGGAGGCCGGCTTCGACCTGAAGATCCGCGTCACCGAGTTCGCGACCTCCCTCCAGGAGGCCGAACAGGGCCGCTACCAGGCCTACATGCTGAACTGGTCGGGCCGCACCGATCCGGACGGCAACGTCTTCTCCTTCCACGCCTGCAACCAGCCGCAGAACTACGGCGGCTACTGCAATCCCGCCGCCGACGCCCTCCTCAACGAGGCGCGCACCAAGACCGACCCGGCCGAGCGCAAGGCGATCTACGAGAAGCTGACCGAGCTCCTGCTCAGCGAGGGCGGCATCGTCTATCTCTACCACCGCCCGGTCGTCATCGTTCATTCGGCCCGCCTGGAAGGCTTCCGCGCCTTCCCGGACGGCCTCGTGCGCGTGATCGGCCTCAAGTTCCGCGGCAACTGACGTCCGGCCATGTTCACGCTGATCACCAAACGGCTCATCCAGCTCATCCCGACGATCTTCTTCGTGTCGGTGCTGATCTTCCTCCTGCAGCAATTGCTGCCGGGGGACCCCGCGCTCGTCATGGCGGGCGAGGAGAAGGACCCGGAGGTGATCGAGCAGATCCGCAAACGCTACCGGCTCGACCAGCCGCTGCCGATCCAGTATCTCGCCTGGGTCGGCGGCGTCTTCCGCGGCGATCTCGGCGAGAGCATGCGCCTCTCCGAGCCGGTGGCGACCCTCGTCGCCCAGAAGCTGCCCGTCACCGTGCAGCTCGCCGTCATGGCGATGATCTTCACCCTCGGCATCGGCATTCCCGCCGGCATCATCTCGGCGGTGAAGAAGGACACGGCCTGGGACTACGTGGTCAACGTGGTGGCCCTCTGGGGCATCTCGACGCCCAACTTCTGGCTCGGGATCATGCTGATCTTCCTCTTCTCCGTGCAGCTCGGATGGCTGCCGGCCTCGGGCTACGTTTCGCCCTTCGAGGATTTCCGGGCGTCGATGGCAGCGACCATCATGCCGGCCTTCGTTCTCGGCAATTCCTTCGCCGGCGTCATCATGCGCCACACCCGCGCCGCCATGCTGCAGGTGATGGAGAGCGACTACGTCCGCACCGCCCGCGCCAAGGGGCTGGACGAGCGCACGGTCATCCTCAAGCACGGCCTGCGCAACGCGCTGACCCCCGTCATCACGCTGGGCGCACTGGAATTCGGCACGCTCCTGTCCGGCGCGGTGCTGACCGAGCAGATCTTCTCCATCCCCGGCTTCGGCAAACTCATCGTCGACGCCGTGTTCAACCGCGACTATGCCGTGGTGCAGGGAGTCGTGCTCGTCACCGCCACGACCTACATCGTGCTGAACCTCCTCGCCGACATCGGCTACATCCTCGCCAATCCGCGCCTGAGGACCTGACCGATGAGCGCGACCTCTGCCCTGCCTTCAACCGTCCCCGCCGAGACCACCTTCGAGAGCCCCGGCGCCCGCGCCTGGCGCCGCCTGAAGAAGCGACGCACCGCCATGGTGGCGCTCGTCCTCCTCGTCGTGCTGGCGCTCCTCGCCATCTTCGCTCCACTGATAGCCACCCACGATCCGACGCAGCAGAGCTGGCGCGCCGTGCGCCAGGCGCCCTCGATGGCCCACTGGTTCGGCTCGGACGAGGTCGGCCGCGACATCTTTTCCCGCGTCGTCTACGGCACCCGCGCCTCGCTCTCCGCCGGCGTCATCTCGGTCGCCATCGCCATCCTCGCCGGCGTGCCGCTGGGCCTGCTCGCCGGGTATGCCGGAGGCTGGACCGACGCGCTGATCTCGCGCGTCACCGACGCCATGCTCGCCTGCCCGTTCCTGATCCTCGCCATCGCGCTCGCCGCCTTCCTCGGCCCCTCGCTGCAGAACGCCATGATCGCCATCGGCATCACCGCGACGCCGGTCTTCGTGCGCCTCACCCGCGGCCAGGTGCTGTCGATCAAGACGGAGGACTATGTCGAGGCGGCGCGCGCCGTCGGCAACACGCAGGT
>LNFH01000436.1 GCA_001464235.1 Rhizobiales bacterium Ga0077556 | reverse complement strand
GGGGCCTCGCGGCCCCGCTACAGCCCCATCTGGCGGCTGGCGAGATCCTTCATGATCTCCTCGGTGCCGCCGCCGATGGCGTTGACCTTCACCTCGCGATAGATGCGCTCGACCTTGGCGCCGCGCATGTAGCCGGCGCCGCCGAAGATCTGCACGCCCTCGGAGGCGCAGTGCGCCATGGTCTGCGTCGCCTGGTTCTTCAGGAGGCAGATCTCCGCCACCGGGTTCTCGCCCTGCTCGAGCCGCCAGGTCAGAAGCTCCAGCCAGGCCTGCGAGGCCTCGATCTGCTGGTGCATGTCGACGAGCTTGTGGCGGATCACCTGGTGCTGGGTCAGCGGCTTGCCGAAGGTGACGCGCTGCCTCGCATAGGCCGTCGCCTCGTCGAGGCAGACGCGGGCGAGCGCGATGCAGCCGGCCGCCATGGTCAGGCGCTCGTGGTTGAAGTTGCGCATGATGATCTTGAAGCCGGCACCCTCCTCGCCGAGGAGATTGCCGACGGGCACGCGCACCTCGTCGAAATGCAGCGTCGCCGTGTCGGAGGCCCACCAGCCCATCTTCTTCAGCGGCGTGCGGGTGAAGCCGGGCGCATCGCGCTCGATCAGGATGAGGCTGACGCCGCCGGGGCCCTCGCCCCCCGTCCGCACCGCCACGGTGTAGAGGTCCGCCCGCATGCCGGAGGTGATGAAGGTCTTCTCGCCGTTGACGACGTAGTGGTCGCCGTCGCGGCGGGCGCTGGTCCTGAGGCCAGCCACGTCCGAGCCGCCGCCGGGCTCGGTGATGGCGAGCGCCGAGATGGTTTCGCCAGCGAAGATGCCGGGCAGGACGCGCGCCTTCAGCGCGTCGGAGCCGGCATGGACGATGGGCGGCGTGCCGATGGCGTGGCTCATCAGGCTCGCATTGATGCCGCCGGCGCCGTGGCGGGCGAGCTCCTGGGTGGCGATGATCCACATGAAGCGGTCGGCGGGGGTGCCGCCATACTCTTCGGGGAAGCCGAGGCCGATCAGGCCGATGGCCGCCGCCTTGCCGTAGAGCTCGCGCGGAAAGCCCTCGGCCTCGTCCCAGGCATTGGCGAAGGGCTCGATCTCGCGGGCGACGAAGCGGCGAACCTGATCGCGGAACGCTTCGTGATCGGCGGTGTAGAACGGGCTCGCCATGCTGGCCTCGGATGCGTGCTGGATGTCTCTACTCGCAAAAGGAAAGCCGCCGGCACGGATGCCGGCGGCCCCCATGGCGGTCGCGTCAGTGGGTGGAAGGCGTCGCGCCCTGCACCCAGCCGCGGGTGACGACCCAGCGGCCGTTCTGCACCTGCGACAGACGGGCGTCGTTGTTGCAGAGGCGGTTCTGCGCGGTGATGTTGCAGGGCCGCTGCTCGAAGGGCGTCTGGGCCGGCGGATTGGTGGCGATGGCCTGCATGAAGCTCTCCACCGTCAGGGTCTGCCCGGCCTTCAGCGCCGCCTGGGTGAAGGCGTCGCCGATCTGCCAGCCATAGGCGGAGAAGACGGTCGGGTCCTCGCCGAACTTGGCCTTGTAGCGGGCGGCCCATTCGCGGATCTGCGGGCTCGGATCATCCGGATAGGGATGGGCCGTTGTCATCATGGCGTAGAAGCCGTTGGCCACCGGGCCGCCGAGGGCGGGGATCAGGTGGGTATAGGCCGCCGACGTGGCGACGAAGGTCGCCTCGAGACCGATCTTGCGCGCCTCGGCGAGCACGCCCACCGTCTCGCGGATGATGGTGCCCATCAGCACGAGGTCGCAGTTCGCCGCCTTCATGCGGGCGACCTGCGAGGAGAACTCGGTGGCGCCGCGCTTGTAGGTCGTGCGCTCGACATAGGTCTGGTTGACGAGCCCGAGGGCCGCCTCGCCGCCGCGCATGACCTCGAGGCCGAACTCGTCGTCCTGGTAGACCACGCAGACGCGCTTCGCGTTCTTCTCCTTGATCAGTTCCGGCAGCATGGTGCGGACCTGGTCGAAATAGGAGGCGGCGAAGGCGAGCTTCAGCGGCGTCGGCGGCATGTACATCTCGCGCGCCGCGGTGACGGGGAAGAAGTTCGGCACGTTGCGCTCGAACTGGATCGGCATGGCGGCCATGTTCTGCGCCGTGCCGATATGGCCGATCATCATGAAGATGCGGTCGGAATTGACCAGCTTCTGGGCGCCGAGCAGGGCCTTGCGCGGGTCATAGGCGCTGTCCTCGACGATGAGGCGCACCTGGCGGCCGTGGATGCCGCCGCGGGCGTTGAGCTCGTCGAAATACATCTGCAGGCCGGCGCGCGTCTGCTTGCCGTAGGCGGCGATGGGACCGGAGAGGTCCTGGATCGATCCGAGAGTGATCTGGTTGGCCGTGACGCCCTGGGTCTGGGCGAGGGCCGAGCCGGCGACGAGGGTCGCCGCCAGCGCAAGGCATGGGGTCAGTGAAGACTTCATCGTTTCCTCCGTCTGGTGGGCCCCGTTTGCCGGGGCTTGTTCTGATCGGCCGTTCGGGCGGCCTTCGAGGGGATGCTAGTACGAAGTCCGCACCGCCGGTAGCGAGTCAGGCCGCGGCGCTGCGGTACATGCCGGCGATGAGGTCGGCATATTTCTTCTGCACGAGACTGCGCTTCAGCTTCATGGTCGGGGTCAGTTCCTCGTCCTCGGCGGTGAGGCGCTGCTCGATGAGGCGGAAGGTCTTCACCTGCTCGACGCGGGCGAACTTGGCGTTGACCCGGTCGACCTCCGACTGGATCAGCGCGACGACCTCCGGGGCCCGGCACAGGCTCGCATAGTTGGAGAACGGGATGTCGTTGTCCTGGGCGAACTTCTCGACGTTCTCCTGGTCGATCATCACGAGGGCGGTCAGGTAGGGCAGCCTGTCGCCGATGATGACCGCGTCGGTGACATAGGGCGAGAACTTCAGCTCGTTCTCGATCTCCGACGGCGTGACGTTCTTGCCGCCGGCGGTGATGATGATGTCCTTCATCCGGTCGGTGATGCGGAAGAAGCCCTCGTTGTCGACCATGCCGACGTCGCCGGTGTGCAGCCAGCCGTCGCGGATGGCCTCGGCCGTCTTCTCGGGCTGGTTGAGGTAGCCCTTGATGATGGTCGGCCCCCTGGCGAGGATCTCGCCGTCCGGGCCGATCTTCATCTCGATGGCGCTGGTGGGACGGCCGATCGTGCCCGGCTTGACCTTGTCCACCGGCACGACGGAGCCGGCGCCCGAGGTCTCGGTCATGCCCCAGACCTCGAGCATGGGGACGCCGAGGGCGAAGTACCAGCGGATGAGGTCGGGCGAGATGGGCGCGGCGCCGGTGACGAGGAAGCGGCAGCGGTGGATGCCGATCGCCTTGCGCACGTTGTTCAGGGCGAGCCAGCGGCCGAGCGACACCTTCAGGCGCAGGGCGAGCGGCACCGGGCGCCCCTCCATCAAGAGGTCGGCGGCCTGGCGCCCCTGGTCGATGGCCCAGCCGTAGAGCGCCCGCTGCAGCGGCGTCGCCTCCTTCAGGCGGATCATGACGCCCGAGTAGAACTTCTCCCAGATCCGCGGCACGGCGAAGAAGATCGTCGGGGCGATCTCGCGCACGTTGTCCGGCACGGTCTCGGGGTTCTCGACGAAGTTCAGGGTGGCGCCGGAATAGAGCGCGAGGAACTGGCCGCCGACCCGCTCGGCCACGTGGCAGAGCGGCAGGAAGGCCATGCGCTGGTCGTCCTCGTTCTGGCGGATCGACTCGTTGGAGATGACGGCGATGGCCGAGAGGATGTTGCGATGGGTGATCATCGCCCCCTTCGGCTTGCCGGTGGTGCCGGAGGTGTAGACGAGGATGGCGAGGTCCTCCGCCCCGCGCGAGGCGAGGCGGCGGCCCCACTCGCCGGCATCGGCGGCGTCGGCCTCGCGGCCGAGGGCGCGCAGCGCGTCGAGGGTCATGACCTGCGGGTCGGAGAAGTGGCGCAGGCCCTCGGTCTCCATGACGATGATGCGGTGGAGGGCCGGCAGGGCCCCGCGAACCGCGAGGATCTTGTCGAGCTGCTCCTCGTCCTCGACGAAGACGAAGCGCGAGGCGGAATCGGCGAGGAGATATTCGCACTGGGGCGGGGCGTCGGTCGGGTAGATGCCGTTGGAGACGCCGCCGGCCCCGATGATCGCATAGTCGGCAAAGGACCATTCCTGGCGGGTGTTGGCGAGGATGGAGGCGACGTCGCCCGGCTTCAGGCCGAGGGCGACGAGGCCCATGCCGATCTCGCGGACGATGCCGCCCATGGCCGTCCAGCTCGTCTCCTTCCAGAGGCCGAACTCCTTCTGCCGGACCGCGACCTTGGACCCTCGCTGGCGGACGGCGGCGTCGAAGACGGCGGAGACGGTCTCGCCCGGCGGTATGACGGCGGGGCGGATCGCCTGGTTGGGCCAGACGTCAAACATGGCGGCCTCCGGGGGTGGTCGCGTGCCGGAAGGAGGGCGCAGGTGCGGCGCCCGGGGGGTCTTCACCCGTCGCTCGCCGGAAGGGCCCCTCACCCTTCCCTCTCCCCGCAGGCTCCCGCCCGTCTCGAACCCGGAGTGCCGGGCGCAGCCGCTGTCGCACGAGACGCGACGCCGTTGCCCCCTCTCCCCGCCTGCGGGGAGAGGGAAGGGTGAGGGGCCGTGCGCCCTCGCAGCGGGTCGGGATCATGCCAGCGAAGAGAGGTTCCACCATCGCCATCACCGCCACATCTTCTTCTTCTTCCAGCGGCGCTCGCCGCGGACCCCGGCCTCCTTCTGGCCGAGATAGAACTCCTTCACGTCGTCCTTCTCGGCCAGCACCGACGCCCTGTCCTCCATGACGATGCGGCCGAGCTCGAGGATGTAGCCGTAGTCGGCGGTGGCGAGCGCCAGCGCGGCGTTCTGCTCGACGAGGAGGATGGTGACGCCCTCCTCGCGGTTGATCCGCTTGACGATGGCGAAGATCTCCTGGGTCAGCTTCGGCGAGAGCCCGAGCGAGGGCTCGTCGAGCAGCAGCAGGTCGGGACGCGACATCAGCGCCCGCGAGATGGAGAGCATCTGCTGCTGGCCGCCGGAGAGCAGCCCCGCATCCTGGTCGGAGCGTTCCTTCAGGATGGGGAAGTAGCGCTCCATCCGCTCGATGTCCCGGGCGACCTCGTCCCTGTCGGAGCGGGTGTAGGCGCCCATGAGGAGATTGTTGCGCACGGAGAGGAGCGGGAAGACCTCGCGGCCCTCGGGCGCCTGGCTGAGGCCGCGGCGGACGATGTCTGCGGGGTCGCGGCGCTCGATGTTCTCGCCCTTGAAGACGATGGAGCCCTTCTGCGGGTCGAGGATGCCGGAAATGGTCTTGAGAATGGTCGTCTTGCCCGCGCCGTTGGCGCCCAGCACCGTGACGATGGCCCCCTTCGGCACCGAGAGCGAGACCCCGCGGATCGCCTTCACCGCCCCGTAGGCGGCTTCCACGTTGGCGAGGGTGAGGATCGGCTCGCTCATGACGCCGCCCTTTCCGCCACGGCCTCGGCGGCCGCGGGCGTGCCGATATAGGCCTCGACGACGGCCGGGTGATGCTGCACCTCGGAGGGCGAGCCCATGGCGAGGACGCGGCCCTGGTTCATCGCCATGACCCGGTCGGAGACACGCGAGACGAGGGTCATGTCGTGCTCCACCATGACGACGGTGATGCCGAGGTCGCGGGTGATGTCCTCGATCCAGAAGGCCATGTCCTCGGTCTCCTCGACGTTGAGGCCGGACGAGGGCTCGTCCAGCAGCAGGAGCTTCGGGCGGGTGCAGAGCGCGCGTCCGAGCTCGACCACCTTGCGGGCGCCGTAGGGCAGGCCCGCGACCATGGCGTCGCGGTGGACGGCGAGGTCGAGGAGGTCGATCACCTCCTCCACCTTCTCGCGCAGGGCCACCTCCGCGCGCTTCACCGAGGGCAGGAAGAGCGCCTCGGCGAGCGGGGTGGTGGTGCGGTGGACATGGGCGCCGATGAGCAGGTTCTGGAGAACCGTGGCGTGTTCGAAGAGCTCGATGTTCTGGAAGGTGCGGGCGATGCCGAGGCCGGCCACCCGGTGGGCGGGCAGCTTCGTGATCTCCACGCCCTCCAGCATGACCCGCCCGGCGGTCGGGTTGTAGATGCGGCTGATGATGTTGAAGACGGTGGTCTTGCCGGCGCCGTTGGGCCCGATGATGGTGAAGACCTCGCCCTTGTCGACGGTGAAGCTGACCCCGTCGACCGCCTTGAGGCCGCCGAACTGCACCGCGATGGAGTCGGCCTGGAAGAAGGGGGCGCTCATTTCAGCCGGTCCGATTTCTGGAAGGCCTTCTGCCGGCGGAACATGCCCTTCCGGTAGAAGGGGAAGAGGTCGAAATAGGCGCGGGTCTTGAGCCAGGCGCCGTAGATGCCGAGCGGCTCGAACAGGACGACCAGGATCAGCACCGCGCCGAACACGGTCGGCTGCAGGCCGGTGGCCTCGGCGAGGAAGGTCGGCAGCATGGGCTTCGCCGCATTGATCACCTGCGGCAGGGCGATGAGGAAGGCGGCGCCGTAGATGGCGCCGTGGACCGAGCCGAGGCCGCCGATGACCACCATCATCACCAGTTCGATGGACTGCACGACGGTGAACTGGTCCGGCGAGAGGAAGCGGATGTTGTGGGCGTAGAGCGCGCCCGCGACGCCGGCGAAGGCGGCGGAGATGGCGAAAGACAGCGTCTTGTAGAAGGCGAGGTTGACGCCCATCGACTGGGCCGAGATCTCGGAATCGCGGATGGCGACGAAGGCGCGGCCGGTCGGCGAGCGCAGGAGGTTGATGACGATGAGCGTCGCGGCGAGGGCGAAGGCGAGACAGAGGTAGTAGAAGCTCGGCCCGTCGGCGAAGCGCCAGCCGAAGAGGCTCACGGGCGGCACCATGAGGCCGGCATTGCCGCCGGTGACGTGCTCGGCCCGGGCGATGATCTCCTCGATGATGGTGCCGAAGGCGAGCGTCGCGATGCCGAGATAGAGCCCCTTCACCCGGAGCGCCGGCAGGCCGACGATGATGCCGACCACGGCCGCGAAGAGGGCCGCCGCCGCGATGCCGACGAAGAAGGGCACGCCCGCCGTCACCAGCACGCCCTGTGTATAGGCGCCCACCGCCATGAAGGCGGCGTGGCCGAGGGAGAGCTGGCCGGTGAAGCCGGCGAGCAGCATGAGGCCGAGGGCGACGATGGCGTAGATGCAGGCCTGGGAGAGCTGGGTCAGCACGTAGGCGGAGACGAAGAGCGGCGCGACGAGCAGCACCGCCATCAGGAGCCCGTACCAGAAGACCTGGCCGCCGTGCTGGAACAGCTCGATGTCCTGTTCGTAGCGCGTCTTGAAGATGAAGCGCATGGCGTCAGACCTTCTTCGCCAGGCGTTCGCCGAACAGGCCGTTCGGCTTGAGCACGAGCATGGCCAGCACCACCAGGAAGGGCGCCGCGTCCTTGAAGCCCTCCATGAGGTAGAAGCCGGCGAGGGATTCCACGACGCCGATGATGAGACCGCCGACGATGGCGCCGGGCAGCGAGGTGAAGCCGCCGATCACCGCCGCCGGAAAGGCCTTGATGCCGATGAAGCCCATGTTGGCGTGAATGAAGGTGAGCGGGGCGAGCAGGATGCCGGCGATGGCCGCCACCGCCGCGGAGATGGCCCAGATGAGGCTGGAGAGCCGCTTCACCGGAATGCCCATGTAGTAGGCCGCCAGCTGGTTCTGGCTCATGGCCTGCATGGCGATGCCGATCTTGGTGTAGCGGAAGAGCGCGGCGAGCAGGCCGCAGAGCACCACGGTCACGGCGATGATGACGATGTGCTCGGCGGAGATGACCAGCCCGCCGAAGCGGAAGACCTCGCCGCGGAAGGGCACGGGCAGGCTGTGGGTGTCGGTGCCGATCACCGGGATCATGGTGACGAGGCCGCGGGCCATGTAGCCGAAGCCGATGGTGACCATGACGATGGCCACCGCCGACTGGCCGAGGATGGGCCTGAGGATGATGCGCTCGTTGAGGAAGCCGATGAGCGCCGTCACCACCATGGCGACGATGATGACCGCCCAGTAGGGCATGCCGAGGGTGGTGGCGGCGAAGAGGCCGGCGAAGCCGCCGATCATCAGCAACTCGCCCTGGGCGAAGTTCACCGTCTCGGTGGCCTTGTAGATGAGCACGAAGCCGAGCGCGATGAGGCCGTAGATGCACCCCTGCGCGAGCCCGCTGATCACCAGCTGGATGAACTGCACCTGCCCTCTCCCTGGACGGCGTTTCCTCTGATTTTCTTCACGGCCGGTTTTCCGGCTCGCAGGCACGTCTCGGCTCAAAGCCTTGCCGCAATCGGCTCAGGCCGCAAGCCTCAGAATCGATCGCGCCTCCGCGGGGGTCGCCACCTCGCGGCCGGCGGCGCGGACGAGGCCGGCGATCTCCTCGATCAGCGGCCCGTTCGAGGCGACCTTGGCGCCGTCGGCGCGGTAGAACGTGTCCTCGAGCCCGGTGCGCATGTGGCCGCCGAGCTCGGCGCAGCGGCGGTGCAGCGCCCAGATGCCGGCGCGGCCGATGGCGGTGACCTGCCAGTTCGCGTCCGGCGCCTTGAGCTTCAGGATGATGGGCAGGAGATCGGGATCGGCGGGCATGCCGGATTCGACACCCATGACGAAATTGTACGCCGTGGTCATGCCGGTGTCGCGGTACATGGCGACGGCGCGGACGATGCCGGTGTCGAAGCACTCGAACTCGGGCAGGGTGCCGGTGCCCTTCATGACGTCGAGATAGGCCTTCACCTTCTCGACCGGGTTGTCGAAGAGCATGGGCGGCCAGGCCCAGGTGCCGTCGGCCTTGACCTTCAGATAGTTGAGGGAGCCGGCGTTGCAGGCCGCGATCTCCGGCCGCGTCTCGCGGATGCAGGCGAGTGCGCCGGCATAGTCGGGGCCCACCACGCCGGAGGTGTGGTTGATCACGACGCCGGGGCAGGCGTCGCGGATGGCGGCCTGCACCTCGGCTGACAGAGCCGGGTCCCAGGAGGGCAGGTGGCCCTTGCCCTCGCCCTGCTGGCGCAGGTGGATGTGCATGACGGACGCGCCGGCGTCATAGGCGCGCCGCGCCTCGGCCGCCATCTCGGCCGGCGTCACCGGCACCGAATGCTGCTTCGGGTCGGTCAGCACACCGTTGAGGGCGCAGGTGATGATGGCCTTGTCGCTCATCGTCTGGGGCTCATGGTCCGCCGGATCGCATCAGATCGGGACCATGTTCCAGCGGAGGCGCGTCGTCGTCTTGCGTTTAGCAGCTAGGTTCGGGAGCCGCCGCGGATCTCGTGGCGGCTCCCCTGTCACAGGTTCGCGTCAGGCGTGGGCGGGACGGGCGAAGAGGCCAAAGAGGCCGGGCTCGCGCTGCCAGGCATCCGCCGCGACGGCGAGGGACATGACGCCCCAGAAGGCGAGATACTCGATGCCGCCGCCGGCCCAGAACCAGCCGAGGCCGCGGGTCGCGACGATGGCATAAGCGGCGACCGCCATGAGGCCCGCGGAGACGACACCGAGATACTTCGTGCCGACGCCCAAGATCAGGCCGATGGCGCAGACGGCCTCCATCACCATGGCGAGGAGCACGAAGAACGCCGGCGGATGGAAGCCCGCCTTGGCGAAGAAGGCGACCGTGCCGGCATAGCCGGTGATCTTGCCGATAACATGGGGAATGTAGAAAAGGCCGCAAAGAACACGGACGGCATCCATCGGACGCCTGACGTCAAAATTCGGAGTGAAATCGGACATGGGACTGCCTCGGTCATCTTCGCCGCCGCCTCATTGCGGCGGGGAAGCGAGGCGGATCATGACCTGTCCCGTCACGTCGCGGATTGAGCGAGGTCAAGCGCAAGGCTTGCGCAAATGCCTGCTTTCAAAAGCGTTTTCGCAAGGTGAGGTTCATCGCCAGATGGGCTTGCGCTTCTCGGCGAAGGCCTTGATGCCCTCCTTGGCATCCTCGGTCTGGGCGGTGAGCGCGATCTGCCCTTCCGTGAAGGCGATCGCCTCGTCGAAGCTCATGGCCTCGATGGCGCGCATGGCATATTTGCCGCGGCGGATGGCGGTCGGCGACTTGTCGACGAGACGGCCGACGAGCCAGTCCACCCTGGCATCCAGCTCGGCGCGCGGCACCACGTGGTTGACGAGGCCCGCGGCCCGCGCCTCCTCCGGTCCGAAGGGCTCGCCGGTGAGGCACCATTCCGCCACCAGCCGGCGCGGCACGATCCGCTGCAGCAGGCTCAGAACCTGCATGGGGAAGACGCCCACCTTCACCTCCGGCAGGCCGAAGACGACGTCGTCGGCAGCCACCGCCATGTCGGTCATGCACAGGAGGCCCATGCCGCCGGCCATGCAGGTGCCGTTGACGCGGGCGATGGAGGGCTTGGTGCCGTTCTGGGCGAGACGCAGGAGATCGGCATAGTCGCTGGTCGGCTTGGAGAGATCCTGGAAGAAGCTCTGGCCGCCGCCGAGATCGGCCCCGGCGCAGAAGGCCTTGTCGCCGGCCCCGGTCAGCACGATGACGCGGATGTCCGGGTCCTGGTGGGCGGCGCGCCAGCCGGCGGCGATGCCTGCCACCACCTCGGCGTTCATGGCGTTGCGCTTGTCCGGCCGGTTGATGGTGATGGTGAGGACGTGGCCGGATCTTGCGGTGAGGACGGCGTCTGACACGGGTGTTCTCCCTCAGGATGCCGTGGGCGTGATGGCGGCGAGCAGACGGCCGGTGGTGACCTGCTCGCCTGCGGTGACGGCGACCTCGCCGACCGTGCCGGTGACGGCGCTCGCGTGGACATGCTCCATCTTCATCGCCTCCAGCGTCACGGCGGGCTGGCCGGCCTTCACCGACTCGCCGGCCGCGACATGGACGGCGACGACGCGCCCGTTCATGGCGGCAAGGACGCGGCCATCCGAACCATCCGAGCCGGCGCGGCTGGCGGGAGCGCGGGTGAGGTCCCGCACGATGACCTGGTCGGGGCCGCGCTGGAGGAAGAGGCGATCACCGTCGCGCTCATAGGGGACCTCGTCGGCGACGCCGTCATGGATGAACCGGCACCGGAGCGTTTCCTTGCGAAAATCCGGCCGCATCTCGTCGAAGCGAATGACGTAGTCGGTGCCGCCATGGCTGAGGCGGCAGGTGCCGTCGCGCTCCTGCTGAACGGCGACGGCGTGGCGGCGGCCGTCGATCTCCAGGACCATCGGAATGGGCCATGGTGGCCCGAGATGACGGGGCCGATAGCGGTAGCGGTCGGGCGTCTCGTCATCATGCAGGACCGCCGCCGCGAGAACGGCATCGGGAAGGCCGCGCGGTTCCGGGCGCACGAGGTCGGCGCCATGATCGGCGATGAAGGCGGTGGTCGCCCGGCCTTCGGCGAAGACGGGATGCGCGAGGGCCCGCGCCAGGAACCCCTGGTTGGTCATGACCCCGAGGCTCGCGAAGCGGTCCAGCCAGGCCATGAGCTTGGCGCGCGCCTCCTCGCGGGTGCTCTCGTGGACGAACACCTTGGCGACCATGGAATCGTAGTAGGGCGGCACCTCCGCCCCTACGGCCATGGCCGTGTCGACCTGGGCATAGGGCTCGATACATTCCGGCCAGGTGTGGAAGCGGCCCGACTGCGGCAGGAAATCCTGCGCCGGATCCTCGGCGCAGAGGCGCACCTCGATCGTATGGCCGACGGCCGGGGCGTGTGCATCGTGCTGCGCAATCGCCTCGCCCGCGGCGATCATCAGCTGCCACCGGACGAAATCCCGCCCGACATTCAGTTCGCTGACGCGATGCTCCACCTGCAGGCGGGTGTTCATCTCCATGAAGTAGAACTGGCCGCGGCCGTCGAGCAGAAACTCCAGCGTGCCGGCGCCCTCGTAGCCGAGCGCCTTCACCGCCTTGACGGCAACCTCGCCCATCCGGTGGCGCAGGTCATGCGAGACGGCGGGCGACGGAGCCTCCTCGATGAGCTTCTGGTGGCGGCGCTGGATGGAGCAGTCGCGCTCGCCGACGTGCCAGGCATTGCCATGGCGGTCGCCGAAGACCTGGATCTCGATGTGGCGGGGCGCCTCGATCGCCTTCTCGAGCAACACCGTCCCGTTGCCGAAGGCATTCGCCGCCTCCGACCGCGCGCTGCGCAGCGCCTCGGCGAACCGGGCGGCCTCGCGCACCAGGCGCATGCCGCGGCCGCCGCCGCCCGCCACCGCCTTGATCATGACGGGATAGCCGATGGCCTGCGCCTCGGCCGCGAGGCGCTCGTCGGACTGGTCGTCCCCCTGGTAGCCCGGCACGACGGGCACGCCCGCCGCCTGCATCAGGGCCTTGGCGCGGGCCTTGTCGCCCATGGCCTCGATGGAGTCCGGCGAGGGGCCGACGAAGACGATGCCGGCCTCGCGGCAGGCGCGGGCGAAAGAGGCGTTCTCGGCGAGGAAGCCGTAGCCGGGATGGATCGCCTCCGCCCCGCTCGCCTTCGCCGCCGCGATGATGGCGGGGATGTTGAGATAGGACTCGGCGGGCAGCGGCCCACCGATCTCAACGGCGCGGTCGGCGGCATGGACATGCCGGCTCCGCGCATCGGCGCTCGAATAGACGGCGACGGTCTCGATACCCATCTCGCGTGCGGTGGCGAAGATGCGCAGGGCGATCTCGCCGCGATTGGCGACGAGGAGGGTGCGGAAGGGCGTCGTGGTCACCATCACGGCCTCGCCGATAGGGAAGAGCTGGAACGGCGGGCGATCCCCTCCCCCCGCGCAGCG
>LNFH01000435.1 GCA_001464235.1 Rhizobiales bacterium Ga0077556 | reverse complement strand
CACCCCTGACCCCTCCCCTCCGCAAGCGGGGGGAGGGGACCAGCGCCCTTTTTCGGTGGTCCGACGTGCGGCGAGCGGCGGAGCCTGCCTGTGTATGCGACATCACGGCCTCGCCACCGAGAACTGCATGGGCACGGTCTGCCGGCGCGCCGCCTCGCGGCAGATGGCGAGGGTCTCGGCGAGCACGGCGCGGGTGTCGCGGGGGTCGATGACGCCGTCGTCGAGCAGGCGGGCCGAGGTGGTGAAGACGTCCATCTGGCTCTCGAAGAGTTCGGTGATCTGGGCCTTCATGGCGGCGATCTGCGCCTCGTCGGCCTCCTTGCCGCGGCGCGCCGCACCGGCGCGGGCGACGATGGCCATGGTCTCCGCCGCCTGCTCGGCGCCCATCACCGCGGTGCGGGCGTTGGGCCAGGAGAAGCAGAAGCGCGGATGGAAGCCGCGGCCGCACATGCCGTAATTGCCGGCCCCGTAGGAGGCGCCGCAGTAGAGCGTGATCTGCGGCACGGTGGCGTTGGTCACCGCCTGGATCATCTTGGAGCCGTGCTTGATCATGCCGGCCTCCTCGTAGGCGCGGCCGACCATGAAGCCGGTGGTGTTGTTGAGGTAGAGGATCGGCGTCTGCGACTGGCAGCAGGCCTGGATGAAGTGCGTCGCCTTGTTGGCGCCGGCGGGGTCGAGCGGGCCGTTGTTGGTGATGATGCCGACGGGATGGCCCTCGATCGCCGCGTGGCCGCAGACCGTCGCCGGCCCGAAGCCTTCACCGAAGGCAAGGAAGTTCGAGCCGTCGACGATGCGGGCGATGACCTCGCGCATGTCGACGGGGCGCTTGAGGTCGGCGGGCATGATGCCGAGGAGGTCGTCGGCCGGATAGAGCGGCGGCGCGAACTCTCGCTCGCCGGAGGGGGCGTCCCGGTCCCAGTCGAGGGCCGCGACGATCTCGCGGGCGAGGCGCAGGGCATCGCGGTCGTCCTCGGCGAGATAGTCGCCGAGGCCCGAGACCGTGGTGTGCATCTCGGCGCCGCCGAGATCCTCCTCGGTGGCGATCTCGCCGGTGGCGGCCTTGAGCAGCGGCGGCCCGGCGAGGAAGGCGCGGGTGCGGCCGCGCACCATGACGATGTAGTCGGACAGGCCCGTCTGGTAGGCGCCGCCGGCGGTGGAAGAGCCGTGGGTGACGGTGACCACCGGCAGGCCGGCCGCCGACAGGCGCGCGAGATTGCGGAAGATCTGGCCGCCATGGATGAAGTGCTCGACCCGGTAGCGCAGCAGGTTGGCGCCGGCGCTCTCGACGAGCTGGATGAAGGGCAGGCGGTTCTCCAGCGCCAGTTCCTGGACGCGGAGCTGTTTCTCCAGCCCCATCGGCTGGAGGGCGCCGGCATCGATGCCGGAATCGGAGGCCGAGATCATGCAGCGCACACCGGAGACGAAGCCGATGCCGGCGATGACGCCCGAGCCCGGCACGCTCTTCTCCGGGTCGGGGCTGTCCATCAGGTAGCCCGAGAGGGCGCAGAGTTCGAGGAAGGGGGCGCCGGGGTCGAGGAGGAGCCCGATGCGCTCCCGGGGCAGGAGCTGGCCGCGCTCGTGGAACCTGGGGCCGGCGGCGGCGGAGGCGCGGCGCGCCCGCTCCTCGAGGGCGCCGGTGCGGGCGAGCAGGGCGAGCATGGCCTCGCGGTTGGCGGCGAAGGCGTCGCTCGTCGGGGCGATGCGGGTCTCGATCACGGCCATGACGCGGCTCATTCCTCGCTGCAGTCGCGGCAGACTGGCGGGCGGGCAGCCCGTCGTCTTGTGCGGAGTGGCTGATGCGGGGTTTGCGGTTGGGAGGAGGACCAAAGGCCCCACCCGCACCCTCCCCTCGCTGCGCGAGGAGAGGGGGGCTTCGACCGCGTGCCGGTCCTTGGCGGGTGGAGCCTGGCCCGACCGGCGGGACAGCGCGGGACGCCGAAGTCTCCCTCCCCGCACGGCGGGGAGGGTGCGGGTGGGGTATCCATCGGGCTCGGCCGCGTCTCAGAACCCCGGCTTCACACCCTGTTCGGCGGCGGCCTTCTCCTGCGCGGCCAGCGCCCGGCGATAGCCGTCGCGGCCCTTGAGCCGCTGCCAGTAGGCTGCCGTCTGGGGCTGGAAGTCCTTCGACAGGCCGATGGTCTCGGCCAGCATCAGCGCATAGCCCACCGCGACGTCGGCGACGGTGAACCGCCCGCCGGCGAGCCATTCGTGCACGAGGAGATGGGCGTCGAGCATGCGCAGCCGGCCGTGGAACCACTTGGCATAGTCCTCGACGACCTGGGGCTGGCGCCGCTCCGCCGGCTCGAAGCGGCCGTAACGCAGCACGAGGGTCTGCGGGAAGGTCAGCGTCGCGTCGCTCTGGTGCAGCCAGTTGAGCCACAGGCCGTAGTCGGCCTCGTCCGGCGTCACGGCGAGGGGCGTCGGCCCGTGGCGGACGGCGAGATATTCGCAGATCGCCGCGGACTCGCTCATGCGGGTGTCGCCGTCGACGAGGAAGGGCACGGTGCCCAGCACGTTGACGCCGAAATAGTCCTTGGCGAAGGCGCGCGGCGGGAAGGGCAACACCTTCAGCTCGTAGGCGAGGCCCATCTCCTCCAGCGTCCAGAGCGGCCGGAAGGAGCGGGCGGACATGCAGTGATAGAGGATCATTGGCGGTTGCTCATGCCCGGCAGGGTGCCCATCGCCTTGGCGATGATGGAGAGCATGACCTCGTCGGCGCCCCCCGCGATGGAGGTCAGGCGCGCGTCGCGATAGTAGCGGGTGACGGGCGTCTCGTTCATGTAGCCCATGCCGCCCCAGTACTGCATGCAGGCGTCGGAAATCTCGCGGCCGATGCGGCCGGCCTTCAGCTTGGCCATGGAGGCCAGCGTCGTCATGTCCTCCCCGGCCATCATCTGCTCGGCGGCGCGGTAGATGAGCGAGCGCAGCAGCTCCACCTCGGTCTTCAGCTCGGCGAGGCGGAAATGGACCACCTGGTTGTCGAGGATGGACTTGCCGAAGGCCTGCCGGCCGCGGGTGTAGTCGATGGTCTGGTCGATGATCCATTCGGCCGGCTTCAGACAGGCGGCGGCGCCCCAGAGCCGCTCCTCCTGGAACTGCATCATCTGGTAGGTGAAGCCCTTGCCCTCCTCGCCGATGCGGTTGCGTTTCGGCACGCGCACCTCGTCGAAGAAGATCTGCGCCGTGTCGGAGGCGCGCATGCCGAGCTTGTCGAGGGTGCGCGCGACGGTGACGCCCTTCTCCTTCATCGGCACGCAGATGAGCGACTTGTTGCGGTGGGCGGGCCCCTCGCCGGTGTTGGCGAGGAGGCAGATCCAGTCGGCCTGGGCGCCGTTGGTGATCCACATCTTGCCGCCGGTGATGACGTAGTCGTCGCCGTCGGAGCGGGCCGTGGTCTTGATGGAGGCGACGTCGGAGCCGGCGCCGGGTTCGGAGACGCCGATGCAGGCGACCTGATCGCCGGCAACCGCGGGCGCCAGGAACTCGCGCTTGACGTGGTCGGAGCCGAAGCGGGCGAGGGCCGGGGTCGCCATGTCTGTCTGGACGCCGATCGCCATGGGCACGGAGCCGCAATGGATGCCGCCGACCTCCTCGGCCATCAGCAGGGCATAGGAATAGTCGAGGCCCATGCCGCCATATTCGACCGGCTTGTTCAGCCCGAGATAGCCGGCATCGCCGAGCTTCTTGAACACCGTGTGGGCGGGAAAGCGGCCCTCGGCCTCCCAGGCGTCCACATGGGGATTGATCTCGGTGGCGATCAGCTTCTGCAGGCTGCGCCTGACCTCGTCGTGCTCGGTGGTGAACAGCATGGCGGCATCCGGCTCCGGTGGTGGTCCCGCGGCAGGCTAGGGCCGGCGCGCCTCCGCCGGCTTGCGTGAACTGGTCACGCGGAGAGGGCCGGGGCGCCCCGGAAGATCTCGAGTTCGCGGGATCCCGAGAAGATGGCGCGCGGCTGGAGGCCGTAGAAGCGGCGGATCGAGTGGGAGAAATGCGTCGAATCGGGATAGCCGATGTCGAGCGCGAGATGGGCCATGTTGATGGTCTCGTTGGCGAAATTGAGCAGGTGGCGGGCCCGCTTCCAGGCCCGGCAGGCGCGGAAGGCAATCCCCGTCTCCTGCTTGAACAGGTGCAGGAACCGCGACACCGAGAGGTTGACGAGGCCGGCGCAATCGGCGGCTGTGAGCGCCTCGCCGGGCCGCTCGCCGAGGGCCGTCAGCACCAGCGCGATGCGCGGGTCGAGCGCACGCCGCTGAAGCGGGGCGCCGAAGACGGTCGCGTCGAAATCGGCCGAGGTCATGCCGTGCCGCGGCCGCTCGGCGCGCAGGCGGGCGCAGGCCTCGCGCAGCATGGCGGCGAGGGCGGCCTCGTCCATGGCCGCGAGCGTCGCGGTCAGCCGCGCCAGCGCGGCGGGATCGACCGATTCCGGCTCGACGAGAACGCCGACGACGCTCGGATGCTCGGGCTCGATGCTGTGCTCGCGATAGGGCGGCATCACCGCCGCCTCGACGAGGCGGTCTGGCTCGCCTGCGACAGAGAGCCTCAGCCGTCCCTCCATACCGGCGAAGACGATGAGGGCACCCAGCGTGCGCTTCTTCGGCCGGCCGAGAAGGCCCGCGTAGAAGACGCGTTCGGGCCCGACCAGCATGAAGCGCCCGGCGTCGCGCGACGATCCCTGCATGCACGTCCTCCGGAATGTCTTATGATTTTGCGCACGACTATAGCGCGCGGGCCCGCCCTTGCCACCGCGCCGAAGGATACAGGCCACGGGACCGATTCCAGCCGCGCACCGCGCCTTAGCCTAAAGGCTAGCGCGCGGCTGCCCTGCGTCTGAAGCGTTGCTCGCCCCCCCGAACGTTCGGCTTATGGCCGCTCCGGCGAACCCTGTAGAATTCGCCCCGCCCTTCTGGAGGAATTGATATGAAACGCCGTAATTTCCTGGCCGCCTCGGGTGCCGGCCTCGCCGCCGCCGCCGTCGCGGCCCCCGCCGTCGCCCAGTCCGCGCCCGAGATCAAGTGGCGCCTGACGTCGAGCTTCCCGAAGTCGCTCGACACGATCTACGGCGGCGCCGAGACGATCGCCAAGCAGGTCGCCGAACTCACCGACAACAAGTTCCAGATCCAGGTCTTCGCCGCCGGCGAGATCGTGCCCGGCCTGCAGGCGCTCGACGCCGTGTCCAACAACACGGTCGAGATGTGCCACACCTGCTCGTACTACTATGTCGGCAAGGACCCGACCTTCGCCATCGGCACGGCCGTGCCCTTCGGCCTCAACGCCCGCCAGATGAACGCCTGGCTGTTCCAGGGCGGCGGCAACGAGCTCTTCAACGAGTTCTACAAGAAGTACAACATCCACGCGATGCCGGCCGGCAACACGGGCGCCCAGATGGGCGGCTGGTTCCGCAAGGAGATCAAGACGGTCGCCGACCTGCAGGGCCTGAAGATGCGCATCGCCGGCATCACCGGCCAGGTGCTCGGCAAGCTCGGCGTCGTGCCGCAGCAGGTCGCCGGCGGCGACATCTATCCGGCGCTGGAGAAGGGCACCATCGACGCCGCCGAGTGGGTCGGCCCCTATGACGACGAGAAGCTCGGCTTCAACAAGGTGGCGCCGTTCTACTACTACCCCGGCTGGTGGGAAGGCGGCCCGACCGTCCACGCCATGGTCAACATCGAGAAGTGGAACGCCCTGCCGAAGGCCTACCAGGCGGCGCTGACCAACGCCTCCACCACCGCCAACACGGTGATGGCCGCGAAGTACGACCTGCAGAACCCGGCCGCCCTGCGCCGCCTGGTGGCTGCCGGCACGCAGCTGCGCCCCTTCTCGCAGGAGGTGATGGAGGCCTGCTTCACGGCCGCCAACCAGCTCTACGGCGAGATCAGCGCCCGCAACGCCGACTTCAAGAAGATCATCGACGCCATGCAGGCGACGCGGTCGGAGCAGTACCTGTGGTGGCAGGTCGCCGAGTTCACCTACGACGCCTTCATGATCCGCGCCCGCGCCCGCGCCGGCCGCTGATCATCCTCGCATCGCCGACCACAGGAGGCCGCGTCCGCAAGGGCGCGGCCTCTCGGCCGTTTGGGGGGCCGGAATGGCCGGAAAGGGAGCCCTGCCGGAATCGGCGGGCTCCGGGTCTGGCGCTGGACGGGCGATCGGTGGCAGTTTGCGCCCCCGGCCCGGTCCCGTTCGGGGTCCGGCTCCCGTCTTGCATCCGCAAAGGACGACATCGATGTCCAACAATCTCAAGTTCTACATCAACGGCGAATGGGTCGCCCCGACCGGCGGCGCGACCCTCGACGTGATCGATCCCTCCACGGAAGAGGCCTTCACGCAGATCGCGCTCGGCACCGAGGCCGATGTCGACAAGGCGGTGAAGGCCGCGCGTGAAGCGTTCAAGACCTTCTCGCAGACCACCAAGGAGGAGCGCCTCGCCCTGATGCGCAAGCTGCTCGAGGTCTACAACAAGCGTTTCGCCGACGTCGCCGACGCCCTGTCCCGCGAGATGGGCGCGCCGAAGAAGCTCGCCCACACCGCCCAGGCGGGCATGGGCACGGCGCACCTGTCGAAGATGATCGAGACACTCGAGAACTTCGAGTTCGAGGAGCTGCGCGGCACGACGCTCATCGCCAAGGAGCCGATCGGCGTCGTCGGCATGATCACGCCCTGGAACTGGCCGATCAACCAGATCATGTGCAAGGTCGCCCCGGCGCTCGCCGCCGGCTGCACCATGGTGCTGAAGCCGAGCGAGATCGCGCCGATCAACGCCATCATCTTCGCCGAGATCATGCACGAGGCCGGCGTGCCGAAGGGCGTGTTCAATCTCGTCAACGGCGACGGCCCGACGGTGGGCGAGGCGATCGCCCGCCACCCCGGCGTCGACATGGTGTCCTTCACCGGCTCGACCCGCGCCGGCGTGCTGGTGGCCAAGGCCGCCGCCGACACGGTCAAGCGCGTGCACCAGGAGCTCGGCGGCAAGTCGGCCAACATCATCCTGCCCGACGCGGACATCGCCAAGGCGGTCAAGCTCGGCGTCGAGGGCATGATGCGCAACTCCGGCCAGTCCTGTAACGCCCCGACCCGCATGTTCGTGCCGGCGGCGAAGCACGACGAGGCCAAGCAGGTCGCCAAGGAGACCGCCGAGAAGCTGAAGGTCGGCCCGGCCTCCTCCGAGGAGAGCTGGATGGGCCCCGTCGTCAGCGAGGTGCAGTTCAACAAGATCCAGAAGCTGATCGAGAGCGGCATCAAGGAGGGCGCGGAGGTCGTCACCGGCGGCACCGGCCGTCCCGAGGGCCTCAACCGCGGCTACTACGTGCGACCGACGGTGTTCGCCGGCGTCACCGACGACATGACCATCGCGCGCGAGGAGATCTTCGGGCCGGTCCTGTCGATCCTGCCCTACGACAGCGAGGACGAGATCGTCGAGCGTGCCAACAACACGCCCTACGGCCTCGCCTCCTACGTCCAGTCGGGCTCGCTGGAGAAGGCACGCAAGCTCGCCGCGCAGATGCGCTCGGGCAACGTCTACATCAACTACCCCGCCTGGGACGCCGGTGCGCCCTTCGGCGGCTACAAGCAGTCCGGCAACGGCCGTGAATATGCCGAGTTCGGCCTCGAGGAGTTCCTGGAGATCAAGGGCACGGTCGGCTACGGCGCCGCCTGATCCCTCGTTCCCCGGTCCCAACGTGCGAAGGGCGGCCTGCGGGCCGCCCTTTTGCGTTCGGCCTCAGTGCGAGGCGACGTCTTCGGCGCCGAGGTCTCGCAGCACCGTCTCGACCTCGGCGATGTGGCCGCGGCTCAGGTCGACGGAGAGGCGCAGGCGTCCGTGCAGGGCTGGACCGCCGTCCGGGCCCGGCGCGCCCGTGTCGGCGCCGGCCGGGTCGGTACCCACCGAGTTCTCCGCTCCCTCGGGCTCGACGAAGATGTCCGCCCGGTTGATCCGGTGCTGCTGGACGAGGTGCTCGACCGCCGTCTCCGCCGCCTCGCGGGTCGCGAAGCTCGCCACCACGGTCCGCACGCTCTCATCCGCCATCGCTCTGGTCTCCGCATCGCCATTCCCGGGGTCCCGGACGGAGCCCATGCCCAAAAAGCGGTGCGACGCGGCATTTGTTCCGGAGAAGAGGCCCTTCGGACCTCCAAAAGGCCCGCGGCCGTGGTGCGGGTAGGCCGGCACCGCAAGAGGTAACCGATCACAGGCCCGCGACCCATGCTCACGAAAATGCGACTATGCAACGATGCAACCGATCGATTGCGTCAGTTATTGCATTTTCTCAAGTTCGTGATTGGCAAGTGAACGACCGCGGGTCCATCTCACCGTTGTCGACGGCGGACACCTCCCGCCGACACACCAACACCTTCCGGGTGGCGCGTGTCCCTCCCCGCCCGGTTCCGACTGGAGTACGTCATGAAGAAGATCATCCTCGCCGCCACCCTGCTGGCCCCCCTCGCCGCCGCCGTTCCGGCTCTCGCCCAGGTCGACGCCTCGGCCAACGTCGCCGTCACCGCGGCCCGCGAGACCCCGCGCGAGTTCACCTCCCGCCGCGTCCTCGAGGTTCCTGCCGCCCTGAACCGCGGCGAGCAGAGCCAGATCGACCGCCAGGGTCAGTCCGGCAATTTCTGATCACGCATCCCGGGCAGGGCGGGCATCAGCCCGCTCGCCCCAACCCCCGACCGGCAGGGACATGAGAGCCCGCCGGACATCTGAAGGAGACATGTCATGAAGAAGATCATCCTCGCCGCCACCCTGCTGGCCCCCCTCGCCGCTGCTCCCGCCTTCGCCCAGGTCGAGGCCACGGAGCGCAACACGGTGACGCAGTACCAGACGCAGTCGCCCCGCGAGTTCACCGCCCGCCGCGCCTACCAGGCTCCGGCCTCGCAGACCCAGCAGGCGCCGAACAACCAGCTGCAGGGCGGCAACTTCTGAAGCCGACCACCATCGAGACTGCCGAGCGCCGGGGCCACCGCCCCGGCGCTTTCGCGTGCGCGGCGGGTGGAACGGGACAAACCCCGGGCGGGGACTTCAGGGGTGACGGAGAATGGTACAGCCGCCCCGGATCGAACGGGGGACCTCCAGAGCCACAATCTGGCGCTCTAACCAACTGAGCTACGGCTGCACATGCCCATGGGAGGAAACCTCCCGAGCGGCGCGCAACCTAGTCCGAAGGGACCGGCAATGCAAGGCGCTGGAGGCGGCCTTCCCCGCAGGCCGGGCGATTTTCGCAAAGCCTTGAGCGGACGGGGAATTTCGGCGCCGCCGGGGCGGGCCGCCGAGAAAAAAGCCCGGGCGCGGGCCCGGGCTTCGAGGTGTGACCGCGGCTGCAAGACGCGGTCGGGGAGATCGTGGAGGGGGCCGCCTCCCGGGCGGCCGCCCGATCAGGCGGTGGCGGTCTTGAGAACCTTGCCGACCTTCTCCTTGACCGGCTCGACGGTGTCGGTGGCGGTCTTCTGGGCGATGGCGGAGAGGTCCTTGCCCTGGGCCTGGAAGGTCTCGAACAGCTTGCGGGCATAGGCCGTCTGCAGCTCGATCATCTCGGCCAGCGACTTGGCGCCCATGAGGTCACGGGCATGGTCGAAGCTGGCGTTCATGTTGACGCGGGCGGCTTCGAGGGCCTTCAGGTTGAAGTCCTTCATGCCGGCGGTCGCGGTCGAATAGGTGTCCTCGACGAGGTCGGTGGTCTCCTCAGCGGCCGCCTTCATCTTGGCGTAGCCGTCCTTCAGCTGGGCGACGGCCTTGTCGGCCGCCTCGCGCATGGCGGCGGGAACCTCGACCTTGCTGAAGTCGAACGGGGCGCTGTCGAACTTCGGCATCTCGAACTTGGTGAGATCGAAGGTCGGGAAGGGGAAAATCGCGGCGGTCGCCGGCTTGTCGGTCTTCGGCGCTTTTGCAGCCTGGCTCATGATGGGCCTCCTCGCGGGGACGCTTGAACGGTATGTCGTCGCTTCCGCTTCCCCGCTGGAGGTGGCGCGACGAGCCGGTCCGCATGTCGATCGCAGACCATCACGCAGCGAAATATAGGGGATTCCATGGTGCGATGCAATAAAATATTGCGTCGCACAAAGCTTGGGACAGGTCAGTCCTTCGCAGGGGACGCCGGCGCGAGCGCCTGGCCCAGTTCGCGCGCCTGCTGCTCCATGGCCTTCATCTGGTCCTGCAGGAAGCGCGTCTGGATATCCATGACCTCCGCCATGTCGCGGGCCTGAACCAGGCGCTGGGCATAGTCGAAGCTGGCGGCGACGTTGGTCTCGGCGAAGGCGATGGCCTTGCGGCCGACGTCGCCGGGTTTCACGGGCCCGGCCGAGGCATCCATGGCGGAGACGGTGCGCTGGGCGGCGCCGACGAAGCCGTCGAAGGCCTTGCGCGCCTGCTCGACGCTCTTGTCGGCAAACTCCCGCATCTCCTGCGGGATGTCGTAGGCCCCAGGGGTCTTGCCGGACATGCAAACCTCCCGAATCGCGGCCGCTCGCGGCGGCGGCGTCATCATAGGCCTTCGCCGAACCGGGGCGAAAGCTTTCGTCCGTTACGCCACGGAATGCCCTGTGGATCTCATCCGCCGGTGGCTTCCCCCGGGGGTCGGAGCCGCGCCAGCTCGCCGCGCACGTGCGCCAGTTCGGCGACGATGGTGTCGAGCCGCGCGCGCAGCTCGGCGTCGGCACCGGCGGGATGGGTGAGCTTGGGCTGTTCCTCGCCGGTCTCGGCGTCGAGGGCGGTGACGACGACGCCGATGAAGAGGTTCAGGGCCATGAAGGCGGTGATGACCATGAAGGTGATCATCACGAACCAGCCGTAGGTGAAGCCCTTCTCCGCCAGCGGCTTGACGATACCGCCGGACCAGTCGTCGAAGGTCATGGCCTGGAACAGCGTGTAGGTGGAGGCGCCGATGCTGCCGAAATGGTCGGGCAGTGCCTGGCCATAGAGCTTCGTCACGATGACGGCGAAGACGTAGAAGATGATGCCGAGCAGCAGGCCGATGGAGCCCATGCCCGGCATGGCCGCGATCAGGCCGCCGACGACGCGGCGCAGCGAGGGCACGGCGGTGACGAGGCGCAGGACGCGCAGGATCCTGAGGGCGCGCAGCACCGAAAGGCTGTCGGTGGCGGGGACAAGCGCGATGGCCACGACGAAGAGGTCGAACAGGCTCCAGGGATCGCGGAAGAAGGCACCACGCCTGACCACGATCCGCGCCACGATCTCAGCGACGAAGATCGACAGGATGACGTGGTCGACCGCGGTGAGGAACCCGCCGATCTGCGCCATCACCGCGGGACTGGTTTCCAGCCCCAGCGTGATGGCGTTGATGACGATGAGCACGACGATGGCGGTCTCGAACCGGGGGTGTTCGATGAGGGCGCGCAGCTTGGCAATCATGGGCGAGATGGGTCCGGCGAGCGATGTTTACCCTGCCTAACACGGGTTCTTGACTGCCGTCACGGCAGCGCGGGCAGAGAAGCGCATGGTCGCGGGTCCGGATTAACCCTAACTACGGGTTGACGCGGCGGAAGCGCCCTCGCGGCGTGGACGTTTCGGCTCTGTTCCGACACAATCCCTCAACAGATCATTTACCAATGGGGCGTGCCGGATCGGGCACGCCGCGCCTCGTGCCCGGGATCGACCGCATGACATCCCCGCTCCCCCACCTGTCGGCGATCCTGGCTGAGCCGGACGTCGCCCGCCTGATGGCGGAACCCGGCCCGTGGTGGCTGTGGACGTCGGATGCGAGCCGCCTGGTGGTGGCCAACACGACCGGCGCCCGGGCCATGGGCGCGGGCGGCCTCGCCGCCGCTCTCGACCGCGACTATGGAACGACCCACGCCTTCGCGGCCCAGATCGGCCGCCTCGCCCCCACCCTTCCCGCCGATGGCACGCCGCGGAGCGAGCGCCTGCGCGTGGCCGGCCGCTTCGGCTCCGAAAGCGTGGTGGCGGAAGCCTTCCGCGTGCGCGCCGGTGCCATCAGCCTGATCGCCGTGCGCCTGCCCTCGATGCGGCAAGGCTCGCCGCGCGACGCCGTGCTCGGCCTCGTCGCGACCCTGCGGGTGCCCGCCCTCGCCTTCGACCGCAGCGGCCGCCCGCTGGCCGCGAGCGGCGAGGCCTCCGCCGTGGCGGAAACCCCGCTGGCGGACCTCGTGGGACCCGCCGCATCGACCCTGTTCGACGGCCTCGCCGCCGAGGGGCGAGCCTCCATCGACCTGGTGAACGGGCCGATGACGGTGATGGCCCTGGCCGAGGCTGACGTTCTCGTGGCGCTCCTCGCGCCCATGGCCAAGGCGGTGCTGCCGGAGACCGGCCTGCGTCTGGTGGCGGGCGGACCCGAGGTCGCCGCGGAAGCGGCTGCCGCGGGCGAGCATCCCGCCCCTGAGGAAATGTCCGCTGGAGAAGCAGTCGCGGCGTCTGCCGCTGAAGGCATCTCCGGCAGTGAGGAGCCCGCCGCCACGGACGACACGTCCGCGGAAGAGATGGTCGCCGCGTCTGCCTCCGAAGATGCGTCCCGCATCGTCGAGCCCGCCGGGATCGTCACGCAGCCTGACGACATGGTCCCGCCGGCCGAAGATACCACCGCCGTCGCGGTTGACGCGAGCGTGGCGGAGCCGTCGCCCGAGGACCCGCCGCCATCGCCCGCGACCGAGGAGACCACCGCCGCCTCGCCCGGGTCCGAGGCGTCGCGCCACGAGGCCGGCGCCGACGACGCTTCGGCTGCCCGGCCCGTCGACACGGATCTCGCGGCGCCGCAGCGCTTCTCCTGGCGGATGGATGCGGACTACCGGTTCCACACCATCGCCCCGGACGAGGTCGCGGCCGTGTCCGGCGAGACCTTCGCCGCCGCCGTCGCGCGCCTCGGCCTCGACCCGCAGGGCAGCTTCGCCGCCGCGGTCACCGCGCATCGGCCGTTCAGCGGCGTCCCCGCCCTCTGGCCCCTCGGCCAGGGACGGCGCCGCCTCGCGGTGACGCTCGCCGCCTTCCCGACGCTGCGCGACGGCGCCTTCCAGGGCTATGCCGGCTTCGGGCTGGTGGTCGAGGAGGCGGAAGCGGCCGCGCCGGATGCGCCCCCGGCCGAGCACGTTGCAGTCGAGATCACCGACGCGCCGGCTGAATCCGCGCCGGAGGGCGAGGTCGCCCCGGCGGTGGCTGAGCTCGCCCCGGAAACGACGGAGAGCGCAGCCGAGGCCGAAGCTGCCGCCACCGACGCCCCGTCCGCCGTCATGCTCGTCGCGGGACCGGACGAGGCGGCCAGCCCCGAGGCGGACAGCCCCGAGGCGGACAGCACGACCGAAGCCTCCGAGGCCGAGGCGGCGGACGACGTCGCCGCCACTGTTGACCCCGTCGCTTCCCCGACCGAAGAGCCGGTGGCCGACACGCCGGCCGTCGAGACCGCGGCGGACGAGCCGCAGTTGGACGAGGCCCCCCTTCCCGCCGCGCCGGTGCTCGACGCGCCTGCGGCCGATCCGGTGTCGATCGACGACTCCTCGACCGAAGAGTCCGCGGCTGACGACGTCGCGACCGGCGAGCCCGAGGGCGCAGATGCCGTTGAGGAAGACCCGGCGATCCCGGCGCGCGAGCCGGTCACGGACACGGCGGCGACCGACGCGACGGACAGCGTGACGCCCGCTGCGACGGCCGGCGAGGCGCCGGCTCCCGCCGAGCCGGATGCGGCCCGCCCCGCAGCGGAGGCGCGCCCGGTCCTCACCGTCCACACCAATCCGCCCAACGTGGTCGCCCTGCGCACCACGGTCGGGCAGGAGATCAAGCGGCCGCAGCTCTCGCCGGGCGAGCGCAACGCCTTCCGCGAGATCGCCCGCGCCCTCGGCGCCCGCACGGACGATGCCGTGCCGGCCGAGCCGGCCGCCCCCCGCACGCCCGACCCGCTGCCGCCGCCGGCCGAGCAGAGCGCCCCGCCGGCGCACCTGGACGCGCCCGCAGCGCCGGCGGCCCCGGACCTGCCGCAGACCGCGTCTCCCGCCACCGCGGGAGAGGCCCCCGCCCCGTCCTTCGTCGAGTCCGGCACGCCGTTCGGCCCGTTGCCGAGCGCCTTCGGCACGGAGGGAGCGCCGGCCGAGCCCGGCCAGGACGCCGATCTCGCCGCCCTCCTCGACAAGGTGCCGACGGGCCTCATCGTCCATCGCGGCAATGCCGTGCTCTTCGCCAACCGGACGCTGCTCGAGTGGATCGGCTTCGCCGACGCCGCGGCGCTGGAACAGGCGGGCGGCGTCTCGCGCCTCTTCGCCGGGGGCACCGAGGGCGGCGAGGCGGTGACGCTGACCACCGCCAACGGCGTCGACATTCCGGTGGAGGCGCATCTGTCGCGCGTCACCTGGGCCGGGCAGTCGGCCTTCCTCTTCACGCTGACCCGCGCAGCCGTGGCGGAGGCCGCCGCCGACCAGGAGTCCGCGACGCTCAGCGAGCTGCGCGGCCGACTGGAGGAGGTCGAGCAGATCCTCGACACCGCCACCGACGGCATCGTCATCGTCACCTCGGACGGGGCGATCGAGAGCATGAACCGGTCGGCGGAAGCGCTGTTCGGCTATGAATCGGCCGAGGTGAAGGGCCTGTCGGTGACGACGCTCTTCGCGCCCGAGAGCCATCGCTCGGCGCTCGACTATTGTGACGGCCTGCTCTCCAACGGCGTCGCCAGCGTGCTCAACGACGGCCGCCAGATCATCGGCCGGGTCAAGCAGGGCGGCCTCATCCCGCTCTACATGACCATGGGCCGCACCGGCCCCGCGGCGCGCCCGAAGCTCGCCGCCATGTTCCGCGACATGACCCACTGGAAGAAGGCGGAGGAGGACCTCCTCGCCGCCAAGCGGCAGGCCGAGCAGGCCTCGTCGCAGAAGTCCGACTTCCTCGCCAAGATCAGCCACGAGATCCGCACGCCGCTCAACGCCATCATCGGCTTCTCCGAGGTGATGATGGAGGAGCGCTTCGGCGCCATCGGCAACGAGCGCTACCGCGACTACCTGAAGGACATCCACGCCTCCGGCGGCCACGTCCTGTCGCTGATCAACGACCTCCTCGACCTCTCCAAGATCGAGGCCGGCAAGCTGGAGCTCGCCTTCACCAGCGTCGACCTCAACGACATGGTGCAGTCGACGGTGGCGATCATGCAGCCGCAGGCGAACCGCGAGCGCGTCATCATCCGCTCCTCCCTGCAACCGCGCCTGCCGAACGTGGTCGCCGATTCCCGTTCGCTGCGGCAGATCGTGCTGAACCTCCTGTCGAACTCGGTGAAGTTCACGCCGGCCGGCGGGCAGATCATCGTCTCCACCGGCCTGTCGGATGCCGGCGAGGCGGTGCTGCGGGTGCGCGACACCGGCGTCGGCATGACCGAGACCGAACTCAAGGCCGCCATGGAGCCGTTCCGGCAGGTGGCGACGTCGAGCCCGCGCGCCGCCAAGGGCACCGGCCTCGGCCTGCCGCTGACCAAGGCGCTGGTGGAGGCGAACCGGGCGAGCTTCGGCATCTCCTCGACGCCGAACCAGGGCACGCTGGTGGAGGTGGTCTTCCCGCCGACGCGGGTGCTGGCGGAGTGAACCCGGCAACCGCTTGAATCGCCTCGCGCCACATGCGAGGAAGCCGGCCTCCGGGGCGACCGTCTGCCGCCCCTGCTCTGGGATTCCACCACCATGGCGACCTTCAAGCCGCTCGTCTTCTCGGGCATGCAGCCTTCCGGCGACCTGCACCTCGGCAATTATCTCGGCGCCCTGGTGAACTGGGTGGCGATGCAGGAGACGCACGACTGCATCTATTGCGTCGTGGACATGCACGCCATCACCGTCTGGCAGGACCCCAAGGCGCTGCAGAAGGCCATCCGCGAGGTGACCGCCGCCTATATCGCCGCCGGCATCGACCCGAAGCGCTCCATCCTGTTCAACCAGAGCCAGGTGCACGAGCACGCCGAGCTCGCCTGGGTGTTCAACTGCATCGCGCGCATCGGCTGGATGAGCCGCATGACGCAGTTCAAGGACAAGGCCGGCAAGGACCGGGAGAACGCCTCGCTCGGCCTCTTCGCCTATCCGAGCCTGATGGCCGCCGACATCCTCGCCTATCGCGCCACCCACGTGCCGGTGGGCGAGGATCAGAAGCAGCACCTGGAGCTGACCCGCGACATCGCCATCAAGTTCAACAACGACTATGCCGAGCGGATCGCCGAACTCGGCCTGGGCGATGCCTTCTTCCCCGTCACCGAGCCGGTGATCATGGGACCGGCGACCCGTGTCATGAGCCTGCGCGACGGCACGAAGAAGATGTCGAAGTCGGACCCGTCGGACTATTCGCGCATCGCGCTGACCGACGATGCCGACACCATCGCCCAGAAGATCCGCAAGGCGCGAACCGACCCGGAGGCGCTGCCCTCCGAGGAGGCGGGCCTGAAGGGCCGGGCGGAGGCCGACAACCTCGTCGGCATCTTCGCGGCGCTGTCGGGGCGCACCAAGGCGGACGTCCTCGCCGAGTTCGGCGGCGGCCAGTTCTCCGGCTTCAAGACGGCGCTCGCCGACCTGTCGGTGGCCAAGCTCTCGCCCATCACCTCGGAGATGAAGCGCCTCCTCGCCGATCCGGGCGAGATCGACCGCATCCTCGGCGACGGTGCCGCCCGCGCGCGCGCCATCGCCCGCCCGGTCATGGACCAGGTGAAGGACATCGTCGGCTTCGTGCGGGGCTGAGAAAAAAATGGTCCGGCGTGACAGCGCGTCGGACAGTTGACTCTTTTCGTGCGCCTTCCGAGTGTGGCGCAGGATTTTCTCCGGCCGGATCGTTCCGCCGGAGCCTACCGGGAGCCTTTCCAATGACCATCTTCACCCGTGGCGCCCTCGGCGTCGCCCTTCTGGCGTTCGGCGCCGGCGCCGCCACCGCCCAGCAGCTGGCGCCCTCGCCGACGCTCGACGCCATCCGCGCCCGCGGCCATCTGGAATGCGGCGTGCACCTCGGCCTGCCGGGCTTCTCCTTCGCCAACGACAAGGGCGAGTGGACCGGCCTCGACGTCGACTTCTGCCGCGCCGTGGCCGCCGCCGTGCTCGGCGACGCCAACAAGGTGCGCTACACCCCGACCTCGGTGCAGCAGCGCTGGCCGGTGCTGCAGTCGGGCCAGGTCGACCTCCTGTCGCGCAACACGACCATCACCTTCACGCGCAACGCCACGCTCGGCGTGAACTTCCAGGGCATCAACTTCTACGAGGGCCAGACCTTCATCGTGCGCACCGCCTCGGGCGCCAAGAAGCCGACCGACCTCGAGAACGCCTCGATCTGCGTCGCCGCGGGATCGACGGAAGAGCGCATGGCCGCGGACTATTTCCGCGAGCGCAACATCAAGGTGTCGATCATCAACTTCCAGAAGAACGACGACGCCATCGCCGCCTACGATGCCGGGCGCTGCGACAGCTACACCGCCGGCATCGGCGCGCTCGCCGGCCAGCGCATCAAGCTGAAGACCCCGGGCGAGCACACCATCATGACCGAGACCATCTCCAACGACCCGCAGGGTCCGGTCACCCGCTGGGGCGACGAGCGCTGGCAGGCGGTGGTGCGCTGGGTGCTCAACGGCATGATCGCCGCCGAATATCTCGGCGTGACCTCGAAGAACGTCGACGACATGCGCGCCAACTCGAAGAACGCCGAGATCCGCCGCCTGCTCGGCGCCGACGGCAATTTCGGCGCCATGCTGGGCCTGCCGAACGATTGGATGTTCAACGCCATCAAGCAGGTCGGCAACTATGCCGAGAGCTTCGAGCGCACCGTCGGCAAGGGCTCGCCGCTCGGCCTCGAGCGTGGCCAGAATGCCCTGTGGACCCGCGGCGGCATCCTGTTCACCTCGCCCTTCCAGTGAACCCGATCTCCTGATCCGCTGACGCCATGGGGGGAGCCCGTCTCCGTGACACATGCCGGCCGGTGAATTGACCCGCTATTTCTACGACAAGCGCGTGCGCGAGATCTTCTGGCAGGTGGCCCTTCTGGCCGGCCTCGCCGGCACGATCGTCGTCGTCGTGCGCAACGCCTCGCAGAACATGGTCAATGCCGGCATGGCCTCCGGCTTCGACTTCCTGTGGCGCACGTCCGGCATCGACGTGCCCTTCGTGCTGACCAACTACACGCCCGACTCCAACATCCTCGCCCTTCTGTGGGTGGGCGTCGCCAACACCCTCGTCATCACCTTCGTCGCCGCCATCGCCGCGACCCTGCTCGGCTTCGTCATCGGCGTCGCCCGGCTCTCGGCGAACAAGCTGCTCTCGGGCCTCGCGGGCGCCTATATCGAGTTCGTCCGCAACATCCCGCTGCTGTTCTTCGTGCTGTTCTGGTATTTCGGCGTCATCGCCGCCCTGCCGGGCCCGCGCCAGTCCATCGGCCTCTTCGCCGTCGCCTTCCTCAACAACCGCGGCCTGACCATCCCCGTCCCGACGGACGGCACCGCCTTCCGCATCGCCGCCCTCGTCGTGCTGGTCGGCTTCATCGCCCAGGCCGCCATCGCCATCTGGGCGAAGCGGCGGCGCGACGCGACCGGCGCCATCTTCCCGGTCTGGGCGACGGGACTCGCCCTGTTCCTCGGCGTGCCGGCGGTCGCCTTCGGCATTGCGTCGGTGGTGAGCGCCTGGGACGTGCCCGCCCTGCGCGGCTTCAACTTCCGCGGCGGCTTCGTGCTGGTGCCGGAATTCGTCGCGCTCTTCGCGGCGCTCGCCACCTACACGGCCGGCTTCATCGCCGAGATCGTGCGCGGCGGCATCCAGTCCGTCGTCAAGGGCCAGTGGGAGGCCGCCTATGCGCTCGGCCTCCGGCCGAACCGGGCGCTGAGCCTCGTGGTGATCCCGCAGGCCATGCGGGTGATGATCCCACCGCTCACCAGCCAGTATCTCAACGTGCTGAAGAACTCCTCCTTCGGCGCCGCCATCGCCTTTCCCGAACTCGTCAGCGTCTTTGTCGGCTCGGCGCTGACCAATACCGGCCAGGCCATCGAGATCATCGCCATCACGCTGGCGATCTACCTCGCCCTCGGCCTCGCGGTCTCGGCCTTCATGAACTGGTACAACGCCAGGACGCGGCTGGTGACCCGATGACCGCCGCCAGCACCCTCGGCGTCAGGCCGGTTCGCGCCTCGCTCCTGCGCCGGCTCAAGGCCGACTATTTCTCGACGCCGCTCAACGCGGTCGTGTCGGTGCTCTGCCTCGCGGCCATCGTCGCCATCCTCGTGCCTCTCGTGCGCTGGTCGGTGATCAATGCGGATTTCGCCGGCACGACCCGGGCCGACTGCACCAGCGGCGGCGCCTGCTGGGTCTTCGTCAAGGCCCGCTTCGGCCAGTTCATGTACGGCTTCTACCCGCCCTCGGAGCGCTGGCGGGTCAATCTCGCGGCTTGCCTGATGATCGGCGCGACGGCCCTCTCGTTCTGGCCGGGCCTGCCGCGGCGGGCGCTCGCGGTGCCGGTCCTCTGGGCCGGGCTCCTCGTCGTCGCGGCCTGGCTGCTCGCCGGCGGCGCCGGCCTGCCGCGGGTGGAGACGCGCCAGTGGGGCGGGCTGATGCTCACCGTCTTCCTGTCGGTCTATGCCGGGGCGCTGGCCGTGCCGCTCGGCATCCTGCTCGCCCTCGGCCGCCAGTCCGAGCTGCCGGTGATCCGGCTGGTGGCGACCATCTTCATCGAGTTCTGGCGCGGCGTGCCGATCATCACCGTGATCTTCCTCGCCTCGCTGCTGCTGCCGCTCGTCATGCCGGCGGGCTGGGACATCGACCGCCTCATCCGCGCCCTCGTCGGCCTCGCCTTCGTCATCGCCGCCTATATGGCGGAGGCGGTGCGCGGCGGCCTGCAGGCGGTGCCGAAGGGGCAGTGGGAGGCGGCGAGCGCCCAGGGGCTCGGTTACTGGCAGACGACGGGGCTCATCGTCCTGCCCCAGGCGCTGCGCATTTCCATGCCGGCCATGACCAACGAGTTCATCGCCCTGGTCAAGAACACCTCGCTGGTCTCCATCGTCTCGATCTTCGACCTCCTCGGCATCGCCCAGGCCTCCCTCGCCGATCCCGCGTGGGTCGGCATGAACATGGAGGCCTATGCCTTCGCCGGCACGGTCTACTGGCTCATCTGCTTCGGCCTGTCGCGCTGGTCGCGGCACCTCGAGACCTCCCGCAAGACGACGCACTGACGGCGGGGGTGCCCTGCCGGCGCGTCCTTGCCGCCCCCGCGCGCCGCGGCTAGGTCTGCCGTCCGCACGAAGGAGCCCCGCCATGACCGCCCCCGCCACCGGCCCCCTCTCCGACATCAAGGTGATCGAGCTCGGCTCCTTCATCGCCGGGCCCTATTGTGGCCAGCTCCTCGCCGACATGGGCGCCGATCTCGTCAAATTCGAGGACCCGGGCAAGGGCGACCCGATGCGGCAATGGGGTTTCGCCAAGAAGGACGGCGCCTCGGTCTGGTGGCCGGTGATCGGCCGCAACAAGAAGAGCGTCACCATCGACCTCCGGAAGAGCCGGGGCCAGGACATCCTGCGCCGGCTGCTGACGGACGCCGACGTGCTCCTGGAGAACTTCCGGCCGGGCACGCTGGAGAAGTGGGGCCTCACCGTCGAGGCCCTGCACGCGCTCAACCCGAAGCTCATCATCGCCCGCGTGTCGGGCTACGGCCAGTACGGCCCCTATGCGGAGAAGGCGGGCTTTGCGGCGGTCGCCGAGGCCATGGGCGGCATGCGCACCATCAACGGCTATCCGGACCGGCTGCCGACGCGCACGGGCCTGTCCATCGGCGACACGCTGGCCGGCATCTACACCGCCTTCGGCATCGTCTCGGCGCTGCACCAGCGCTCCCGCGACGGCAAGGGTCAGGTGATCGACGTCGGCCTGACCGACGCCATCCTCGCCTCCATCGAGGGGATCGTGGCGGAATATTCGGTGACGGGCCATGTGCGCGGACGCACCGGCCTGACCTCGCCGGGTTTCGCGCCCTCCAACATCTACCCGACGCTGGACGGCCACCACATCGTCATCGGCGCCAATGCCGACACCATCTGCAAGCGCCTCTTCGCCGTGATGGGCATGGACTTTCTGATGGAGGACCCGCGCTTTGCCACCCACGGGGCGCGCGGCCAGCCGGACAACCAGGCGGAGATCGACCGCATCATCGGCGACTGGACGCGCACCAAGCCGCGCGACGAACTGCTCCAGCTGCTCGACGGCGCCTCGGTTCCGGCGGGCGGGGTCAACGACGCCGCGGCGGTGGCGGCGGACCCGCATTTCCGCGCCCGCGAGATGATCGTCGAGGTGGAGGCGCAGGGCCTCGGCCGCATGCTGATGCAGGGCATCGTGCCGAAGCTGACCCGGACGCCCGGGTCCATCCGCTGGACCGGCGCGCGGCTCGGCGAGCATACCGACGCGGTGCTGGCGGCGGCAGGCTATTCGGCGGACGAGATCGCGGCGATGCGGACGGGCGGGGTGCTCTGAGGGGTGAACTGCATAGCCCCAGTGGATCGTTCACGGCCCGCTGGTCGGACTGCATCGCCCGAGTGCGTCCTTCGAGGCTCGCCACCCGACGATGCTGACGCATCGCCGGGAGCTCGCACCTCAGGATGAGGAGGGAGTGCCTGGCAGGACCGCCGTCCCTTGGAAACGGCTGATGCACTTCTCAGCCCTCCTCATCCTGAGGTGCGAGCCCAATGGGCGAGCCTCGAAGGACAACTTGCCCGATGCAGGGCATCGTACTGAAGGCCCCACCCTCACTCTCCGCGCAGCGGGGAGGGGGACTTCGACCGCGCGCCCTCCCGCCTGCGGTGGTGCCTGGCGCGACCGAAGCGACGATACGGGACGCTGTAGTCCCCCTCTCCGCGCGGCGGGGAGGGTAATGGTGGGGCCTATATCCGGCGCCAGCCTCCAAAAGTTCCCCGCAGCCCCGAATTGACTTACGCGCGCCGCCCGCGTGAGATCGGTCGATGAGCACCGATCTCGACGCCCTGTTCATGGCCCGTACCGTCGCCCTGTCGCGCGAGCACATGCAGGCCGGCCACGGCGGGCCATTCGGGGCCGTGGTCGTCATGGACGGCAAGGTGGTGGCGGAGGGCTGGAACCAGGTCACATCGACCAACGACCCGACCGCCCATGCCGAGGTCGTCGCCATCCGTCGCGCCTGTACGGCCCTGAACCGCTTCGACTTGCGCGGCGCCACCCTCTATTCGAGCTGCGAGCCCTGCCCGATGTGCCTGTGCTCGGCGCTCTGGGCGCGCGTCGACCGCATCGTCTACGGCAACACCCGCGAGGACGCCGCCGCCATCGGCTTCGACGACGCGCCCTTCTATGCCGAGATGATCCGCGCGCCGGACATCACCATGGCGCGGATGGACCACCGGCCCTCGGCGGAGGCGCGCGGCGTCTTCCTCGAATGGGCGGCCAAGCCCGACAAGGTCGCCTATTGATGGCCCCGCTCCTGGAGGCCACGGGCATCGTCCGCAGGTTCGGCGCTCTCGTCGCCAACGACCATGTCGACCTCGCCGTGGCGCCCTCCGAGATCCACGCCCTGCTCGGCGAGAACGGAGCCGGCAAGTCGACGCTGGTGAAGATCCTCTACGGCCTGCTGCAGCCGTCCGAAGGGACCATCGCCTGGGAGGGCCGGACGGTCACCATCGCCAATCCGGCGGCGGCGCGCCGGCTCGGCATCGGCATGGTGTTCCAGCACTTCTCGCTGTTCGAGGCTCTGACGGTGGCTGAGAACGTCGCCCTGTCGCTGCCGGCCACCACGCCCATGGCGACGATCGAGGCGGAGGTGGCGCGGCTGTCGCACGCCTACGGCCTGCCGCTGGAGCCGAAGCGCGAGGTCTGGCGGCTGTCGGTCGGCGAGCGGCAGCGCATCGAGATCGTGCGCGCGCTGCTGCAGGACCCGAAGCTCCTCATCCTCGACGAGCCGACCTCGGTGCTCACCCCGCAGGAGGCCGACCAGCTCTTCGTGACGCTCGAGACCCTGAGGGCCGAGGGACGGAGCATCCTCTACATCTCCCACAAGCTCGACGAGGTGCGCCGGCTCTGCGACCGGGCGACCGTGCTGCGCCTCGGCAAGGTGGTGGCGACGGCGACGCCGCGGGACGAGACGGCGGCGAGCCTCGCGCGCCTCATGGTCGGCACGGAAGTGGGCGAGGTGCGCACCGCGCCCCATGCGGCGGGGGCCGACCGTCTGGTAGTGAGCGGCCTGTCGCTGCCGGCGGCCGACACCCACGGCACGCGCCTGAAGGAGATCAGCCTGACTGTGCGGGCAGGCGAGATCGTCGGGATCGCGGGGATCGCCGGCAACGGCCAGGACGAGTTCTTCGCCGCGCTGTCGGGCGAGCGGACGAGCCCGGCAGAGAGCATCAGCCTCGACGGGCGGGCGATCGGCGGGCTCGGCGTCAGCGCGCGCCGCCGGCTCGGCGCCGCCTTCGTGCCCGAGGAGCGGCTCGGCCATGGGGCGGCGCCCGGCTTCACCCTCACCGAGAACGCGCTCCTCTCCGGCCACGCCACCAACGGGTTCATCCGCCGCGGCCTCGTCGATCGTGGTGCCCTGGCCGACTGGGTGGCGCGGGTGGTGCGCAGCTTCGACGTGAGGACCAGCGGGCCGAACCCGCCGGCCCGGGCGCTCTCCGGCGGCAACCTGCAGAAATTCGTCGTCGGCCGGGAGATCCTGCGCGAGCCGAAGCTCCTGGTCGTGGCGCAGCCGACCTGGGGCGTCGACGCGGCGGCGGCCACCACCATCCGCCAGGCGCTGGTGGACCTTGCGGCACGCGGCGCGGCGGTGCTCGTCGTCAGCCAGGACCTCGACGAGCTCTTCGCCCTCGCCGACCGCCTCGCGGTGATCTCGGAGGGGCGGCTCAGCCCGGCGACGCCGACGGCGGACCTCGACCGCGAGACGGTGGGCCTGATGATGGGCGGCATCCACGGGGTCGCGGCATGACCATGGATGCCGTCAGAGGCCGGAGGATGGCGCGACTGAAGGGCTCTGCCTTCAAGCCCTCCATCTCCAGGAGGCGCCCATGCAGCTGATTCTGGAGCGCCGCGACGACCGCCCGGCGTGGATATCCCTCGCCTCGCCGCTGGCCGCCGTTGCCCTGACCCTCATCGCCGGCGCCATCCTCTTCGCCCTTCTCGGCAAGGCGCCGCTGGCGGCGCTGAAGGTGTTCTTCGTCGATCCCCTGAGCGACGGCTGGGCGCTGCAG
>LNFH01000434.1 GCA_001464235.1 Rhizobiales bacterium Ga0077556 | reverse complement strand
TGCCCGCGTTGCGCGACGAGGCCGCCAGGGCCGGCGCGGCGCTGCACCGCCTCGTCACCGCCCGCGACCAGCTCGAGGGCGAGGAACGGCGCGCCCGCGATCGCATGGCCGAGCTCGACCGCCGCATCGCCCAGCTCGACGGCGACCTGGCGCGTGAGAAATCCCTCGGCGCCGACGCCGAGGGCGTCATGGCCCGCCTCGCCGCCGAGGAGGCCGAACTCGCCGCCATCGGCGAGGGCGCGAAGACCGCCGAGGCCGGGGCTCTGGCCGAGGTCGCCGCGGCCGAGACGGCGCTCGCCGTCGCCGAGAAGGCCTTTTCCGAGGCGACATCCGCCCTCGCCGAGATCGTCGCCCGTCGCAACCAGCTGGAGCGCTCGATCCGCGACGCCGGCGAGAGGCTGATGCGGCTCGAAGGCCAGCTCGCCGAAATCGACGCCGAGACGGCGAAGCTGGAGGCCGGCTCCGACCACGCTGCCCGCCTCGACGCGCTGCGCGCCGAACCACCGCCGAGGCCGAGGCGGTCGCCGCCGAACAGGCCCACGTCGCGGCGCGCTCCCAGGAGGGCGAGGCCCGCCGTCCCCTCGCCGACGCCGAGCGTCTCGTGCAGCGGATCGACACGGAGGTGCGCACCCTCGCCAAGATCCTCAACGTCGCCCATGCCTCCAAGTGGCCGCCGGTGCTGGAGGCGATCTCGGTCGCCCGCGGCTACGAGACGGCACTGGGCGCCGCCCTCGGCGACGACCTCGACGCGCCGACGGCCAGCGCTGGGGCGGCGCCGACGGCACCGGCGACGCCGCCCTGCCCGAGGGGGCCGAGCCCCTGTCGGCGCGGGTCAGGGCGCCGGCCGAGCTCGCCCGCCGCCTCGCCCAGATCGGCCTCGTGGACAAGGCCGACGGCGCCCGCCTCGCCGCCCTCCTGAAGCCCGGCCAGCGCCTCGTCTCGCGGGAGGGCGACCTGTGGCGCTGGGACGGCTTCGTCGTCGCCGCCAATGCGCCCACCGCCGCCGCCCGCCGCCTCGCCGAGCGCAACCGCCTCGGCGACCTCGAGAAGGACCTGGTCACCGCGAAGGAGAAGGCGGCCGACCTGCGCAAGCTGGCCGACGTCGCCCTCGGCCTCGTCAAGGCCGCCGCCGAACGCGAGCAGCAGGCCCGCGACGGCTGGCGCGCCGCCCAGCGTCGTGCCGACGCCCTGCGCGACCAGCTCGCGGGCGCCGAGCGCGCCGCCGCCGGCATCGTCACCCGCCTCGCCGCCCTGGTAGAGGCCCGCTCGCGGCTGAAGGCCAGCATCGACGAGGCCGTCGCGGTGAAGGCCGACGCCCTCACCGCCCTGCAGGGGCTCGGTCAGACCGCGCAGCTGGAGGCCGCTCTCGCCGAAATCCGCGCCGAGGTGGCGCAGAACCGCGCGACGCTGGCCGAAGCCCGCGCCCATGCCCAGGGCCTCATCCGCGAGGCGGAGATGCGCGCCCGCCGGCTGGCGGAGATCGCCCGCGACCGCGCCGGCTGGACCGAGCGCCAGGCCAATGCCGGCCGCCAGGTGGCCGCCCTCGACCAGCGCCTCGCCGAGGCGCGCACCGAGGCGAAGACCCTGTCGGAAGCCCCCGACACCTTCGCCGTGCAGCGCCGCGAGATCATCGCCCGCATCCAGGAGGGCGAGGCGGCCCAGCGCGCCGCCGCCGATGCGCTTGCCGCCGGCGAGACCGCGCTCGCCGCAGCCGACCGCGCGGCGCGCGCCGCCCTCGACGCCATGACCGCCGCCCGCGAGGCCTTCGCCCGCACCGAGGCGCGCCTCGAGGCCGCCGGCCAGCGCCTCGAGGAGATCGGCGCCGAAATCGCCGAGAAGTTCGAGGCCGAACCCCAGGCCCTCCTCCGCATTGCCGGCCTCGCCGTCGACGCGGCGCTGCCCGATGCCCGCCGCATCGAGGACCAGCTCGACGGTTTCCGCCGGGAGCGCGAGCGCCTCGGCGGTGTCAACCTGCGCGCCGACGACGAGCTGACCGAGGTCCAGGCGCAGTTCGACGGCATGGTCGCCGAGCGCGACGACCTGGTCGAGGCGATCAAGAAGCTGCGCGCCGGGATCGGCTCGCTCAACCGCGAGGGCCGCGAGCGCCTGCTCGCCTCCTTCGCCACCGTCAACGAGAACTTCCAGCGCCTCTTCACCACCCTGTTCGGGGGCGGCACGGCCGAGCTGCAGCGAGGCCGGCCTCGACATCCTCGCCAAGCCGCCGGGCAAGAAGCCGCAGACCCTGTCGCTGCTCTCCGGCGGCGAGCAGGCGCTCACCGCCATCGCCCTGATCTTCGCCGTCTTCCTCACCAATCCCGCGCCGATCTGCGTGCTGGACGAGGTCGACGCGCCGCTCGACGACGCCAATGTCGAGCGCTACTGCGACCTGCTCGACGAGATGGCGCGCACCACCGACACGCGGTTCGTGGTCATCACCCACAATCCCATCACCATGAGCCGCATGGACCGCCTCTTCGGGGTGACCATGGCCGAGCGCGGCGTCTCGACGCTGGTGAGCGTCGATCTGGGGCGCGCCGAGCAGCTCATCGCCGCGGAGTGAACCGCCGATCGCCTGCCCGGCCGCGGGCCGGCCATGACAGAAACGACGAGGTC
>LNFH01000433.1 GCA_001464235.1 Rhizobiales bacterium Ga0077556 | reverse complement strand
CTGTCGAACGACGGCACGATCCGCTGGCGCGGCGAGGCGGTGGCCAAGCTCGTCGGCGGCGACAAGGTGCTCTCGCCCCGCGTCCGCATCCTCTCCGATGAACACCTGACCGGCGGTCCGCGCGACCAGGTCCAGGCGCGCCTCGACCTGTGGGTCCACGCGCAGATTGCCAAGCTGCTCGGGCCCGTCCTGGCGCTGGAGAGCACCGAGGAACTGACGGGACTCGCCCGCGGCGTCGCCTTCCAGCTCGCCGAGGCTCTCGGCGTCATCGAGCGCCCGAAGGTCGCCGAGGACGTCAAGCAGCTCGACCAGGAAGCCCGTGCCGTGCTGCGCAAGCTCGGCGTGCGCTTCGGCGCCTATCACATCTACCTGCCGGCGACCCTGAAGCCGGCGCCGCGCGCCCTGGCGCTGCAGCTCTACATGCTCAAGCACGACATGCTGGAGAAGAAGGGCCTCGCCGAACTGCCGGCGCTCGCCGCTTCGGGCCGCACCTCCATCGCCGTCGATCCGGAGATCGAGAAGGACCTCTATCGCCTCGTCGGCTTCCGGGCCCTCGGCCCGCGCGCCGTGCGGGTCGACATTCTCGAGCGCCTCGCCGACATCATCCGCCCGGCGCTGGCCTGGCGCCCCGGCACGCCGACGCCGGAGCCGGCCGGCCATTTCCCCGGCGGCGGCTTCACCGCGACGGTGGGCATGACCTCGCTGGTGGGCTGCTCGGGCGAGGACTTCGCCTCGATCCTGAAGGGCCTCGGCTATCGCATGGAGAAGCGGCCGGCGCCGCCGCCGAAGCCGGTCGTGGAAAGCACGCCGGCCGAGGCCGTCGCTCCTGCCGCGGTCGAGGATGAGGCCTCCGCCGAAACGGTCGAACCGGCCGAAACGGTCGAGCCTGTCGAGCCCGTCGCGGCCGACGTCGCCGCATCGCCCGCCGAGGACACCTCGCCCGCCCCCGCCGTGGCGGAGGAGCCGGCCGCCGCTGCCGCCGCCGACCTGCCGCCCGTCGACGTGGTGGCGCCGGACTTCGAGGCGCCGGCCCTGACCGACACCATGGCCCCCAACGCCGTGATGGACCCGGAGGCGAGCCTCGCCGTCGAGCCGGCGCCGGCCCCCGCGAGCGGCGAGGAGCCTGTCGCCGAGGACGCTGCATCTGCGGAGCCTGCCGCTCCGGCCGAACCCGCCCTCGTCGAGGTCTGGCGGCCCGGCGGCCGCATGGACGGCGAGCGCGGCGGACGCCGCGACTTCCGCCGTGGCGGCGAACGGAGCGAAGGGGAGCAGCGCCCGCATCAGGGACGTCCGCGCCAGGGCCGCAATCCGCGCGAGGGCCAGCGTCCCAACCAGGGTCCACGCGAGGGCCAGCCGGCCGGCGAGCGTCCGGCGCCGCGCGAGGGTGCTCCGGAGGGCGAGCGTCGCGAGGGCGGCAGGCCGCCGCGCCGCGACCTCTCCCGCTTCAAGGGCCCGGGTGGCCAGGAGAACCGCAACCCCGACACTCGCGGCCGTGACTTCCGCGGCAAGGGTGGCGACGGCGACCGTCGCGACCGTCCGCAGCGCGACGAGCGGCCCGACCAGCGCGGTCCGCGCCCGCAGCAGGACCGCGCTCCACGCCGGGAGAAGGAGCCCGACCCGAACTCGCCCTTCGCCAAGCTGGCAGCGCTGAAGGAAGCGCTGACCAAGAAGCCCTGACGGCGTCCGGGCGGGCCGCTTGGGCGAGACGGACAAGCTGAGGATCGACAAGTGGCTGTGGTTCGCCCGCGTGGTGAAGACGCGCAGCGCCGCAGCCGCCCTGTGCGAGGACGGCTCGGTCCGGCTCAACGGCACGCGGGTCGACCAGGCCCACAAGGCGATCCGCATCGGCGACGTGGTGACGGTGGCGCTGGCCGGCCGGATCAAGGTGCTGAAGGTGCTTGCCCTCGCCGAGCGGCGCGGCCCCTATGCCGAGGCGCAGCACATCTACGAGGACCTGTCGCCCGAGCCGCCGCGCTTCGAACCGCCGTCCCCGGTGGCGGAGCGGGAGCCCGGCAGCGGCCGGCCGACCAAGGCCGACCGTCGCGATCTCGACCGCCTCAGGCGCGACGACGACTGAGGCGCGCGCGAATCCGCTTGCCAGAATGGCCTTGTTCGGAATAACGAACGATCTGACTGTCTTGCAAAACGCCTGAACCCACGCTCCATGGCCCGTCCCCGGCGCATTTCCGATGAACTCGCCCGCCAGCAGGCCGACCAGCCGGCCGGCGACGTCGCCCGCTTCGGAGTCGACGAACCGCTGCTGCTGGATGCCGGCATCGCGCTGGCGCCGTTCCAGATCGCCTACCGCACCTACGGGACGCTGAACGCCGCCCGCTCCAACGCCATCCTGGTCTGCCATGCCCTCACCGGCGACCAGCACGTGGCGAGCGACAATCCGGTCACCGGCAAGCCCGGCTGGTGGGACATCATGATCGGGCCGGGCAAGCCGATCGACACCGACCGCTATTTCGTCATCTCCTCCAACGTGCTCGGCGGCTGCATGGGCACGACCGGGCCGGCCTCCACCGATCCGGCGACGGGCAAGCCCTACGGGCTGTCGCTGCCGCTCATCACCATTCCGGACATGGTCCGGGCCCAGGCCATGCTGGTGAAGCGCCTCGGCATCGACACGCTGTTCTCAGTGGTCGGCGGCTCCATGGGCGGCATGCAGGTGCTGCAATGGGCGACCCAGTATCGCGACCGGGTGTTCTCGGCCATGCCGATTGCCACCGCGGCGCGTCACTCGGCGCAGAACATCGCCTTCCACGAGGTGGGACGGCAGGCGATCATGGCCGATCCCGAATGGCGCGGCGGGCGCTATCTGGCGGAAGGGTCGCGCCCCGGTGCCGGCCTCGCGGTCGCCCGCATGGCCGCCCACATCACCTATCTCTCGGACGCGGCGCTGCACCGCAAGTTCGGCCGCCGCTTCCAGGACCGCGACGCCCCGACCTTTTCCTTCGACGCCGATTTCCAGGTGGAGAGCTACCTGCGCTACCAGGGCGAGGCCTTCGTCGAGCGCTTCGACGCCAATTCCTACCTCTACGTGACGCGGGCGATGGACTATTTCGACATCGCCGCCGACCACGGCGGGTCGCTCGCCAAGGCCTTCGCCGGGACGAAGACGCGGTTCTGCGTCGTCTCCTTCACTTCGGACTGGCTGTTTCCGACGGCCGATTCCCGCCATGTGGTCCACGCGCTCAACGCGGCGGGGGCCTCCGTCTCCTTTGCGGAGATCACCTCCGACAAGGGCCACGACGCCTTCCTGCTGACGCGGGGCTTCCTGGAGTCGGCGGCGCGCGCCCGGGGCATCGCATGAGCACCGACCTGACCATGGCGGCCGTTCCCGGCCCGATCCGTGCCGACTATCTCGTCGTCTCGCGGCTGATCGAACCGGGCTCGAAGGTGCTGGACGTCGGCTGCGGCGACGGCGGGCTCCTCAAGCTGCTGCGCGACGAGAAGGGGGTCGACGGCCGCGGCATCGAGCTGTCGCGCGAGGGCGTCAACCGCTGCGTCGCCGAGGGTCTCGCGGTGATCCAGGGCGACGCGGACACCGACCTCGCCTTCTATCCCGACGACGCCTTCGACGTGGTGATCCTGTCGCAGACCATCCAGGCGACGCGGGCGCCGCGCGTGGTGCTGGAGCACATGCTGCGCATCGGCAAGCAGGCGGTGGTCTCCTTCCCCAATTTCGGCCACTGGCGCCTGCGGCTGCAGCTCGTCACGCGCGGGCGCATGCCGACCTCGGACAACCTGCCCTACCACTGGTACGACACGCCCAACATCCACTTCTGCACCATCCGCGACTTCGTCGACCTGGTGCGCGAGGTGGAGGCGGTGATCGACCATTCCACCGCCCTCGACGGCTGGGGCCGCGAGGTGCGCGTCAACGCGCCCTGGTGGTTCTGGAATTTCTTCGGCGAACAGGCCGTGTTCAAGCTGCGCGGCAAGCGCTGAGCCCCGGGAGACATCCGATGACGCTGCTCGCCAAGGCCCTCGTCGCGCTGGTGGCCCTGCTCCATGCCGGTTTTCTCGTCATCGAGATGTTCTTCTGGAACACGCCGTTCGGGCAGCGCGCGTTCAACCTGACGCCGGACTTCGCCGCCCAGTCGGCGGTGCTCGCCGCCAACCAGGGCCTCTACAACGGCTTCCTCGCCGCCGGTCTCGTCTGGAGCCTCGTCGCACCGAAGCACCTGGCGGTGCCGCTGCAGATCTTCTTCCTCGGCTGCGTCGTCGTCGCCGGCGTGTTCGGCGCCGCCACGGCCAAGGCGTCGATCCTGTTCATCCAGGCGCTGCCGGCGGCGCTGGCCCTCGCGGCCGTCTGGTGGACCCGCGAGCGGGCCTGACCGCTCAGCGGGCGAGGCCGGCGACCAGCGCCACCAGCCGGTCGACCTCGTCTTCGGTGTTGTAGTAGTGCGGCGAGGCCCGCACGAGCGGCGGCAGGTGGCGCGCCTCGGCGTCGAGCCGCGTGCTGGAGGGGTTCGAGGCGCCGATGGTGATGCCGGCGCGGTCGGCTGCGGCCACCACGGCGGAGGCTTCCATGCCGGCGAGGGTGAAGCTGACGATGGCGGAGGGCGTCCGGCCGAGATCGCGCACCGTCACGCCCGACAGGGTGCGCAGGCCCTCGCGCAGGCGCCCCGACAGGAGGCGGCAGCGTGCCTCGATCGCCGCGAGGCCGATGTCGAGCGCATAGTCCACGGCGACGCCGAGCCCGGCCCGGTTGGCATAGGCGTTTTCCCAGGTCTCGAAGCGGCGGGCGTCGTCCCTGAGCTCATAGCGGTCGCGCGCCACCCAGACCGCCGAGAAATGGTCGATCATCGGCGGCTCGATGGTGCGCAGCAGGTCGCGACGGACATAGAGGAAGCCGGTGCCGCGGGGGCCGCGCAGGAACTTGCGCCCGGTCGCCGAGAGCATGTCGCAGCCGAGCGCCTCGACGTCGACGGGCATCTGGCCCACCGCCTGGCAGGCATCCAGGAGATAGGGAATGCCATGGGCGCGGGCGATGCGGCCGACCGCCGCCGCCGGATTGGCGAGGCCGCCATTGGTCGGCACCCAGGTGATCGAGATCAGCTTGACCCGCCCGTCGATCATCCGTTCGAGGGCGGCGAGGTCGATCTCGCCGGTCTCGTCGCTCGGGACGACGTCGATGACGAGTCCGGTGCGCCGTGCCATCTGCAGATAGGCGACGTAGTTGGCGCCGTACTCCGCCTCGCAGGTGAGGATGCGGTCGCCCGGCCCGAAGGCGAGGCCGTAGAAGGCCATCTGCCAGGCGACGGTGGCATTCTCCATCAGCGCGATCTCGTCGGGGGCGGCGTTGATCAGGCGGGCGACCGCGCCGTAGACGCCGTCGAGCCGGGCCGCCTCACGGTCGGCGGCGGCATAGCCGCCGATCTCCGCCTCGAGGTCGAGATGGGCCTTCATCGCCGCCACCACCTGCCGCGGCATGAGACCCGCGCCGGCATTGTGGAGATAGGCGCGATGCTCCGCGGCGGGAACGTCGGAACGGATGCGGGCGAGGTCGAGGGCCATGGGCGCGGTCCGGAAGCTCAGTAGGTGCCGGGATACTGCCCGCCGTCGACCAGCAGGCTCTGGCCGGTGATGAAGCCGGCATGGGCGGAGCAGAGGAAGGCGATGGTCGCGCCGATCTCCGCCGCTTCGCCATAGCGGCCCGCAGGGTTCTGGGCGGCGCGCTCGGCCCAGATCTCGGCGAAGAGCCGGCCGGTCATGGCGCTGAGCTTCTCGACATGGTGTTTCTGCGCGTCGGTGGCGACGATGCCGGGCAGCACGTTGTTGATGGTGACGCCGCGGCCCACCGTCTGGCGCGCGAGACCCGCGACGAAGCCGACGAGCCCGGAGCGGGCGCCGTTGGACAGGCCCATCTCGGCCTGCGGGCTCTTCACCGAGCGCGAGACGATGTTGACGATGCGGCCGAAGCCGCGGGCCATCATGCCGTCGACGGTCGCCTTCATCAGGTCGATCGGCGCCAGCATCATGGCGTCGAGGGCGGCGATCCAGTCCTCCCGCGACCAAGCCCGGAAGTCGCCCGGCGGCATGCCGTCGGCATTGGTCACGAGGATGTCGGGGGCGGGGCAGGCGGCGACCAGCCGGGCGCGGTCGGCGGCGAGGGTGACGTCGCCGGACACGGTCGCGACGGGAGCGCCGAAACGGGCGCGGATGTCGGCGGCCGCCGCTTCGAGCCGCTCCGGATTGCGGGCGAAGAGTGTCAGCGCGACGCCCTCGGCCGCCAGCATCTCCGCCGCCGCGCGGCCCATGCCGCGGCTGCCGCCGCAGACGATGGCCGATCTGCCCTTCAGTCCCAGGTCCATGGCCGAGTGATAGGATGCGGCGCGGCGTTTGTCTCGTCCCGCCGGCGCCGGCCGCTCATGCGGGGACGGGACCCATCGCCTGCGCGAGGAGCTTGCGAATCTCCGAACGGCAGGAGCCGCAGTTCGTGCCCGCCCTGGTGGCCCGGCCGACGGCATCGACATCCGTCGCGCCCGCCGCCATCGCCGCGCTCACGGCGGTGAGCCCGACGGAATGGCAGGCGCAGATGGTGGGCCCGGGATCGGGCATTCCCCCGGCCGCGCGACCCGACAGCAGCGCCCGCCGGGCGGCGGCATCGAGGGTCGGCTCGGCGAAGAGGGCTTCGACGGCCGTCCAGGCCGCGCGCGCGCCGGGTCCGGTGAAGACCACGGCCTCCAGCACCTCGCCGCGGAAGGCCGCCGCCCGGTAGAGGCCGCGGGCGGGATCGCTGACCTCGGCGATGGCGCAGCCCTCGCCTGCGAGGCGCCGCATGAGCGCCGGCGCATCGGGCGGCTCGCTCGCGGCGAAGAGGAGGCCCGCCCCGCCCGCCACGGCGACCCTCGTCCAGAGCAGCCCGTCGGGCAGGGGCGGCGCGTGGCGCGCGATGAGGAAGCCGTCGGCGGCCAGCGTCTCCCGCGTCAGGGCCACCCGCGTCGCCTTCATCTCCGGCTGGCCGGAGAAGGGGTCGGTCGCCGCCTGCACCAGCGCGCCGATGCGGGCTGCGGCCGCGGTCTCGCCGGTCCAGTGGATGGGGGCGAAGACCTCGCCGCGCGCCTGGCCGGCGTCGAGGGCGACGCGTAGCCGGGCCGCGCCGTGGGCGGTCTCGAGGCGGGCGACGTCGCCCGCGGCGAGACCCAGCGCTTCCGCATCCTCCGGGTGGATGGCGACGAGCGGTTCGGGGCTGTGGCGGCCGAGCGTCGGCGCCCGTCCCGTCCGCGTCATGGTGTGCCACTGGTCGCGCAGGCGGCCGGTGTTGAGGAGGAAGGGCCGCGCCGCGTCCGGGCTCTCGGCGAGGGCCGGCGGCGCAATGGCGACGAGGCGGGCCCGGCGGTCGGCGGTGAAGAAACCGCCGGCGGCGAAAAAGCGCTTGTCGGTGCGGTCGCCCGGCGTCCGCACCGGCCACTGGACCGGCTGGAGTGCCTCGTAGTCGGCATCGGACAGGGCGGCGAGGCCGGAGAGGTCGAAGTCGCGCGTGCCGCGGTTCTCGAAGGCCGAGAGCGCCGCATGTTCGCGGAAGATCGCGGCCGGCCCGGTCCAGGAAAAGGCTTCGCCGAAGCCGAGGCGCCGGCCGACCTCGGCGACGATCCACCAGTCGGGCCTGACCTCGCCGGGCAGGGCGAGGAAGGGCCGCTGGCGGGTGATGCGGCGCTCGGAATTGGTGACGGTGCCGTCCTTCTCGCCCCAGGCGGCGGCGGGCAGGAGGATGTGGGCGCCGGAATTGACGGTGTCGTTGGACAGGACGTTCTCGGAGACGACGAGCAGGTCGAGCCCCGCGAGGCCGCGGCGGACATGGTCGGCGCGCGGCATGCTGGCGGCCGGGTTGGTGCCCATGACCCACAGGGCCCTGATCGCGCCGCGGGCGACGGCGTCGAACATCTGCACGGCCTTCAGGCCCTCGCGTTCGGCCATGCGCGGCGCGCCCCAGAAGCGACGGACGCGGTCGATATCCGTGGCGGTGAAGCCCATATGGGCGGCGAGCATGTTGGCGAGGCCCCCGACCTCGCGGCCGCCCATGGCGTTGGGCTGGCCGGTGAGGGAGCAGGGGCCCGTGCCCGGCCTGCCGATGCGGCCGGTGGCGAGATGGACGTTGAGGATGGCGGAGACCTTGTCGGTGCCCTGCGCCGACTGGTTCACGCCCTGGCTGTAGAGGGTGACGGCCTTCGGCGTGGCGGCGAACCAGGCGAAGAGGCGCGCCACGTCTTCCGCCGGCAGGCCGGTCGCCGCGGCGGTTGCGGCGAGCGTCGGCGCGATCTCGCGGGCGCGGAGCAGCGCCTCCTCGAAACCCGTTGTGTGGATGGCGAGATAGGCCTCGTCGAGCTGGCCTGTGTCGGCGAGGTGGACGAGCAGCCCGGCGAAGAGAACGCCGTCGGTGCCCGGGCGGATCTGCAGGACGAGATCGGCCTCCGCCGCGGTCGCCGTGCGGCGCGGATCGACGACGACGATGCGGGCGCCGCGCGCCTGCTGGTTCGCCACCATCCGCTGCCAGAGGATGGGGTGGCACCAGGCGGCGTTGGAGCCGACGAGGACGAGAAGGTCGGCCTCGTCCAGGTCCTCATAGGTGCCCGGCACGGTGTCGGAGCCGAAGGCGCGGCGATGGCCGGCGACGGACGAGGCCATGCACAGCCGCGAATTGGTGTCGACGTTGGCGGTGCCGACGAAGCCCTTCATCAGCTTGTTGGCGACGTAATAGTCCTCGGTCAGCAGCTGGCCCGAGAGGTAGAAGGCGGTCGCGTCCGGCCCCCCCTCCCGGATGGCGCGCTGGAATCCGCTAGCGACGGCGTCGAGGGCGGTGTCCCAGGACACCCGCTCCATGCTGCCGGAACGCGTGCGCATCATGGGATGGAGGAGGCGGCCCTCGAGGCCCAGCGTCTCGCC
>LNFH01000432.1 GCA_001464235.1 Rhizobiales bacterium Ga0077556 | reverse complement strand
TTGACCTCCACCGCCGCGGTCGGGCCGGTGACCGGCACGCCGAACACGGTGCGCAGCGGCACCTCGATCGCGCCCGAGGCGTTGTAGTTGTAGAGCCAGGGGATGCGCACGAAGCACCACTGCAGGAAGAACTGCGCGGCGAGGGTGGCGACGGCGAGGTAGAGTCCCTTGATGCGCAGCGACGGCAGGCCGAAGACCACCCCGATGGCGGCCGAGAAGAAGCCCGAGCACAGGATCCAGACGAGGATGTTCACCTCGGGAAACAGCGTCGTCAGCTTGTAGCAGGCATAGGCGCCGACGCCCATGAACCCCGCCGACCCCAGCGAGATGAGGCCCGTGTAGCCGGTGAGGATGTTGAGGCCGATCACCGCCGGCACCAGCGCCATGAGCGGCAGCATGACGGTGGAGATCGCGAAGTCGCCGGCCAGCAGCGGCACGCCGAGATAGGCGACGAGCAGGATCACGGCGATGCCCACCCGGTCCTGGCGGAGCGGGAAGATCGCTATGTCGGCGGCGTAGGACGTCTTGTACTGGCCGGCGTCGCGGTAGAACATGACCGCCTCTCAGATGCGTTCGATGATCTTCTCGCCGAACAGGCCCTGCGGCCTGAACAGCAGGAAGACGAGGGCGATGATGTAGGCGAGCCAGGTCTCGATGCCGCCGCCCATCAGCGGCCCCCAGTAGAACTCGCCCAACTTCTCGCCGATGCCGATGATGAGCCCGCCGACGATGGCGCCGGGGATCGAGGTGAAGCCGCCGAGCACGAGGACCGGCAGCGCCTTCAGGGCGATGACCTCCAGCGCGAAGGAGACCTCGGAACGCGCGCCCCACATGATGCCGGTGACGAGGGCGACGATGCCGGCGGTGAACCAGACGATGATCCAGATCTGGTTGAGCGAGATGCCGACCGAGAGCGCCGCCTTGTGGCTGTCGGCGACCGCGCGCAGCGCCCGGCCGATGCGGGTCTTCTGGAAGAAGATGCCGAGCGAGACGATGAGCACCGTGGCGATCATGGCGGCGGCAACGTCCAGGTGCTGGACGTTGATGCGCCCGCCGGGCACGTCGATGGAGGAGGAGCCGGTGGGCAGGCCGAGGGCTGACGTGATCATCACCTTCGGATTGCCGCCGAAGGCGAGTTCGCCGAAGCCGGTGAGGAAGAAGGAGAGGCCCACCGTCGCCATCAGCATGATGATCTCGGGCTGGTTGACCAGCGGCCGCAGCACGATGCGCTCCACGGCCACCGCGAGCAGGAACATGATCCCGAGCGCCCCGATGAGGGCCACGGCCGCCACCGCGTGGCCGGCGGGCAGGCCGAACCGGCCGACGAGAATCTCGTAGAAGCCGATCAGCGACAGGGCGGCGAAGACCACCATGATGCCCTGCGCGAAGTTGAACACGCCCGAGGCCTTGAAGATCAGCACGAAGCCGAGCGCGATCAGCGCATAGAGCACGCCGGCGACGAAGCCCTCCCACAGCGTCTGGATGAGGAGGTCCGGCAGCGACCACATGGTCACGAAGGGGTCGACGAGGATCTTGTAGGTCCAGTCGGCGGGGCCGATGGCACCGGCGCGGGTGAGCAGCGTCAGGACCACCGCGAGCAGCACCGGCACGGCGATCCAGGCGATGCGGCGCAGCTGGGCGGCGGAAAGGCCGGGGCGCGGGGCGAGGGTGGCGTCGGTCATCGCTCAGGTCCTCAATGCGCCACGCCGAGATAGGCGTCGATCACGGCCTGGTTGCGCTTGACCTCGTCGGGCGTGCCGTCGGCGATCTTGCGGCCGTATTCCAGGACGACGACGCGGTCGGAGAGGTCCATGACCACGCCCATGTCGTGCTCGATCAGGGCGATCGTCGTGCCGTACTGGTTCGACACGTCGAGGATGAAGCGGCACATGTCCTCCTTCTCCTCCAGGTTCATGCCCGCCATCGGCTCGTCCAGCAGCAGCACCTCCGGCTCCATGGCCAGCGCCCGGCCGAGCTCGACGCGCTTCTGCAGGCCGTAGGGCAGCTTGCCGACCGGCGTCTTGCGGATGTGCTGGATCTCGAGGAAGTCGATGATCTCCTCGACGAAGCGGCGATGGGCGATCTCCTCGTCCATGGCCGGGCCGTGGCGCAGCACCTGCCAGAAGAAGCCGCGGTTCATCTTCAGGGTGCGGCCGGCCATGATGTTGTCCAGCGTCGACATGCCCTTGAACAGCGCGACGTTCTGGAAGGTGCGGGCGATGCCGCCGGCCGCCGCCTCGTGCGGGCGCATCTTCGG
>LNFH01000431.1 GCA_001464235.1 Rhizobiales bacterium Ga0077556 | reverse complement strand
GAGCCGCCCGGCGACCGGCACCTCCGCGCGACTGTCGGGGCCGAACAGGGCGGCGACGCGGGGATCGGTCATCACCCGCATGGCCTCTTCCGCGAGCCGCGCCGCCGTCTCGTCTTCGATGTCGCTCTGGGCGGCGAGAAAGCGGCCGGCCGCCTCCGCCCGCCGGTCATGGGGAAGGTCGGGCAGCGACTGCAGCATGCGGTGGACGAGGGTGCCGCGGCGGAGCGCCGCCTCCCGGCTCAAGAGAGCCTCGCGCGAGCGGGCGGGAGCCGCCTCGCCGCCGAAGCCCGACGGCGTGAGGGTGCGTGGCGGCACGGCGACCGCGGGGGCGGGGCGCCCGAGCCAGTCCGGCAGGGCCGTGCGGACGGTCGCCTGCGGGGCGATGGTAACCCTCTCGGGGGGAAGTGCCGGCCCGTTGCGCCAGCGTTTCACCACGCCGTCGCCGTCGTCGGCCGGCTCCTCCTCCGCCTCGCTGCCGATGGTCCGGTCGATGATGTCGTACCAGACGTCGGGGCTGGGCTTCTTCGGCCGCGCCCCGCAGACGATCAGCCTGTCGGCCGCGCGCGTCATCGCGACGTAGAGCAGGCGCCGGTACTCCTCGGCCTGGGCATCGCGGCTCAGCCTGCGCGCCTCCGCCACCAGCGGCGTGTCGGCCTTGGACGCCGGCGACCAGACTAGGCGCGGCGGCGCGTCGGCCGGCCCATGGGGCGGCCGGATGGCGAAGATCTTCGGGTCGTGGCTGCCGCCGGGCTTCCCCATGGTGTCGGCGAGGAAGACGATGTCGGCCTCCAGCCCCTTGGCGCCGTGGACGGTCATCACACGCACCTCGTCGCGGCCGAGCTCCATGTCGCGCTTCACGTTGACCTCGCTCGCCCGCATGGCGGCGAGGAAGCCGCGCAGGGTCGGGATCTCGGCCGCCTCGAAGGTCAGCGCCATCGACATGAACTCGTCGAGGGCATCGGCGGCCTCCGATCCGAGGCGCGCCAGCATGGCCCGGCGGCCGCCGTCGCGGGCCAGGACCCGGCCGTAGAAGGCGGCGGGCGGCAGCGCCAGCGCCTCCTCGCGCCAGCCGGCGAGACGGGCGGCGGCGGGGTGCTGGTCCTCCACCAGCGCGTCCCACAGCGATCCGGGGCGGCCCGAGGCGAGCTCCAGGAGCTCGTCCTCATCGATTCCGACGAGCGGGCTCTTCAGCACGGCGGCGAGCGACAGGTCGTCCTCCGGCGTCAGCAGGCAGTCGCCGAGCGCCAGCAGGTCCATCACCGCGATATGCTCGCCGAGCACCAGGCGGTCGGCACCGGCCACCGGCACCCCGGCGTTCTTGAGCGCCCGGATGATGCTCTCGAAGATCGGCCCGCGCCGCCGCACGAGGATGAGGATGTCGCCGGCCCGGATCGGCCGGTCGCGGTCCGGCAGCCGGTGGCCCTCGTCCAGCCACAGCCGGACGTGGCGGGCGATGCGCGCCGCCAGGCGCTCGGAGGCGTCGCCGAGGGTGGGGGCATCCACCGGCGCGGTCCAGGGAGACCTGTCCTCCGCCGTCTCCGGCAGGGTGGCGGGCCAGAGCTCGACGAGGCCTGGCGCCGCCCGCCGCGCCGCCTCGTGCGGCATCAGCGGCCCCGGCGTGAAGGACAGGCCCTTGCGCGCGTCGTCGTCGGCGAAGACGCGATCCACGGCGCCGAGAACGGCGGGGGTCGAGCGGAACGAGAAGTTGAGGTTGATCTGCCGCTCGAAGGGCCGCGCCGCCGCGGCGAACTTGCGGGCGAAACTGTCGCGCAGGCTGCTGAAATTCTGCGGCACGGCACCCTGGAACGAATAGATCGACTGCTTCTCGTCGCCCACCACGAAGAGGGTGCGCGGCATGCCGCGGGCGCCCTCGCCGGCGGTGAACTCCTCGATCAGGGCGCTGACGATCTCCCACTGGTCGGGGCTGGTGTCCTGCGCCTCGTCGACCAGCACGTGGTCGATGCCCTGGTCGAGCTTGTAGAGGATCCACGGCGCCGAGCCGTTGCGCAGCAGGTCGCGCGTGCGCACGATGAGGTCGGCGAAGTCGAGCGCCCCGCGGGCCGCCTTCTCGGTCTCCACCCGCTGCGAGATCGCCTGCGCGAGAGTGAGCAGCGCCGCGGTGCCGTCCCGCAGCTGCGCCGCCCGTCGCTTCTGGCGCAACGCCGCGATCCGCTCCTTCTCCCGGTCCAGGATCGCGCAGAGAGCCGGCTCGCGGGTGGCCACCGCCTTGGTGACGAGCCTCTGTCGCGGATCGCCGTCGGCCTTGAGGAAGATGCGCTCGTAGAGCTCGGTCTGGCGCTCCGGCATGCGCGCCGCCTCGCGCAGCGCCGCGGCGACATCCTTGTCGGTCTTCGCGTCGGAGTGGTGCAGCAGCGTCTCCGCGACGCCCGGCCATTCGCTCGGCCGCAGTTCCGCCTCGCCGACGATCGCCGCGGTCAGCGCCGCCTCGGTTTCGCCGGGCAGGAGGCCGAACAGGTCGCCGAGGGTCGCGACGGCCTGCGTGAGCCCGCCGCGGGCTGCGATGTCCGCCTCCATGGCGTGGCGGGCGGCGAGAGCCTCCCCGAGAAGGTCGTCCACCGTCGAATCCGCGGCCACCGTCGAGAGATAGGCGAGCGCCCGGCCCATCTCCCCGTCGGGCTCGGCCGCCGCCTCCAGCAGGATGGCGAGCTTGGCCCGGCGCACCATCTCCTCATGCTCCCGCTCGTCCAGAACGGTGAACTGCGAGGCGACGTTGGCCTCGAAGGGGAACTGGTGCAGCACGCGCTCGCAGAAGGCGTGGATCGTCTGCACCTTCAGCCCGCCCGGCGTCTCCAGCGCCTCGGCGAACAGCCGGCGGGCCCGGCGCAGGGTGGCCGCGTCGTGGTGCTGCCCGTCGAGGGAATGCAGCGTCTGGCGCAGCGCCGTGTCGTCCATCACCGCCCACTGCCCGAGCAGTTCGAAGACGCGGTTCGCCATGGTTGCGGCCGCCGCCTTGGTGAAGGTCAGGCAGAGGATGGCGCCCGGCGGCGTGCCGGCCAGCATCAGCCGGACGACGCGGCGCGCCAGCACATAGGTCTTGCCCGAGCCGGCATTGGCCGAGACCCAGGCCGAATGGGCGGGATCCGAGGCGCGGCGCTGGGCGATCACGGCCTCGGGCGGTGCGGAGAGGCTGCGGCTCATTCGCCCTCTCCCGTGCCGGTGGACCATTCCTTGACGCGGGCGAGATGGGCGTAGTCGCCGGAGCGGCCGCCGACATATTGCGGCATGGCCCAGGAGAGATAGCCGCGCCGCTCGTCCTCGTAGGCGGCGATGAGCCGCTTCAGCCCGGCGAGGGTGTCCTCGACGAGGGTTTCGACCCCGGCCTCGACCTTCACCGGGCGGAACTCGCCGGCCGGGTCGCGGCCGCCGAGCTTGGCATAGACCAGCGCCTCGATCGACAGCTCCGGATGGATCTCGGCGAAGCCTCCCGCCTTCAGGACGGCCGCCTCCAGCGCCAGCTGCGGCGCGAGCCCTGAGTTGACCTGCTTGTCGCTCGGCGGGCTTCCCGTCTTGTAGTCGATGATCTCGGCCCGCCCGTCCTCGGTCACGTCGATGCGGTCGGCCTTGGTGGTGAGGCGGAAGACCCGGCCCACGGGCGTCTCGAACTCGAGATGGCCGGAGCGCTCGGCATGGGCGGCGGCGAAGAGCTTGCGCCGGTCGGCGTCGGCGCCCGCGAACCAGGCGGCGATGCGCAGGTAGCGCGGCCACCAGATCGCCCGGACCGACGGGTCGTCCCAGTAGGGCGCGAAGGCCTCGCGGCCGAGGGCGACGAGCCGGCCGACCGGATCGGGCACCGGGCCGGCCGAGGCTTCGCGGGTATAGGCATCCAGCGCGCCGTGGATGACGATGCCGCGCTCCACCGCGCCGGGCACCTGGTCCAGCGCCTCCAGCGCCCTGAGCTTCAGCACGTGGCGGGCATAGACGGCATAGGGGTCGCGCTGCAGCGTCTCGATCTCCGTGACCGAGAGCCGTGTCGGCCTGAGAGCCAGCGGCGGCGCCGGATTGGGGCGCGCGATCGGCCGCGGCCGCTCCACCGCGTCGAGCGCCTGCGCCAGGGCGAGGACCTGGTCGCCGCGGGCGCGCAGACCCGCCCAGGCCTCCTCGCCGAGCACCACGGCGAGCCGTTGCATCCAGCGCGACGGCACGGTCGGCACGCCGCCGGCCTTGGTGGCGCGCGTCAGCACCACCTGGCGCTGGCCCATCAGCTGGCAGAAGTCGTGGGCGGCGAGGCCGACCCGGCGCTCCGGCGGGTCGATCCCGAAGCTCGCCCGCATCGCCCGGTTGAGCCAGGGGTCGAGCCGCGTCTGGCCCGGCCAGGACCCCTCGACAAGCCCCGCCATCACGACGCAGTCGACATGGAGCAGGCGGGCCTCGACGAGGCCGAGGATCCGGATCCGCGCGCCGGGATTGGCCGGCAGGCGGGTCGTCTCGGTCTGCATCAGCGCGTCGAGGGCGGAGGGGTAGTCGTCGCGCGTCAGCGGAAAGGCCATGGCCGGCGGCGATGCCGCGAGGTCGTCGAGAAGGGCGAGCACGGCCTCGGCGCCGATTGCGGCCCCGTCGAGCCCGAGCCGCCGCAGCACCTCCCGGTGGGCCGCGGCGAAGGCGGCGATGGGCGCCTGCCGGTCGAGGGTGGCGAGGGGCTCCAGCGCGGCGATGGTCTGCGACAGCAGAGCCCGGCCCGCGGTGAGGGCCTCGGCGGTCACCCGGCTCGCCGCGTCCTCGGGCCGGGGCCGTCCGTTCGGCAGGGCCTCGTCGAGCAGCCGGGCGAAGCCGGAGAGCCCGCCGGTCGGCCTCAGGCCCCGGAGCGCCCTGAGCTCGATCGCGGCGATGGCCCCGTCGCGCACCGCGGGATCGTCGCAGGCGAGGGCTGGATGGGCGAGGAGCGCCAGGAGGTCGGGCGGCGCGGGCTCGCCGAGCGCCAGCGCCGCCGAAAGCCGCGCCACCGTCGCCGCGGCGGTGCCGGAGAGCGGCTGGCCGCCCGAATCGTCCACCGCCACGTTCCAGCGGGCGAGTTCCGCCACGACGCGCCGCGCCAGCGCCCTGTCCGGGGTCACCAGGGCGGCGTCGCGGGCGGGATCCTCCGCCACCTGGCGCAGCACGAGCGCGACGGCGAGGGCCTCCTCGCGCTCGTTGGCCGCCTCGATCACGGTGAGATCCGCCAGCGCCTCTGCGGGCACGGCGAGCGTGGTCTCCGCCCAGAGGTCGGTGGTGGCCGCCGGCCGCATGGCGCCGGAGACCAGTGCCTCCCGGCCGAAGGCGGCGGGCGGCGCCAGCGCCTCCACCTCGTCGCGGTCGATGCCGACATGGGCGATGAGGCGCTTCAGGCCGAACTGCGGATGGGCATGGCCCGCCGCGCCCGGCGTCCCGCCGATCGCCTCCCACGAGGCCGCGTCGAGGTCGGTGTCGAGGCCGGGCAGGACCAGGGCGCCGCGCGGATGCAGCGCCACCATCCGCAGGAGATCGCGCGTCGCGGGAATGGAGCCCGTCGAACCCGCCGCCACCAGGGGCCCGGGCGTCGCGGCGAGGCGGATCGTCTCGGCGGCGATGATGCGGTCGCGCCGGATCGCCGGCTCCTCCTGGCCGAGGGCGGCGAGATGGGCCGGCCAGTTGTCGCGGGCGATGGCGAGGAAGGCACGGGTGATCTGCCAGAACTCGTCGAGGCCCGAATCCACGATGCCGTCGAGGTTCGACCAGGGAACCCGCTCGGTCGCCACCTGATCCATCAGTCGCATCAGGTCGGCGGCGAGCGACAGGGCGTCGGCCGTGGCGGTGGAGACGATGAGCGGGTCGTCGCCCTTCAGCCGCATCACCGCGCGGTCGACGCTCTCCGCCCAGCGCCTGACGAGGGTGGCGAGGGTGAGCCGCCGGTCGAGCCCCGGCATGGCCGGTCCGATGGCGGCGAGTCCCAGCACGTCGAGCGGCATCGGGTCGGCGAAGGCCCATTCCTCCTCGTCGACGTCGCCGATGGGCGTGATCCGCGGCAGCAGCACGGCGCCGGCCGGCGTCAGCTCGGCGAAGATGTCGCGCATTGCCCGGCAAGCGCGCCGGTTCGGCAGCAGGATCGTGCCCGCCGCGAGCGACAGGGGATCGGCGCGGTCCGGCCAGCCCGGCACGACCCGGCCGGCCAGGATCGCTTCCGCCAGCGTGTGCAGGTGCGGACGCGAGGCGGGAATCGTCAGGACGCGCGGGTGAATCGCCATCCGCCAGTGGTGCCCCGCCGCGCCGGCCGCGGCAAGGTTGTGTCTGCACAGAAACACGGCACTGCTGCCATTTGTATGGCCCTTGATACCATTGGTCCTGCCCAAGCCCTGTCCAGTTGCAGCGCACAACTTCATCTCGACAGATGCTGCGCTGCAACTAGCCTCTGCGGGTCCCTCAGCCCGGAGACCTGCCATGACGTTCGATCGCCTCGACCGCCGCGACCTGATGAAGGGTCTCGCCGCCGCATCGGGCCTCGCCATGCTGCCGCACGGGGCGGCGCAGGCCC
>LNFH01000430.1 GCA_001464235.1 Rhizobiales bacterium Ga0077556 | reverse complement strand
GCCGGCACGGGGAGGATGGCATGGATCTGGAATTCCGCGAACTGGCCGCTGGTCTGCTGTTCCCCGAGGGGCCGGTGATCCTCGCCGACGGCACGGTGCTGCTGGTCGAGATCGGCCGCGGCACGGTGACGAAGGTCGCCCCCGACGGGACGGTCAGCTACCTGGCGCGGCCGGGTGGCGGTCCCAACGGTCTCGCACTCGGGCCGGACGGCAAGCTCTACGTCTGCAACAACGGCGGCTTCAAATGGACGCCGCCGGGCGATGCGCGCGGCCTGCTGCCGATCGGCCAGGCGGACGACTATTCCGGCGGGCGGATCGAGCGGCTGGACCTTTCCACCGGCGCACTGGAGGTGCTCTACACCGCCACCGAGGCCTGCCCGTTCAAGGGGCCCAACGACATCGTCTTCGACGACCAGGGCGGCTTCTACTTCACCGACCTCGGCAAGACGCGGCCGCGCGACATGGACCGTGGCGGCGTCTACTACGCCAGGGCCGACGGCTCCTTCATCACCGAAGTCGCCCATCCCATGATGACGCCGAACGGCATCGGCCTGTCGCCTGACGGGTCCGTGCTCTATGTGGCGGAAACCGAGACGGCGCGGCTCTGGGCCTTCGACCTCGACGGGCCGGGCCGGATCCGGCGCCATCCCTTCCCCTCGCCGCATGGCGGGCGGATCGTGGCGGGGATCGGCGGCTACAACCGCTTCGACTCCCTCGCCGTGGACGCCGACGGCAATGTCTGCGTGGCGACGCTGGTCAACGGCGGGATCACGGTCATCGCCCCTGACACGGGGGAGTTCAGGCACATTCCGGTGCCGGGCGAGCGGTGGGTGACCAACATCGCCTTCGGCGGGCCGGAGCTGCGCACCGCCTATATCACGCTGTCCTCGACCGGCCGGCTGGTGGCGACGGAATGGGAGAATTCCGGCCTGCTGCTCAACTACCAGCAGGCATGAGGGGGTATTCTCAAGCTCACCTGCGCCCAAATTCCAAGAGCCCCACCCGCACCCTCCCCGCTGGCGCGGGGAGGGAGACTACCGCCTAGCGTCCGATCCCCTGCGTCGTGCCTGGCTCTGCCGATTGTGGGGAGGCGGGACGCCGTAGCCCCCCTCCCCGCGCTGGCGGGGAGGGGGCGGGTGGGGCATTCCAGACGGTTGCGCGCCCTACAGCCGCTTGAACCGGTGCCCCACCGCCACCTCGCCGAAGCGCACGCGATGGGGATGGAGCCCGGGCGGCAGGTGCGCGCGGAAATGGCGCATCATGTCCTCGCGCGTCAGGCTTTCGCCGGGACGCAGCTGCACGGTCACCTCGATGTGCTCGCCGGTGATGGGGTTGCGCCCGCCCCAGGCGCTGGCGAGGTCGACGGAGGGGTGGAGAAGCGCCACCCGCTCGATCTCGCCGGGCAGGATCTTCTGTCCCCCGACATTGATGACGTCGCTGGTGCGGCCGACGATGCGGACGAGGTCGCCCTTCACCTCCACCACGTCGCGGGTGTCGTACCAGCCGTCCTCCGAGAAGGGCGAGGGGGCGTTGAGATAGCCGATCATCCGGTTGGCGGCGCGGATCTCCAGCACAGCGTCGGCACGCACCCGCGTCTCGACGCCCTCGCCGCCGACCTTCATGAACAGGCTGTCGCGCGCCTCCGACTTCACGCGCAGGATGCCGAGTTCCGACATGCCGTAGGTCTGGCGGAAATCCACCGCCGGCAGCGCCGCGCAGAGCGCGCGGAGCGTCGGCTCGTCCATGCGCTCGGTGCCGTAGGTGACGACGCGGAGCGCCGAGCCGTCGAGGCGCGGCAGCAGGCCGCTCATCAGCGCCATGCGCAGGAAGGTCGGGGTCGTCGGGAGAAGCTCGACGCCATGCGCGATGATCTCGGCGACCACGGCCTCGGCCGTGCGCTTCGACGGCACGACGATGCGGCCGTTGTTGAAGAGGGTGTGGAGCAGCGTGTTGATGCCGCCGATGTGGTCGAACATGAGGAAGCTCATGGTCACCAGCGCCTCGCGCGGCGTGCGGAACCTCGCGAGGAACGGCGCGAAATCGTGCAGGATCGCCTTGGGGCGTCCCGTGGTGCCGGAGGAGAAGAGCACGAGGCCGGCATGTCCGCGCGTGCGCAGCTCGGCGAGCATCGGGTGGTCGCGGCCGGCCTGCGGGCCGCGGGTGACCGTGCCGCCGTCGATGACGGCGTTCACGTGGGCGGCGTCATGGAAATAGGGATGATCGGCGGCCGTCTGGCGCGTCAGCGGCACGATGACGGCGCCCGCGTCGACCAGGCGCAGGAGGGTTGCGACGCTGTCCGGTTCGAAATCGCCGACGAGCGCGACGACGTCGCCGGGCTGGATGGCGGAAAGGTCCGGACCCTTCGCCGCGACGATGTCCGAAAAGGCGAGGCTGCCGGCCGCCGCGACGAGGAAGGGCCGGTGCGGGTCCGCCTGGCGGGCGAGGATCTCGTCGACGAGCCCGGCCATCACGCCCCGCCGATGGCTAGGACCTGGCCGGAGATCATGCCGGCCGCGTCGGAAAGGAGGAAGTCGGCGACGTCCCAGACGTCGTCGGGCGTGCCCTTCCGCTGCACCACCTGGCGGCGGACGATGCGGTCGATGGCCTCGGCCGGCACCTTGGCGATGAGGTCGGTGTCGATGGGGCCCGGCGCGATGCAGTTGACGGTGACGCCGAAGCCCGCGACCTCGCGGGCGAAGGTGCGGGCAAAGCCCTCGACGCCGGCCTTGGAGGCGACATAGACGGCCTCGCCGGCAAGGCCCAGCGGCACGGCGATGGTGGAGAAGTGGATGATGCGCCCGCCCTTCGCCCGCACCAGCGCCGGGGCGAAGGCCTGGGAGACGTGGATCGCGCCCATCAGGTTGGTGGCGATCACCTTCTGCACGGTCGCGGCCGGCGTCATCAGCGCGAGGTTCATCGAGGCGATGCCGGCGGCATTGACGACGCCCCAGAGCGGCGTCTCGCGGGGGAGCGCAGCGGCAACCGCCTTCACCGCCGCGGCGTCGGCGACGTCGCAGGCGTGGATGGGGAAGGGCGCCTCGACCTCCGACCGCGCGAGGCCGACGACGTCGTAGCCGGCGGCCAGGGCCCGGTCGGCGATGGCGCGGCCGAGGCCGCGGCTCGCCCCCGTGACGAGGAGGGTGCGCCTCACGCGCCGTCCGCCATCTGGGCGGCCATATGGGCGGCGAGCGTGCCGATGGTGCGGAAGGGACTGCGGGAGGAGGAGAAGGCGGCGTCGTTCATCCAGTCGAAGGGCTTGCCGAAGCGTTCGCCGGCGAAGTCCTCCAGGCCGAGCATCACCTCGAGGAGCCCTTGCGAATCCACCACGGCCTTCTCGCCGATGAGGGGGGACGCGGCGTCGTAGCCCGCGGCCTCCTCGCCGGTGATGAAGGCGACGAGGTCGCGGATCTTCGCCTCGATGTCGCGGGCTGCCGCCTCTGCCGTCATGTCGTGCCCCGATTCGTCCCCGGGGCGATCATAATCGATCCGCGGCGCGGCCGCTGCCTCTGACGTCCGCCCTCAGCGGCCGGGCACCGCAACGCACTGGCGGAAGAGGTGCTCGTAGAAGAAGCGGTCGGCGTGATCGGAGACGAAGGCGACGCGGGTCTCGCCGTTCTCGGTGAGCACGGAGACGGCTGCGATGGTGTGGTCGTTGAAATCCATCACCTTGATCAGCGTGCCGCCGATGAGCGGCGAGCGCCTCACCAGGGGAATGCGCGTGTTGAACAGGCCCTCGATGCAGCCGGCGATGTAGGAGGCGGGCAGGTCGGAGCGGACCGTCAACGGCCCCTGCGTCGCGTAATTGGAGGCGCAGGCACCCAGCGCGAGCGCAAGGGCTGCGCCCGCCAGACCTGTCGCTACTCGCCGGATCCGCGGTTGGGGCATGCCTGGTCAACGCGGTATCGGAGGGATGGTTCCCTCAAGGCTGGCGAGGCGGCGGCGGTTGTGGCCTTGGCTAAAAAGGTCGAGCTGCATTAGCGTACCGGCGGGGCACTTTGGGGATATCATGAAGCATCGACATCTCGCCGTGGCTGCGGCGCTCGTCACCGCCTTGGCTGTGGGGCCGGCCGCCGTACTGACCGCGCACGCGCAGTCGGGGTCCAGATCGGGTCCGCCGACCCTCCATCCGCCGGTCATCCATCCGCCGGTCATCCATCCGCCGGTCGTCCGGCGGCCGCAAGTCACCCCTCCGCGGAACACCCCTCCGCGGAACACCCCTCCGCGGAACACCCCTCCGCGGCCCTGATCCGCGGTCCGCGCAACGCGAAGTGAAGCCGCAGGAAGCGGAAACCGGGCGGGGGGCGGCCGCGGGCCCCCGCTTTCATCGCCGGTCGCCCAGGACCGCGAAGACCACGATGTCGATGGATCGCGCCAGGGCTTCGATCACGTCGCAGAAGGCGGTGCCGACCTGAGGCGTGAGGGCTCCGGTCCCGGCGCTCTGCAGGACGAGGTCGCGCTGCAGCAGCAGCTGGTGCCGCAACCCCATCAATTCGTCGACCAACGAGGCAAGGTTGGTGTCGGGATGGGATGGCGCGGGCGAGGGCGTCGGTCTCGGCGGGAAGGGAATGATGGCTGAGGCCATGGTCTGATGTCCTGATCGGCGGCGACGAAGAGCTTGCGGCGCCGGACAACCCGGCGCCGCGGCGTTCGAGCGTTCAAGCCGCCCGGACAGTGGCGAGGAAGCGCTGCAGCTCGGCCGACAGCTTCGCGGAGTTCTGCGACAGCTCGGAGGCCGACGTCAGGACCTGCGACGCCGCCGCGCCGGTGCTGGAGGCCGCCTGGCTGACGCCCTCGATGTTGGCGGAGACCTCGCTGGTCCCGGCGGAGGCCTGCTGCACGTTGCGGGCGATCTCGCTGGTGGCCGAGGTCTGTTCCTCGATGGCCCCGGCGATGGACGTGGAGATGTTGTTCATCTCGCGGATCGTCGCGCCGATTGCGGTGATCGCATCCACCGCGGTGGTTGAGGCGAGCTGGATCTGCGAGATCTGCGCGCCGATCTGGGCTGTCGCCTTGCTCGTCTGTTCGGCGAGCAGCTTGACCTCGGAGGCGACGACCGCGAAGCCACGGCCGGCCTCGCCGGCGCGGGCCGCCTCGATCGTGGCGTTCAGCGCCAGGAGGTTGGTCTGGCCGGCGATCTCGTTGATGAGGTTGACGATCTCTCCGATGGCCTGGGTCGACTTCGCCAGTTCGGCCATTTTCGCAGAGGTTTCTCCGGCCTCGACGACCGCCTGGCCAGCGATCTGGGTCGACTTGGCCACCTGTGTCGCGATCTCCCGCACCGAGACGGACATCTCCTCCGCCGAGGCCGCGACGGTCTGGACGTTGCTCGACGTCTGCTCCGACGCGGAGGCCACGGCCGAGGACTGGATGGAGGTCTCCTCGGCGGTGGTGGTGAGGGTCTTGGCTGCCGCCTCGAGTTCGGTCGCGGCGGACGACACGGCCGCGACGATCCCGCCGACGGCCTGGTCGAACTGGTCGGCGAGCTCGTTCATCGTGGCGCGCTTCTCGTCGGCGGCGCGGGCGGCGGCGGCGGCCTGTTCGGCCTCGAGCCGCAGCTTCTCCTCGCCATTCTGCTTGAAGACCACGGCGGCGCGGGCGACGTCGCCGACCTCGTCCTTGCGCTCGGTACCGGCGATGTCGACGCCGAATGTGCCGGAGGCCAGGCTCTGCAGGGTCGCGACGACGGCGCGGATCGGCCGGGCGATGCCGAACTGGCCGATGAAGAAGCCGAGGCTCAGGCCCACGGTGATGCCGATGGCGGCGATCGCGACCATCAGCGTGGAGCTGCGCTGATATTCGGCGGTGGCCGATTGCGAGACCTTGTTGACGTGGCTGTCGAGCGCGTCGGCGAGCGTCCGCAACGTCGCGCGCAGATTGCTGACCAGCGGACGGTTCGATTCGACGGATTCGCGCACCACCCGCATCTCCGCCGACATCTCGAAGTTACGCACCCGCGCGGCGGCTTCGAACGTGTCGCGCAGCTCGCGCTCATAAGCGCTGAAGGCGGCGTCGATCTCGACCAGTTTCGGGCGCATTTCGGCCGGCAGGGTGCGCTCGATCCGGGCCCGGCGATCGCGATAGGTCTTCAGCTCCTCCTCGACGACGGCCCGGGCGGCCCGCAGGTTGTCGGCGCGCGCATCGGCGGAGACGTCGACCTCGGCGCGGTTCAGCGCGAGAATGTTCTGGTTCATCCGCGCAGCCAGCAGGGCGTTGTCGGCGGCGGCTTCCATCACGTCGGTCGCGTCGTTGAGGGAACCCAGCGACCGCGCGCCGACGAAGGCGATGGCGATGGAAACGAGAGAAAGGATCGCAATGACCGACAGGATCTTCGTCAGGATGCGTAGATTGCTCAAGAATGTCACGGTGGCCCCCAAGCGCTCGTGTCTGATCTCATCCACGGACCCGAAGGGCGGGCCCGGCAGCTGACCTCCAGCGGCGCGGGCAGTGGAACGGTGGGCGCGTTAACCAGCCATTTACCATGCGGCTCGCGCATGGCTGCGAGCTGACCATTTTTGAAGCATCAGGCTACCACCATTCCCGGTTGTGGATTGCGGGCGGGCGGACGTGCCGCGCCGCCGCCGACGGGAATACAGGGCCGCTGCGAGGCCGTCGAAATTCTGGTGCTGTCTTGCGAGCCGTCGCGGCCCTGGGGATGTCGGGATTGCTACCTGGGACGTAGAGGAACATCGCAATGAAACCCCGCGATGTACCTCCGCGCGAGGCACGGGACGCCGCACGTATCGTCGCATTTGTGTGATGCGCGGAAAATGACCGGGGAATCACTTTTGTTGCAGCGGCTGTATCATCGTGAGTGGATCACGTGTGCTGCCCGTGGAAATGAATGAATTCACAGCAATTTCGCACAATGCGGCCGTTGGCTTCGGGTATCCCCCGAGCAGGAATTCGAGCACCCTCAACGGTAGGTGGACACACCCCCGGCAAGGTGATGTCTGCGGGTGGTTCGATGTCGTCAACTTACTCAGCTATGGCTTTAACAGTACAGATTCCCAAGAATATCTCTTCAAGAGATTTGCTATCGAAGGTCGAGTCCATCGGCCGTTTCGGCATTTGGGTCTATGACGTTGCGTCGGGGCAGGCGCATTGCTCGTCGGGCGTTCATCAGATCCTTGGAGCGGCCTCGCTGAGCCGGCCCTTCCATCCCTCGTCGATCGCGAGGATGGCGCATCCCCGCGACTCCCGGTTCGCTGTCGACGCCTTTTCCCTCTCGCTGCGCGGTGCGCCGTCCCAGCAGACCTTCCGCATCCTGCGCGCCGACCGGACCGTGCGCTGGATCCACACCCTGGCCGAGCCCGTGCTCGGCGACAACGGGGTGGTGGCGAGCGTCGTCGGCATCGTCACAGACGTGACGGCGCAGGAGGAGGCGGCGCGGCTGCTGGCGCTGAACGACCGGCGGCGGCAGGGCCTGTTCCATCATCTGGCCCTGAGAACCTGGAGCGTCGATGCGAACGGGCGCCCCATCGACTGCGTGCCGACCAGCACGCCGGCTCCCAGCTTCCCGCCGTCCCCGAGCGACCATGGGGCGCCCTCCTTCGAGGACGCCCTGGTGCTGGAGAAGGTGCGCGCCGCCATCACCGAAGGCCTGGCATTCTCATTCTACCACCTGACGCCGGACGAGCGTCACCGCCGACGCGTGCCGCTTCTGCTCGGCGGGGTGCCCATCCGCGACGACCATGGGGACGTGCTGGAATGGCACTGCTTCAGCCTGCACATGGGAGGCGCCGACGTGCCGCAGGTGAACATCCGGCACATCGAGCCCCGTCACGTGCGGGCGGCGCGCGCTTTGATGAACTGGTCCGTCATCGACCTGGCGAAGCGCGCCGGGGTTTCGGTCTCCACCGTGCAGCGGCTTGAATCGGACACGAGTTCGCGGCCGAGCGATCCGCTGGTGACGCGGATCATCGAGGCCCTGCGCGAGGGCGGCGCGATCCTCTGCTATGGCCCCGCGGGCAACGTCTGCCTGCTGGACGGCTAGCACGCCACGCGCGCGCCCCGCCCGAACGAAAAACCCCGCCGGATCGCTCCGGCGGGGTTTTCCTTCGAATGGTGGGCACGACTGGGATCGAACCAGTGACCCCTACGATGTCAACGTAGTGCTCTCCCGCTGAGCTACGCGCCCTTTTGCGATCCGGGGACCGCGAAAGCGAGGCGCACCGTATAGCGGGGGTCGCGCGAGCGTGCAAGAGGATCGCGCGGCCCAAATGCGCCGCTGTGGACGGGGCCTCAGGCGGCCTGCTGGAGCATCTTCTCGACCTCGTTGACGAGGTCGCGCAGGTGGAAGGGCTTGGAGAGGATCTTGGCGTCCTTGGGGGCCTGCGAGTCCGGCTGCAGGGCCACGGCGGCGAAGCCGGTGATGAACATGACCTTGATGTCCGGGTCGAGTTCGGTGGCGCGGCGGGCGAGCTCGATGCCGTCCATCTCCGGCATGACGATGTCGGTGAGCAGGAGCTCGAAGGGCTCCTCGCGCAGGCGGTGGTAGGCGGACAGGCCGTTGTCGAAATGGGCGACGTCGTAACCGGCGGTCTGCAGCGCCTTGACCAGGAACCGGCGCATGTCGTTGTCGTCTTCGGCCAGCAGAATCTTGCCCATGCTGAATGCGGTCCTTCGTCCGTCCGTCGTCGGGGAGGCGGTGTAGCGAACCCGGTCCCGCTTGTGCCTCATCAAGCACGAAGATGGTAAATGTGCGGTGAATATCCCCAAGGTGCGGGCTGTTTCCCGACGTTGCGGCAGACAGCCCCGACCCCGCGCACGGCGTCTCCTGCGTCGCTGGCCTGCCTGCGAGGCGGGTTCACACGGCCGCGCCGCGCGCTAGAGTAGGGCGGCATGCAGCACGACGGACGCGTGACGATGGAAGCCGAGATCTGCGACATCGACCCCGCCTTCGAGGCGCTGGAGCCGGCGGAGACGCGGGCGCCGGTGATCTTCAACTCGCCCCATTCCGGCCGGCTCTATCCGCCGCACTTCATCGACCAGGTGCGGCTCGATCTGCCGCTGCTGCGCCGGTCCGAGGACACCGGCGTGGACATGCTCTTCGCCGGGGTGGTGGAGCGCGGCATGCCGCTGATGCGCGTGCATTTCCCCCGCTCCATGGTGGACGTGAACCGCGAGCCCTACGAGCTCGACCCCCGCATGTTCGACGGACGGCTGCCGACGTTCGCCAACACCCGCTCCATGCGGGTGGCGGGCGGCCTCGGCACCATCCCGCGCGTCGTCGGCGAGGCGCAGGAGATCTACGCCCGCCGCCTGCCGGTGGACGAGGCGCTGGTGCGCATCGAGACGCTGTACAAGCCCTACCACCGGGCGCTGCGCCGCCTCATCGCCTCGGTGCACCGGGCCTTCGGCGAGGCGCTGCTGGTCGACTGCCACTCCATGCCGTCCATGGCGCCGGTGCGCGAGGACAAGCCGCGCGCCGACATCGTCATCGGCGACCGCTACGGCACGAGCTGCTCGCCCTCGGTCGGCGACCTCATCGAGGGTGTGCTCAGGGCGCGCGGCTACAACGTCGTGCGCAACAAGCCCTATGCGGGCGGCTTCATCACCGAGCACTACGGCCAGCCGCAGACGGGCGTGCACGCCGTGCAGATCGAGATCAACCGCGCCATCTACATGGACGAGCGGACCTATCGCCCGACCGCCGATTTCGGCCGGCTGCAGGCCGACCTGATGACCCTGGCTGAGGCGCTGGCGCGGCTGCCGCTGGACCGCGCAGGGGACTGGCGGATCGCTGCGGAATAGCGACGGCAGCTCCGCCAATTTTGCATATCGACGGTTTTTTTGGCCGCTTCAGCGGAATCGTCTTGCCGTCACAAACGGGCGACTGATCGAATGATCAGGGTGCGACGCACAACGCGCCGCGGCCGTTTTCGATTGTATACGATGCCGGGCGAGGCCCTTCCGTGGCACGGAAACCGCCTGTTACATCGTTGAAATATCACCGGAAAATCCGGCGATACAAAAGAAAGAGGCCGCTCACTTTCGTGAGCGGCCCAAGTCTAGGGAGGAAACGCCCAAGGAGGGCTGCGGGGCATCGCAGGGCGATACCGCGCTGCAACAATATGCCTAGGCTCTCCGGAAAAGGCAAGAAGGCTGTCCCATTTTTTTGCGGCCGTCGTTCGGCCGATGGGGCGCCTCGTCTCAGGCACCCGGGCGGCGGGGTTCCGGCGCCCTGAGATAGACGAGGGTCGCGACCGCCAGCAACGCCGCCTGCAGGGCGAAGGCGATCTGGAAGGCCGCCACCGGATAGACCGTAGCGCCGCCCGCCACCGCCTTCACCGCGAGGCCCGTCAGCCACTGGGTGACGAAGGTGCCGCTCATCGTCCCCATATTGATGAGGGAGAGGCCACGCCCGGTGATGTCGGGCGGGAACAGCGACTTCGAATGGGCGACGAGGACAGGCGTGAAGGCGCAGGAGAAGCCGAGGAGCGCGATGATGATCTCGGCCCGGAGCGCGCCGCCGTGGCCGAAGGCGATCAGCGCGGCGAGGAGCATCAGGGTCAGGACCGCGCCGGCGACCGCCAGCGGCTTGTAGGCGCCGGTGAACCGGTCGGCCGATCCCCAGGCGAGCGTGCCCAGCACCTGTGCGAGGGCCATGACCAAGAGGATGCGCCCCTGGGCTGCGAGGTCGGCGCCGTGGACATGGGCGAGATAGGGCCCGCCCCACAGGCCGATGAACAGGGCGAAGGTGGAGAAGGTGGAGAAGGACATCAGGAAGAGCGGTCCGAAGCCCGGCGTGCGCAGCACCGCCCCGATCCCGGCGAAGGCCTCGGGAAGGGTCTCCGCCGGCTTGCCCGGCAGGCGGCCGGCGGCCCTGCCGCGCACCAGGAGGACGATGCCGGCGAGGAGCAGCGCCGAGACGAGGGCGGCGAGGAGGAAGGCCGAGCGCCAGCCGAAGGCGGAGGTCATCCAGCCGAGCGGCGCTGTCGCCAGGATGGTGCCGAGGCTCGAGAAGGCGATCTGGAAGCCGGCAAGGCTGGCGAAGACGTCCGCCGGGAAGGCGCGGGCATAGATCACCAGCGGCGCCATGAAGAAGGTGGAGCAGCCGATGCCGAGAAGGAGCCGCCCGGCGATGAGCCCGGCCTGCCCCTCGGCCTGCGCGAAGACGAGGGCGCCCGCCACGGCGAAGAGGCTGGAGCCGAGCAGGGCGACGCGCGGGCCCCAGCGGTCGATGACGATGCCGACGGGGATCTGGCAGAGCGCGAAGATGAGGAAGAAGGAGGAGGCGACGAGGCCGAGCTGGTCGGGATCGAGCCCCAGTTCGCCGGCGAGCGTGGTGGCGATGACGCCGACGGAATTGCGGAAGAACTGGCTGAGCGCGGTGGCGGTGGCGAGCACCGCGACGAGGGCGACGATCGCCGGCCGGGTCAGGCCCGCGGCGCTGGCGCCCCCGCGTTGTTGTTGGTGTGGCACGTCGTCCTCCGGGGCGCGGAAACTGCCTTCCGGGGCGGCGGGATGCAAGGCGCCTCCGCACAGGCCTGCGGCCTCGCCCCCGCATGGAACCGGCCGGTGTTGCCGCCCGGCGGCCCCGTGCCTATAGGTCTCACGCCGGCAGGGCGAGGAGACGAAACGTGAGCGCTGTGGATTTCGAGAGCTTCGTGCGCGAACTCGCCCGCCTGTCGGGCGAAGCGATCCTGCCCTTCTTCCGCACCGCCATCGGCGTCGACAACAAGGCGGGCCTCGGCCACTTCGACCCCGTCACGGAAGGCGACCGCGCCGGCGAGGCGGTGATGCGCCAGCTCATCAAGCGCACCTTTCCCGAGCACGGCATCGTCGGCGAGGAACACGGCGACGAGAACGCCGATGCCGAGCACGTCTGGATCCTCGATCCGATCGACGGCACCCGCGCCTTCATCGCCGGCATTCCCGTCTGGGGCACGCTGATCGGGCTCGCCCGCCATGGCGTGCCGGTATTCGGCATGATGCACCAGCCCTTCATCGGCGAGCGCTTCTGGGGCGACGGGGCCGGCGCCCGCTACGAGGGGCCCGCCGGCAGCCGCAGCCTCAGGGTCAGGCCCTGCGCCGGCCTCGAGGCCGCGACCATCATGACGACGTCGCCGCGCCTCTTCGACGCCGAGACCCGCGGGCCCTTCGAGGCGGTGGAGGCGCGCTGCCGCACCTATCGCTACGGCGCCGACTGCTACGCCTATTGCATGCTGGCGGCGGGCCACGTCGACCTCGTGGTCGAGGCCGGCCTCAAGCCCTACGACATCGTCGCGCTGGTGCCGATCATCGAGGGGGCCGGCGGCATCGTCACCACCTGGGACGGCGGGCCGGCGAGCGGCGGCGGGCGCATCATCGCCTCCGGCGACCGGCGGGTGCATGACGAGGCGCTGGCGATCCTCAACGCCTGAGCGTCCAGCGCCGGCCTGTCAGAGGAACGGCATTTCCCCGGGCACGAAAGCGTCGAAGGCGGCCCAGAACTGGCTGCGGATCTCGTCGCGCTCCTGCATCAGCTCGTGCAGGGCACCGGGCACCACCACCACGCCGCCGGTCTTCAGCCGGTGGGCGAAGTCCTCGATGCTCGGGGTGTGGACGAGGGGGTCGCGGGCGGCCCCGATCATCAGCATCGGCTGGCGCAGGCCGCGGGTGTAGAGCGGATGGGCGAAGCGGCCGGTGACGGCGAGAGCCTCGCGCACCCAGGCGACCGTCGGCGCGCCGAGGCCGAGCCGCGCATCGGCTTCGGCATAGGCGGCGACGCGGGCATAGCGCACGGGATCCGAGGTGACGGGATTGCCGACGAAGGGCTTCAGCGCCACCGGGCGGGCCGAGCCGCCGGGCACGATGGATCCTCCGAGGCCGGCGAGGCTCAGCCCCCAGAGCACCGGGCGGATGAGGGCCGGACGCCTCACCTGGGCGAGGGCCACCATGGGCGCCGCCAGCACCATCCGGTCGAACCAGGTGCGACCGGCCTTCGCCGCCTCGATGAGGATGGCGCCACCCATGCTGTGGCCGAGCGCGTAGAAGGGCGGACGGCAGTCGGGCAGGCCGACGACGGACATCACCGTTTCGAGGTCGATCTGGTAGTCGGCGAAGCGGCGAATGTGGCCCTTGCGCCCGTCGGCGAGGAGGCGGCCCGAGCCGCCCTGGCCGCGCCAGTCGAAGGCGAGGACGCCGAAGCCGCGCTCGCGCAGCTCGCCCACCACCTCGAAATATTTCTCGATGAACTCGGCCCGGCCCTGGCAGATCACCACCGTGCCGCGGCGCGGCGCGCCCGTCGCCTCCCACCGCGCATAGCGGACGGGGATGCGGTCGGCGGTGGTGATGGTGCCGGCCCGCACGCCCGCGGGAACCGGCCTGTCGGGCAGCGCAACGAGATCCATCGGAACCAGGGCTCGCGAACGAGGAAGGCGGGAGCATCAGCATGCCCCCGCCTCGCTAACATCGCCTGAACGGTCGCGGATCAGCGCAGGATGCGCATGTCGCGGCCGGTATAGGGATCGCGCTCCCAGCCGGGCGGCGGCGGACGGCGCGGGCGGTAGCCGCGGTCCTCGTCGTAGTAGCGGCGCGGCTCGCGATAGACCGGGCGCTCGTCGTAGTAGCGGCGCGGCGGCGGGTCACGATACACCCGGCGGTCGTCGAAGGAGCGGCGCGGACCGTCGCAGCGGCCGGGAATGACCTGGTCGATCATCGAGCCGGTGGTGGAATCGTAGACGCGGACGCGGCGCGGCGGGCCGCAATTGTACTGCACCTGCATGTGATAACCGGCGAAGCCCGCTGGATCCACCGGCGAGGCGACGGCGAGGTGAGGGGCGGCGATCAGGGCGATCGTCGCGATCAGGGTGTTGCGCATTGTCACCTCCCGGGTGTGGTTGGATAGCAGTCTTCAAGATCGCCGCCCGTTCCGCAAGGTCATTGCGGCGAGGGCTCGGTGGTGGCCGGCCGCCCGGCCCAGGGGCGCCACAGCGTCTCGCGCTGCTGCGGGCGCCGGTCGCCGATCACCCTGAGGCCGATGATCTCGCCGTTGCGGGCATCCATCACCAGCCGCAGTTGCTGGCCGTGCCTGTCCTTGCCGTGGGCGAGATAGGTGCTGCCGCGCCTGACCGGCGGCTCGCTGACGGCGTAGCCGCGCGCGGTGAGGCGGCCCGTCACGTCGCCGGCGGAAAGGGCGCCCTCGGCGCGGGCGAGGCTGCTGGTGCAGGCGATCACCGCGACGAGGAGGGCCATGCCGGCGGTGCCGGCGAGGGCGCCGAGGGCGAGGCCCGGCAGGAAGGTGGCGCGCGGCGCCCGGCCGGACAGGCGGAGGGCGCCGGTGGAGAGAGCGGAGCTCGTATGGGCCATGGCGGGTCTGTCCCGGTCCCGGTCTGCCGTGAGGCGAAGGCGGCCGGGAGGCAGGTCCCGGCCATCATGAGCACGGAGATTGCGCCCCGCCGGCTGAACCGGCGCGGAAGTCTCCGTTCACCCGCTCTTCATCCGCAGGAGCCTCGCGCGACCCCTCTTGCGCGGCCCGCGGGGCGTTCCTAACTCTGGTTTCGTGCAGGCCCGATGTGGCTGCACACATCGACAGGCCCGGCCGATCAGGCGGGTCTACCCACTTTGGTGTCGCTTGAAGGAGGACATCCCATGCGCAGCTTCGATCTTGCTCCGCTCTATCGTTCGACCGTCGGTTTCGACCGCCTCTTCTCCATGCTGGACCAGGCGTCCGGCCTCGAGGCGCCCTCGCCGACCTACCCGCCCTACAACATCGAGCGCACGGGCGAGAACGCCTATCGCATCACCGTCGCGGTCGCCGGCTTCACCGACAAGGACCTCTCCATCGAGGTCAAGGAGCAGGCGCTGACCATCCGCGGCGAGAAGACGGCCGGCGAGGCCGAGGCGAAGCCCGACTATCTGCACCAGGGCATTGCCGCGCGCGCCTTCGAGCGCCGCTTCCAGCTCGCCGACCACGTCTCGGTGAAGGGCGCGGCCCTCGACCACGGCCTGCTCCACGTCGACCTCGTCCGCGAGATTCCGGAGGCCATGAAGCCCCGGCAGATCGCCATCGGCACGGGCTCCGGCCCCCGCGCGATCGAGGCCACGGCGAACCGCCAGGCCGCCTGACCCGCATCGGATTGACGGCAGGGCCGCCCTCCAACGGCCCCTCCTGAGATGCACGAACGCCCCGGTGAGGCATCACCGGGGCGTTTCGTTTGGGTGCGGACGGGAGCGCCGTCAGGTCGAACGCGGCGGCGTCAGTTCGATGGCGGAGGCGTCACCTGGCGCACGCCGGGGGTCGCCGTCGGACCACCGGTCGGCGGCAATTGCTCGCCGTTGGGCCCGAGGAATCGGCCGTCGATCAGCACGCCCTCGCCCTCGCCCTGCTTCTGCGCCGTCTCGGTGGACGGCGCGGCCTCGGTCCGTGGCGGCTCGGCGGCGACCGGGGGCACGGTGGGCACCTCGGACGGGTTCAGCGCCGGGGTAGCGGGTGCTGCCGGCACCGGATCGGGCACGGCCTGGGGCAAGGCCGCGGAGGGGGCCGGAGCTTGCGGCGCCGGTGCCTCCGGTGCGGCGACGGCGGGCGGCGCCGGCTCCACCTGCGGGACGGGCGCGGCCGGCGCGGGAGGCTCGGCCTGCGGCGGCAGGGCGGCGGTGGGCGGTGACGGCTGCGGCTGCGGCTGTTCGGCCTGCGGCGGGGTCGCTGCCGGCGGCGTGAAGGGCTGCGCCGGCTGGACGCTCAGCGGCGGTGTCGGGGCAGCCGGCGGATCGACCCGCCGCGGCAGGCTCGCCGCCGGGGGCGGTGCGGCCGGCGTCTCGGATGCGGGCGGCAGCGCCACCGGCGGAACCGGCGGGGCGACCTGCGGGCGCGGCGTCAGGTCGCCGTCGATGTTGGGACGCGGCGTCGGCACGGGCACGACGCGGGCGGTGATGTTCGGCGCCGGGCGCACGGGCCGCTCCGGACGGTCGAGGGCGTCGGGATCGAGCCGGCCCTCGCGCTGGACCGGCGGCCGGGCATTGCCGAAGCTCGGCCGCTCGTCGGACCAGACCGGAGGGGTGGGGAAGCGCTGGCCACCGGGCTCCAGCTCGCGGATGTTGATGGGCGCGCCGGTATAGGCGTGAATGGTGACGCGGGCGCGCTGGCCGGCGGCTCCCACCGTCTCCACCACCCAGACGCGGCCGGCGAGGCGCGGCCGGCTGATGGCGCGGTAGCCCATGGATCGGGCGATGGCGATGGCCTCGGAGGCCGGCAGGACGTCCTCGACCTCCGGCACCACGTAGCGGCGCTGGTAGACCGGCGGCTCGTCGTCGTAGTCGTAGACCCGCGGCGGGCCCCAGCCGCCCCAGTATTGCACCTCGACGGCAGCAGCTGGAACGGGCGCGGCGGCGACACCGGCGGCGAGCGGGGCGGCGGATGCCGGGCCGAGACCGGCAGCGAGAGCGGCGGCCGCCGCCGTCATGAACAGTGAATGGCGCACGCGATCGTGTCCTTCTTCCCCCTCGAACCCCAGGGTCAAGGTTTCGGCAAGGAGAACGGCGATTTCAGGGCGGGGACGTGTCGCTTCTTGTCGGTCCCGCTCACTCCGCCGCGAGGGGCGCTGCGGCCCGCGCCGCCACCGCGAGGAAACGGTCGATGTCCTCGTCCCGGGTGGCGAAGGAGGTGACGAGGCGCATCATGACCTCGCCGGGGCGGGCCCGCTCGGCCTCGGGCAGCCCCTTGTCCGGCCAGGGATAGAAGGCGGCGCCCTCGGCCTTCAGCGCATCGACGATCTCCTGCCGGAAGATCGGGAAGAGGCCGTTGGCCTGGGGCTTCAGCGGCAGGCGAATGCCGGGAATGGCGGAAAGCCCCTCGGCGAGGCGGGCCGCGGCGCGGTTGGCGTCGCGGGCGAGGTCGAGCCAGTGGCCGCCGTCGAGGAAGGCCTCCATCTGCGCCGCGAGGAAGCGGTGCTTGGAGAGGAGGTGGCCGGCGCGCATGCGGCGGCGGACCATCTCCGCGCCCCTGGCCGGATCGAAATAGATCAGCGCCTCGCAGGCGAGGCCGCCGCCCTTGGTGGTGCCGAAGGAGAGCACGTCGACCCCGGCCTTCCAGGTGATCTCCGCCGGCGAGCAGCCGAGCGCCGCCACCGCATTGGCGAAGCGGGCGCCGTCCATGTGGACGCCGAGGCCGTTGTCACGGGCGATGGCGGAGAGGGCGGTCACCTCGGCGACCGAATAGACCTGGCCGAGTTCGGTGGACTGGGTGATGGAGAGGGCGTGGATCGGCGCATTGTGCGGCACCCGGCGCCCGAGCCCGGCGATCGCCGCCTCCAGCGCGGCGGCGGTGATCTTGGCGCCGCGGCCGGGAATGCCGACGAGCTTGGCGCCGCCGGTGAAGAATTCCGGCCCGCAGCACTCGTCCTCGATGACGTGGCTCTCGTCGTGGCAGAGCACGATGCCCCAGGGCGGGGTCAGCGTGGAGAGGGCGAGGCCGTTCGCCGCCGTGCCGGTGGCGACCATGTAGACGCCGACCTCGCGCTCGAAGAGATCGCAGAGCTTCTGCACTACGGCCTTCGTCGCATCGTCGTTGCCGTAGCCGAGGCGCGCCCCGCCGTTCGCCGCGGCGATGGCCTGCATGACCTTGTCGGAGGCGCCGAGGCCGTTGTCGCTGGCGAAGAACATGGAGGCTCCGGATCGGGGTGAGGCGCTGAGAGCATCACAAGCCCGGAGGCCGCCGGAGGGCAAGGGGCCTTCGCGCATGCGCGGGCTGCCGGGGTGCCGGGGTGCCCTGCGGTTCATGGCCCCACCCTTACCCTTCCCACGCAGGGCGAGGGGAGGGGGACTATGGCGTCGCGATCATTCCGCGGCCGGCGAGCCTCGCTCGACCGTGCTTCCCCATCAGCCGCGCCTTTGAGAACGGCCGCGCCAGATGAGCCGGCCGAGAGGAGGCGGAACGCGGTAGTCCCCCTCCCCGCGCAGCGGGGAGGGTACGGGTGGGGCCTCTTGAGGTCTTCCCGCCGCTCAGCGCGGCAGGGTGGTGGTGCCGACGAGGTCCTTGTCGATGGAATGGGCGGCCTGGCGACCCTCGCGGATCGCCCAGACGACCAGGCTCTGGCCGCGGCGCATGTCGCCGGCGGCATAGACCTTGTCCACCGAGGTCCGGTAGTCGTTGGTGTTGGCCGCGACGTTCTTGCGGGCGTCGAGCTTCACGCCGAGGCTCTCGACCATGCCCTCGTGGACCGGGTTGACGAAGCCCATGGCGAGCAGGACGAGGTCGGCCTTGAGTTCGAACTCGGTGCCGGCGATCGGCTGCATCTTCTCGTCGACGCGCACGCACTTCAGGCTCTTGACCCGGCCGTTCTGGCCGGTGAACTCCGAGCTCATCACCGCGAAGTCGCGCTCGGCGCCTTCCTCGTGGCTCGAGGAGGTGCGCAGCTTCAGCGGCCAGAGCGGCCAGACGAGGGCCTTGTTCTCCTTCTCCGGCGGCTTCGGCATGATCTCGAGCTGGGTGACCGAGAGGGCGCCCTGGCGCACCGAGGTGCCGATGCAGTCGGAGCCGGTGTCGCCGCCGCCGATGACGACGACGTGCTTGCCCGAGGCGAGGATCGGCTCGTTGGTGCCGATGGGCTCGCCGGAGACGCGGCGGTTCTGCTGCGGCAGGAAGTCCATGGCGAAATGGACGCCCTCGAGGTCGCGGCCGGGGATCGGCAGGTCGCGCGGCTTCTCCGAACCGCCGGTGAGCAGCACCGCGTCATAGGCGGCGGTGAGCTCCTCGATCGGGCGGGTGACGCCGACATGCTCGTTGTAGTGGAAGGTGACGCCCTCGGCCTCCATCTGGTGGATGCGGCGGTCGATGAGGCGCTTCTCCATCTTGAAGTCCGGAATGCCGTAGCGCAGCAGGCCGCCGGCCTTGGCGAACTTCTCGTAGACGTGGACGTCGTGGCCCGCCCGGGCGAGCTGCTGGGCGGCGGCGAGGCCCGCAGGCCCCGAGCCGACCACTGCGACCTTCTTGCCCGAGCGCGTCTTCGCCGGCTCCGGCGTGATCCAGCCCTCGTTCCAGGCGCGGTCGACGATGGCGCATTCGATCGTCTTGATGGTGACCGGCGTGTCCTCGATGTTCAGCGTACAGGCCGCCTCGCAGGGCGCGGGGCAGATGCGGCCGGTGAACTCGGGGAAGTTGTTGGTCGAGTGCAGGTTGATGGAGGCCTCGCGCCAGCCGCCATTGTAGACGAGGTCGTTCCAGTCGGGGATCTGGTTGTTGACCGGGCAGCCGTTGTGACAGAACGGGATGCCGCAGTTCATGCAGCGCGCCGCCTGGTTGCGGGTGCCTTCCTCGCTCAGCGGGATGACGAATTCACGGTAGTGGCGGATGCGGTCGCCGGCCGGCGCGTAGCGCCGGTCCTGACGGTCGATCTCCAGAAAGCCTGTTACCTTCCCCATGATCTTATTCTCCTGCCAGCGCGAGCGGACGCTGGGCCTGTTCCATTTCCTGAAGGGCGCGGCGGTATTCGACCGGCATGACCTTCCTGAATTTGGGCAGCATCTCCGACCAGCGGTCGAGGATGTCCCGGGCGCGCCGGGAGCCGGTGTAGCGGGCGTGGTTGGCGATGAGCTGGTGCAGGCGCTCGGCGTCGAACCGGCTCATGTCGCTCATCACGTCGACGCGGCCGTGGCTGTCGAGCCCGCCGGTCTGGTGATAGACGCGCGAGAGGAGGTCGTCCTCCTCCGGCACCGGCTCCAGCTCGACCATGGCCATGTTGCAGCGGCGGGCGAAATCGCCGGCCTCGTCCAGCACGTAGGCGATGCCGCCTGACATGCCGGCCGCGAAGTTGCGTCCGGTCTGGCCGAGCACGACGACGACGCCGCCGGTCATGTACTCGCAGCCGTGGTCGCCCGTGCCCTCCACCACCGCGATGGCGCCGGAGTTGCGCACGGCGAAGCGCTCGCCGGCGATGCCGCGGAAGTAGCACTCGCCCTCGATGGCGCCGTAGAGCACCGTGTTGCCGACGATGATCGAGTTGTCGACGTCGAGGCTGGTGGCCTCGGCCGAGGGATAGACGATGATCTTGCCGCCCGAGAGCCCCTTGCCGACGTAATCGTTGGCCTCGCCCTCGAGTTCCAGCGTGACGCCGCGGGTGACCCAGGCGCCGAAGCTCTGGCCGGCGGTCCCCTTCAGCTTCACGTGGATGGAGTCGTCAGAAAGCCCGGCATGGCCGAAGCGCGTCGCGACCTCGCCCGACAGCATGGCGCCGACCGAGCGGTTGACGCTGCCGATGGCGCTCTCGATGACCACCGGCTTGCCCTCGGTGAGGGCCGGCTGGGCCTCGGCGATCAGCTTGCGGTCGAGCACCGCCTCGAGGTGGTGGTCCTGCGTCTCGGAATGGAAGACGCCGACCTCGGCCGGCACGTCCGGCTTGTGGAAGAGGCGGGAGAAGTCGAGGCCCTTGGCCTTCCAGTGGTCGATCGCCTCGCGGCGGTCGAGCATCTGCATCTGGCCGACCATCTCGTCGATGGTGCGGAAGCCCATGGAGGCCATCAGCTCGCGCACTTCCTCGGCGACGAAGAAGAAGTAGTTGATGACGTGCTCGGGCTGGCCCTTGAAGCGCTTGCGCAGCACCGGGTCCTGGGTGGCGACGCCCACCGGACAGGTGTTGAGGTGGCACTTGCGCATCATGATGCAACCGGTGGCGATGAGCGGCGCGGTGGCGAAGCCGAACTCGTCGGCGCCGAGAAGGGCGCCGATGACGACGTCGCGGCCGGTCCTGAGGCCGCCGTCCACCTGGACCGCGATGCGCGAGCGCAGGCGGTTCAGCACCAGGGTCTGGTGGGTCTCGGCGAGGCCGATCTCCCACGGCGAGCCCGTGTGCTTGATGGAGGTCAGCGGCGAGGCGCCGGTGCCGCCCTCGAAGCCGGAGATGGTCACGTGGTCGGCGCGCGCCTTGGCGACGCCGGCGGCGACCGTGCCGACGCCGACCTCGGAGACGAGCTTCACCGAGACGTCGGCCCGCGGGTTGACGTTCTTCAGGTCGTAGATGAGCTGCGCCAGATCCTCGATCGAGTAGATGTCGTGGTGCGGCGGCGGCGAGATGAGGCCGACGCCCGGCGTCGAGTGGCGCACCTTGGCGATGACCGCGTCGACCTTGTGGCCGGGCAGCTGGCCGCCCTCGCCGGGCTTGGCGCCCTGGGCCATCTTGATCTGCATCATGTCGGAATTGACGAGATATTCCGTCGTGACGCCGAAGCGGCCGGAGGCGACCTGCTTGATGGCCGAGCGCATGGAGCGCCCGTCGGGCAGCGGCTGGAAGCGCTCGGATTCCTCGCCGCCCTCGCCCGTGTTGGACTTGGCGCCGATGGCGTTCATGGCGAGCGCCAGGGTCGTGTGGGCCTCGCGCGAGATGGAGCCGTAGGACATGGCACCCGTGGCGAAGCGCTTGACGATGGCGGCCGCCGGCTCGACCTCGTCGAGGGGCACGGCCTTGCGGCCCATCTCCTCGGCGGTCCTGATGCGGAAGAGGCCGCGGATGGTCTGCAGGCGCGAGGTCTGCTCGTTGATGAGGCGGGCGAACTCGCGATAGCGGTCCTGGCTGTTGCCGCGCACCGCATGCTGGAGCGCCGCCACCGTCTCCGGCGACCAGACGTGGTCCTCGCCGCGGATGCGGTAGGCATATTCGCCGCCGACCTCGAGGTTCGCCTTCAGCGTCGGGTCGTCGGAGAAGGCCGCGGTGTGGCGCGAGACCGTCTCCTCCGCGACCTCCGGCAGGCCGACGCCGCCGATGCGGGTGGCGGTGCCGGTGAAGTACTGCGCCACGAAGTCGTCGGCGAGGCCGACGGCGTCGAAGATCTGCGCGCCGCAATAGGACTGGTAGGTCGAGATGCCCATCTTGGACATCACCTTCATGATGCCCTTGCCGATGGACTTGATGAAGCGCTTGACCACCTCGTGGGCGTCGACCTCGGGCGGCAGCTCCCCGTTCTCGTGCAGCTCCTCCATGGTCTCGAAGGCGAGATAGGGGTTGATCGCCTCGGCGCCGTAGCCGGCGAGGCAGCAGAAGTGATGCACCTCGCGCGCTTCGCCCGTCTCGACGACGAGGCCGGCGGCGGTCCTCAGGCCCTTGCGGATCAGGTGGTGGTGCACGGCCGCCGTGGCGAGCAGCGCCGGGATCGGGATGCGGTCCGGGCCGACCATGCGGTCGGACAGGATGATGATGTTGTAGCGGCCATGGACGGCGGCTTCGGCGCGGTCGCAGAGAAGCTGCAGCGCCTCGGCCATGCCGGCGGCGCCCTTGGCCGCGGGATAGGTGATGTCGAGGGTCTTCGTGTCGAAGGAATCCTCGCGGTGGCCGATGCAGCGGATCTTCTCCAGGTCCTCGTTGGTGAGGATCGGCTGGCGGACCTCCAGGCGCTTGCGGCGCGAGGTGCCGTCGAGGTCGAACAGGTTCGGCCGCGGCCCGATGAAGGAGACGAGGCTCATGACGAGCTCCTCGCGGATCGGATCGATCGGCGGGTTCGTCACCTGGGCGAAGTTCTGCTTGAAGTAGGTGTAGAGGAGCTTGGACTTGGACGAGAGCGCCGAGATCGGCGTGTCGGTGCCCATCGAGCCCACGGCCTCCTGGCCGGTGGTGGCCATGGGCGCCAGCAGGATCTTCACGTCCTCCTGGGTGTAGCCGAAGGCCTGCTGCTTATCGAGCAGCGGCACGTCGGTGCGCGAGGCGCGCGGCTCCACCGGCGGCAGGTCCTCGAGGATGAGCTGCGAGCGCTCCAGCCACTCCTTGTAGGGGTTGGAGGCGGCGAGCTGGGCCTTGATCTCCTCGTCGGAGATGATGCGGCCCTCGGCGAGGTCGACCAGCAGCATCTTGCCGGGCTGGAGGCGCCACTTGCGCACGATCTCGCTCTCCGGAACGGGCAGGACGCCCATTTCGGAGGCCATGATGATGCGGTCGTCCTTGGTGACGAACCAGCGGGCGGGCCTGAGGCCGTTGCGGTCCAGCGTCGCGCCGATCTGGCGGCCGTCGGTGAAGGCGATGGAGGCCGGGCCGTCCCACGGCTCCATGATGGCGGCATGGTACTCGTAGAAGGCGCGGCGCTGCTCATCCATGCTCTTGTTGCCGGCCCAGGCCTCGGGCACCAGCATCATCACCGCATGGGCGAGCGAATAGCCGCCCTGGACGAGGAACTCGAGGGCGTTGTCGAAGCAGGCGGTGTCCGACTGGCCCTCGTAGGAGACCGGCCAGAGCTTGGAGATGTCGTTGCCGAAGAGCTCGGAATCGACGCTGGCCTGGCGCGCCGCCATCCAGTTGACGTTGCCGCGCAGGGTGTTGATCTCGCCGTTGTGCGCGACCATCCGGTAGGGGTGGGCGAGCGACCAGGCGGGGAAGGTGTTGGTCGAGAAGCGCTGGTGGACGAGGGCGATGGCGCTCTCGAACGTCTCGTCGTGCAGGTCGGGGAAATAGGAGCCGAGCTGGTCGGCGAGGAACATGCCCTTGTAGACGATGGTCCGGCACGACAGCGAGACGGGGTAGTAGCCCTTGGTGCGCGCGTCGTTCAGGTCGTAGACGAGGTTCGAGATGACCTTGCGCAGCACGAAGAGGCGGCGCTCGAACTCGTCCTCGTCGGCGACGTCGGCGCCGCGGGCGATGAAGATCTGCCGGTGCAGCGGCTCGGTCGGCTTGACGCTCTCGCCGAGGGAGGAGTTGTCGGTCGGCACTTCGCGCCAGCCCAGCAGCACCTGACCCTCGTCGGCGACGACCTTCTCGATCGCCTCGCGGACGATGGCCTGGCCCTCGGGGTCGCGCGGGAAGAAGATGAAGCCGACGGCATAGTGGCCGGGCTCGGGCAGGTCGAAGCCGAGCTTGGCCGCCTCCTTGCGGAAGAAGGCGTCGGGGATCTGCACCAGCATGCCGGCGCCGTCGCCGGCGCGCGGGTCGGCGCCCACCGCGCCGCGATGCTCGAGGTTGAGCAGGATCTGGATGCCGTCCTGGACGATCTTGTGGGACTTGCGGCCCTTCATGTCGGCGATGAAGCCGACGCCGCAGGAATCCTTCTCGTTGCGCGGGTCGTAGAGGCCCTGCGCGGCGGGCAGGCCAGGGTCGATCACGGCGCGCGTGCGGTTTTTGACGCGGGCGGGCACATTGGTTTTCGTGGCGCGATTCGTCTGCGCCCCGATCTCCACACCCGACATCGCACCAATCCGCTGCGTGCTCATCATCCACCTCGTTCTGCGGCGTGCGCCGCTGTTCGTGCCCTCACCGTGACACGGGAAGCCGGCACTGGCGACGGAGGACATCCGCAACCGGTCCGGCATGCAAACTCGGGGCCTCACGTCCTCCCCGACGCCCCTGTTCCGGGGTCATTCTGGATAGGGCAGCGATGCTGACCTTTCTCAAGCCGTTATTTGACAGATTTCAAAGAGACGCACAAGCGGCAATACGTCCCGCAGGCCGGGATAGGATCATGTTTATTGCCGGACCCTGCGCAAGGCCGGTCGAAATGGATAAAATCTCCGATCCGCGCGCAACTTTATGACTAAGGGCGCGGCGCCGGGGCCCGGGGAGGCGTCGTCGCCATCCCTCCTTCCGCAGGGGTCGGCGCGGTGCTGCGGGGCCAGCGGAAGTCATCGATGCGACCCGCGACGGGCGGCGGCGCCTCGCCGCGCACCAGGACCGAAGCGGCGATGCCGCCCGGCGGTCGCGCGCCGGCCGCCCCGGCGAGCTGGGCGGGTCCGGCCGCGGTCGGGGCCGGTGCCACGCCCGCAGGCAAGGTCGGCGTGCCGTGGAGCGTCAGCACGGGGCCCGCGGCCGGGCGGGGTGCGACGGGCACGGGCGCGTCGGGGAGGGTCGCCTGCGGCTGTCCGGCCGGATCGGTGCCGCCCGAGGGCAGGGCCGGGGTGATCCGCCCGAGGAGGTCGCGGCGCAGGTCCTGCTCGAGGAAGAGGGCGAGCTTGCGGGCGCCGGCGACGGTGAAGTGGACGCCGTCGGCGGTGCGCAGGCGGCGGACCTCCGAACTGGGTATAGGCGCCGTGCTCGTCGATGAAGCCGTTCCAGACGTCGACGAAACTGACGCCGTTGCGCTCGGCCCGCTCCTTGTAGATGGCGTTGAGGAGCTGCATGTGTGCCGAGGTGCGCTGGCCGCGCAGCGGCGGCACGCCGACCCAGTAGACCGGGACGCCGCGCGCCTTCATGGCCTGCATGACCTGGTCGACCCGTTCGGCATAGAGGCCGCGCCAGCGCTCGTTGTCCGGATCGACGGATTCACGCTCGACGCGGATCGACTGGCGGTCGTTGGAGCCGAGCATCATCACGATGAAGTCGACCTTCTCCTGGCCGGCAAGGGTTTCCGGGACGGCGCGCACCCAGTCGTGGAATTCGGGTCGCGTCAGGCCGGAGGACAGGCGCGTCTTGTCGACGACGCCGAGTTCGGGAACGTCCTCGAAAGCCTCCTCGAGACCATAGGCCAGCCATTCCGCGAGGTTGTCGCCCATGACGAGGACGAAGGTGGTGGGGCCCGACGGGGCGGCGGGAGCGGGAGCGGCGGGATCTGCGGCGGGTGTCGCGGACGGCGCCGACGCCTGGTCGCGCGGCGGGCGCAGCGTCTCGGTCGGCCGGACGGTGCGCGGCGTCGCCGGGCGCTGGCCCTGCGGGATGGTGATGATGCGCGGGCGTTGGTCGCGCGGGGCGAAGAGATGCGGATAGCGGTCGTCGACATAGGAGGACTGGGCATGCGCCGGCAGCGCCGCGCCCGCCGCCAGGGCGAGGCAGGCCCACACGATCCAGCGCTGCAATCCGGTCAGGGTCATCCGGTCCTCCGTTCAACGTGAGGCCAGTCTAGCACCGGTCTGGATTTCGGGGACAACTCGCGGTGTGCGAAAAGCACAAGCCCCGGTATCTGCACGACAAAAAAGTCGCCGCGGTCGTTTTCCGTCCCCGGTCTCAGCCGCCGCGGCGCAGCCTTTGCAGCAGGGCGGCGGTGGGGAAGCCGTCCGCCGGCATGCCGGCGCGGGCCTGGAAGCGCTGCAGGGCCTCGCGAGTCCCGGCGCCGAGCTTGCCGTCCACCGTGCCGGTGTAGAGCCCGACCTGGGCGAGGCGCTGCTGCAACTCGATGCGCTCGTCCTGGGACAGGGCCCGCTCGGCCGTCGGCCAGGCCTGGGCGAAGCCGCCGCCGCCGCGCAGACGGTCGGCGAGGTGGCCGACCGCCATCGCGTAGTTTTCCGAGTTGTTGTACTTCATGATGACCCGGAAGTTCGGGAGCATCAGGAAGGCCGGGCCGCGGGCGCCGGCCGGCAGGTGCAGGAAGGCCTGATCGGACTTGCGGGGGAAGGCCCGGCCGCCGGCGCGGCGCACGCCGCGGGCCTCCCACTGGGCGATGGTCTGCGGCCGGTCGCGCCCGGCGAGGGTGAAGTCGAGCCCCTGCGGCACCACCACCTCGTATCCCCAGCCCTGGCCGGCCTGCCAGCCCTCGGCGCGCAGCAGATTGCCGGTGGACATCAGCGCGTCGGGCACCGAGCCGAGGAGGTCGATGCGCTGCGAGCCGGTGCCGGAGCGGGCGGCGCGCAGGAACGTGGACGGCATGAACTGGGTGTGGCCGAAGGCGCCGGCCCAGGAACCGCGGAAATTGGCCGGCGCGACGTGACCCTGGTGGATGATCTGCAGGGCGGCGACGAATTCGCCGCGGAAGAAGTCCTGGCGGCGGCCGTAGCAGGCGAGGGTCGCCGTGGCCCTGACGACGCTGGTGTTGCCCTTGGACTTGCCGAAGCTCGTCTCGATGCCCCAGATCGCCGCGATGATGTGGCGGTCGACGCCCGTTTCGCGCTCGGCCCGGTCGAAGGCGGCACGGTGGGTCTGCAGCATGCGCCGGCCCTCGGCGATGCGGTTCGCCGCCACGAGGCCGTTGATGTACTCCCAGGGCTGCCGCGAGAATTCCGGCTGCCGGTCGAGGAGGGCGAGGATCGAATTGTCCGGCGTCAGTCCGGTGGTCGCCTGCTGGAACACCTGCGGCAGCACGCCGCGCGACCGGGCCTGCTGCTCGAGGCCGCGCAGGCAGTCGGAGAAGCTGCCCTGGGCCGCGGCGGGAGCCGACGCCGCGAGAGCGGTGACCATCGTCAGCACCGCCGGAGTGAAATGTCCGCGATTCATGCCAAGCGCCTCACGTCCCGAACCCCCGCCCCAGGCTCCAGTGGAACAACGTGCATGCTTGACGAACAGTTAAGCCACGCCCGCCGCGGCCGGTCCAGAGGGTTCAGACGCGCTCCAGACGCAGGTCCACCTCGGCCTCGACGTAGCGCCATTCCTCCGTCGCCCGCAGCCGCGCCACCATGTGCTCGAAGGCTTCGGCGTCGGCCCGGGCATATTCGAACCAGGTGAGGAAATCGAAGGGCCCGCCGAGATCGCGGCAATGGTGCAGGCGCCGCGCCACCTGCGGCAGATAGTCCATGCCGATGGCGGTGTGGTGCGAGCGCTCCTCGAAGACGGCGCGCCGCTCGTCCTGGGCGAGCGCCCACCAGGCGGCGGACTTGCGGATGGGAATGAGCGCGGCGCGGGTGGCGGCCGGGCGGCCGAGCCCCTCCTGCCGGGCGGCGAGGGCGTCCGCCTCGGCGCGGGTGGCATAGCGCGTGTTGCTGGCGATGCCGGCGAGGGTCCAGACGCCGTCGGGTGCGGTGGAGACGAGGGTGACGGCGAGCCGCGGCGCGGCGGCGAGGGCAGGGCCCGTCACCGCCGTGCAGGAGAGGATGCGCCAGTCGCCGGTCTCGCCGGCGGTGAAGGCCGTGGTCTGTGGATGCGTCATCGCCACCTCGTCTGCCGGCGCGGCATTCAAGCCGCGTGCCAGACCCTGCGCCTCACCCCCGCCGCAGCCGCTCGAGGAAGGCGCGGTCGGCCTCGCCGGTGGGCGACATGCCGAAGCGGCCCTGCATGGTGCGGACCGCGGCCTTGGACTTGTCGCCGAGGATGCCGTCGACGTCGCCGAGGTCGAAGCCGAGGCGGTTGAGGATGGTCTGGATCTCCTCGCGGTCGGCATGGGTCAGCCCGCCCTCGCCGGGAGGCCAGGGCTTGGAGAAGCGTCCCGCCCCCTTGATCCGGTCGCCGAGGTGACCGACGGCGAGAGCGTAGGAATCGGCGTTGTTGTAGCGCTTGATGACGTTGAAGTTGCTGGTCACCAGCAGGTGCGGCCCGCCCTCGCCCGCCGGCTTCCACAGGGACGCCTGGGCGCCGCCGGACATCGGGCCGCCGCCGATGCGGCGCACGCCCGACGCCGCCCAGCCGTCCAGGCTCTTGCGCTGCGAGCGGTTGCCGGCGAGGCCCGGCGCATGGACCTCGAAGCCCCAGGGCACGCCCGGCGTCCAGCCGTTGCGGCGCAGATAATTGGCGGCCGAGCCCATGGCGTCGGGGATCGAGGTCCAGATGTCGCGCCGACCGTCGCCGGTGAAATCGACGGCGAAGGCGTGGAAGCTGGTGGGCATGAACTGAACATGGCCCATGGCCCCCGCCCAGGAGCCGATCATGTTCTGCGGCGTGGTGTCGCCCGCCTGAAGAATCCGCAGGGCGGCGATCAACTCGCGCCGGAAGAACTCGGCGCGGCGGCCGGCGGCGGCGAGCGTCGCCATGGCCTGGATGACGTAGTGCTCGCCGCGGGCCGTGCCGTAGGAGGTCTCGTTGCCCCAGATCGAGCAGATGATCTCGGCCGGCACGCCGTAGCGGCTCTGGACCGCGGAGAACGTGGCACCGTGCTGGGAGAGGGCGGCGCGGCCGTTGGTGACGCGCTTGTTGGAGGCGCGCACGTCGACATAGTCGCCGAGCGTCCGGCGGAACTCGGGCTGGCGCTGCGACAGCTCGATGACGCGCGGGTTGGGCTGGACGCCGGCGAAGGCGCGGTCGAAGGCGGCGCGCGACACGCCGGCGGCGGAGGCGGCGGGCCAGAGGCCGGCGACGAAGGCCTCGAAGGACTGCGCCGCGGCAGGTCCGGTCAGGCCGGGCAGGGCGAAGGTGCCGGCGGCGGCGACGAGGGTGCGGCGGGTGATGAGGGTCATGTCGGCTCCCGGATGTCCGGCGGGGGGGAGCGCCGGTTTGATCAAGCGCATGGAGGGCCTGATGAGTCGGGCGCAAGGATAGCGCGGTTCCGGCGGACGGGCATCCCGGCCCGTCCGGATGGATCGTCACAGGCCGGAACGAAGCCGGGGCCGGGCGGTTTGTCGATGGACCCAATGGGAGGATACGACATGACCGAGATCAGGATTCCGCGCGACGCCCTCGTCTTCGTCGGCGACGGCAGCAAGGCCCTGTTCCTGCGCAACAAGGGGGATGCGGAACTCGTCAACCTCGTGGTCGAACGCATCTTCGAGCAGGACAATCCGGCGACCCGCGACCAGGGCACGGACCGCCCCGGGCGCTCGTTCGCCAGTGCCGGCACCCATCGCAGCGCGATGGAGGAGACCGACTGGCACCAGCTGGCCGAAGACCGGTTCGTCGGCGAGGTGGCCGAGACGCTCTACAAGCACGCCCATGCGGGCCGATACCAGTCGCTGATCGTGGTGGCTCCGCCGAAGGTGCTGGGCAGCCTGCGCAAGGCCTTCCACAAGGAGGTCAGCGACAAGGTGAGTGCCGAGGTGCCAAAAGAGCTGACCTCGCACCCCATCCACGAGATCGAGAAGCACCTGGCGGCGTGACGTCTCAGCCGCCGCAGGCCGTCCGGAGAGCGACGGGGGCGGCCGAGTCCGCCGCGAACGGCGGTGCCACGGTCACCGGCTCGGGGCCGCAGGTGCGGTTCCGGCCGGCGCGTTTGGCCCGGTAGAGGCGCTGGTCGGCGGTGGCCACCAGGTGTTCCCACGACTGCACCGCATCCGGCGGACGGACGGCGACGCCGAAGCTGCCGGTGACGACGAACTGCGGCGCGTTCGGCACGCCGACGCGGGAAATGGCCCTTCGGATGCGCTCGGCGAGGGCCATGGCGGCGGCCTCGGCCGTGTCCGGCAGCAGCACGATGAACTCCTCGCCGCCGTAGCGGGCGAAGGTCGCCCCCGGCGCGAGTTCGGGGCCGACTTCCGCCGCGATGGCTGCCAGGACGGTGTCGCCCGCCGCATGGCCCTGGCTGTCGTTGATCGCCTTGAAGTGGTCGATGTCGAACAGCACGACGCCGACGGTGCGGCCCTCGGCATCGGCCGATGCGAAGCTTTCGAGCGCCAGTTCGTTGAGGGCGCGCCGGTTGAGCAGCCCGGTGAGCATGTCGGTCCGCGACAGGTGGCGCAGCTGGTCGGCGAGCCGCCGCTGCTCCTCCTCGAGCCGCAGGCGCTGGCGCTGCTGCTCGCGCAGCACGTCCAGGCCCTCGAACATGCCGCGCACCTCGGCGCTGACCTTCGACATGACCGGCGGTCCGGTGAGATCGCCGTGGGCGATGGCGATGATCTGCTGGCGCGCCGTGAGGAGGGGCAGGAACAGGCCGTCGCGGAAGACGATGGAAATGACGGCGAGTGCGATCACGACCACCAGGGTGAGCAGCATCGAGGCCAGCACGAGCCGGGAGGCCTGGTCGCGCAGTCCGTCGATGGTGGACTGCGACCGCTCGGCGATCAGCACGCGAAGGTTTTCCACCGGGCGCATGCCCGGGACGTAGGCACGGGTGAACGTGTCGGCGTTGGGGCCGGCGCCGGCCGCGAGCGAGGCCACCGCCCGCGCATAGGGCAGGGACTCGCCGAAATAGACCCGGTTGACGGTATCGACCATCTCGTCGACCTCGCCGCCCTTGAAGAGGGCTCCGGCGAAGCTGCCGAGGAAGCGCCTCATGTCGTTGAGGCGGGCCTGGGTCTCGGCGATCTTGGCCTGGAAGCCGTGCCGGCGAGCGCCCTCGGCGGTCAGCATCATGACGACGTAGGAGCCGAGGCGGCCGGCATCCTCCCGCATCTTTCCGGCGACGTTGTTGAGAACGACGTGGGCGGCGATCTGGGGCGTGTCGGCGACGACGGCGCGGCCGAGCTGGTCGCGCAGCTCGATGGCGGTGTCGGCGGCGGCGAACATCATCTCGATGGCGAAGGCGACGTCGCTCCCGAGCCGGCCGTCGGCGGGCTTGGACACCACCGCATCGACCGCGGCGCGGCCCTCGCCGAGCTTCAGGTGCAGGTCCGCCTGCAGGCGCTGGACCTCGGCCGCAGCGGCGCTCTCGCCGGCGAACAGCGCCTCGGCGGCGGCGATCATGCGGTCGGTCTCGGCGCGCTTGGCGGCGAGCGCCGCCACCAGCGCGGCATGGTCGCCCGCCGCGCCGCCCATGGCGCTGTTGGACGGGCCGCGTTCGGCGGAGACGGCATTGGCGGCGACGAGGACGGCGTTGTAGCGGGCGAGCTGCGCGCCGCCGTGCCGGTAACGCTCGTGATCGGCGAGGTTGGTGCGCAGGGACATGCCGCCGAGAGCCAGGCAGGCCGCTGCGGCGAGGATGCCGCCGAGCCATTGCATGTGCTGGATCTTGAAGGGCAAGGCTGCGGAGACCGTGAAGGCTGGGGGGCGTGCTCGGAACCGGTCCGTGGTATCACGCAGCCTCTAAACAAATCTGAATCGACCGTACCCCGGTGCCGCCCATTGGGTTGCCTTTCATTCTCCGTGTTTCGGGGCTATCAGGACCCTGTGATCGATCCGCGCGCACGGGTGCGCGTGGGGACACCCCGACCCGTTCCAGCTAAAATGCCGGACCGAATCGCAAGGCGCGCGCGGCTGCCGTGATGGCGCTGCGCCTGCTGAAGGAGAGACCGAGGCTCATGGCCGAACCCGTTCGCACCGAGATCAACGAAGCCGACTACGGCGCCGACAGCATCAAGGTCCTGAAGGGCCTCGACGCCGTGCGCAAGCGGCCCGGCATGTATATCGGCGACACCGACGACGGGTCGGGCCTGCACCACATGGTCTACGAGGTGGTCGACAACGCCATCGACGAGGCGCTGGCCGGCCATGCGACCGAGGTGACGGTGACGCTCAACGCCGACAATTCGGTGACCGTCACCGACAACGGCCGCGGCATCCCCACCGACCTGCACCCGACCGAGGGCATCTCGGCGGCCGAGGTCATCATGACCCAGCTCCATGCCGGCGGTAAGTTCGACCAGAACTCCTACAAGGTCTCCGGCGGCCTGCACGGCGTCGGCGTCTCAGTCGTCAACGCTCTCTCCTCCTGGCTGAAACTGTCGATCTGGCGCGGCGGCAAGGAGCACTTCGTCGAGTTCCGCCACGGCGACCCGATCGCCCCGCTGATCGAGATCGGCCCGTCGAACGGCAAGCGCGGCACCGCGGTGACGTTCCTCGCCTCCACCGACACCTTCACCATGGTGGAATACGACTTCGCCACGCTGGAGCACCGGCTGCGCGAGCTCGCCTTCCTCAATTCGGGCGTGCGGATCCTGCTGACCGACCGCCGCCATGCGGAGGAGAAGCGCGTCGAGCTCTATTACGAGGGCGGCGTCGAGGCCTTCGTGCGCTATCTCGACCGCAACAAGACGGCGCTGGTGCCGAACCCGATCATGCTCAAGTCGGAGCGGGACGGCATCACCGTGGAAGTGGCGCTGTGGTGGAACGACAGCTACCACGAGAACGTCCTCTGCTTCACCAACAACATCCCGCAGCGCGACGGCGGCACCCATCTCGCGGGCTTCCGCGGCGCGCTCACCCGGCAGGTGACGAACTACGCGGAGTCCTCCGGCGTCACCAAGAAGGAGAAGGTCGACCTCACCGGCGACGATTGCCGCGAGGGCCTGACCGCCATCGTCTCGGTCAAGGTGCCGGATCCGAAGTTCTCGTCCCAAACCAAGGACAAGCTCGTCTCCTCCGAGGTGCGCCCGGTGGTCGAGAGCATCCTCAACGAGGCCCTGTCGACCTGGTTCGAGGAACATCCGGCCGAGGGCCGGACCATCGTGCAGAAGGTGGCGGAAGCCGCCGCGGCGCGCGAGGCCGCCCGCAAGGCGCGCGAGCTCACCCGCCGCAAGACCGCCCTCGACGTCGCCTCGCTGCCGGGCAAGCTAGCCGACTGCCAGGAGCGCGATCCCGCCAAGTCCGAACTCTTCATCGTCGAGGGTGACTCGGCCGGCGGCTCGGCCAAACAGGGGCGCGACCGCGCCTTCCAGGCGGTGCTGCCGCTGCGCGGCAAGATCCTCAACGTCGAGCGCGCGCGCTTCGACAAGATGCTGTCGTCGGAGATGATCGGCACGCTGATCATGGCGCTCGGCACCGGCATCGGCCGCGACGAGTTCAACATCGACAAGCTGCGCTACCACAAGATCATCCTGATGACCGACGCCGACGTCGACGGCTCGCACATCCGGACGCTGCTGCTCACCTTCTTCTTCCGGCAGATGCCGGAGATCCTCGAGCGCGGCCACGTGTTCATCGCCCAGCCGCCGCTGTTCAAGGTGACCCGCGGCAAGAGCGAGACCTACATCAAGAACGAGCGGGCCCTCGACGACTATCTCGTCACCGGCGGGCTCGAGGACAGCCTCCTCGTGCTCGGCACGGGCGAGATCTGCGCCGGCGCCGACCTCGCGGCCATCGTCGAGGAAGCGCGCCAAGTGAAGAACCTGATCGGCGCCGTCCATTCGCGCTACAGCCCCTCGGTCGTGGAGCAGGCGGCCATCGCCGGCGCGCTCAACGCCGAGACCATGAAGGACCCGGCGCGGGCGCAGGAACTGGCCGTCAAGATCGCCCAGCGCCTAGACGCCATCTCCGACGAGATCGAGCGTGGCTGGGAGGGGCATTTCGACGGCGAGCGCTACCGCTTCAAGCGGACCGTGCGCGGCGTCGCCGAAGTCGCCATGCTCGACGCGGCGCTGATCTCTTCGCTGGAGGCGCGCAAGCTCGACGAGCATTCCGCACGTCTCGGCGTCGTCTTCGACAAGCCCGCCAAGTTCCGCCGCAAGACCCAGGAAACCCAGGTCGACGGGCCGATCTCGCTGTTCGAGATGGTCAAGGAGGCCGGCGCCAGCGGCATCAAGCTGCAGCGCTACAAAGGTCTCGGCGAGATGAACGCCGA
>LNFH01000429.1 GCA_001464235.1 Rhizobiales bacterium Ga0077556 | reverse complement strand
AGGTAGAAGGCCGCCCCCACCGGGCCGAGGCCGAGGGCGAGGATCGCCAGCCATTCGACGGCGGACGCCGGCCAGACGGTGGTCTCCAGCGCCAGGTGGCAGAGGAGGGCGAGAACCGCGGTCATGAGGCAGAAGCCGGCGACGGCCTCCGTCGGCACGTCGGGCAGGAGCCGCGCCGTGACCGAATAGACCGACCAGACCAGGGCGCAGCCGAGCGCCGCCGCATAGCCGACGAGATGGCCGGCCGAGAAGCCGCTGCCGAGCCCGCCGCGCGCGGCGATGAGCAGCACGGTGCCGGCGAGCCCGAGCAGCGCGCCGAGCACGTGGTGGGCTTTGAGCCGCTCCCCCGGCAGCAGCGCGGAGAAGACGACGATCAGCAGCGGCCAGAGATAGTTGAGGAGGTTCGCCTCCGCCGCCGGCGCGTAGCGCAGGGCGGTGAAATAGAGCGCGTGATAGCCGAACAGGCCGGCGACCCCATGCAGCCAGACCCGCGGCGGCTGGGCGAGGAGGGACAGGCCCCCGGGGCGCGCCGCCACCACGGCGAGGCCGATGCCGCCGCCGATGGCGAAGGTCATGGCGGTGAGCTGGAAGGGCGGCACGGTGCCCGAGGCCGCCGTGAACAGGGCCAAGAGGCCCCACAGGCCGATGGCGCCGAAGCCGGCGAGCGTTGCGGGGCGGGAGGGGGCGAGGCGGCCGGACATTCAACGCCCATAACGGCAAGCGGCGACCGTCAGGTCGCCGTGGCGGGCACCATCGGGCGCGGATCCCTCCGCGCCGGGACGAAGAGGCTCAGCGCCGGCGCTGCGGGCCACCGGGACGGGCGCCGCCGGGACGCGGGCCGGGAGGCGGAGCGTCGCCCTTGTGGCGGAAGACGAGGCGGCCCTTGTCGAGGTCGTAGGGCGTCATCTCGACCGTCACGCGGTCACCGACCAGGGTCTTGATGCGGTTCTTCTTCATCTTGCCGGCGGTGTAGACGACGACCATGTGGCCATTGTCCAGTTCCACGCGGAACCGGGCGTCCGGCATGACCTCCGTCACCTTGCCTTCGAAATTGAGGACGTCTTCCTTCGCCATAAGCTCGGCTTCTCCGTCGTTGCGCCGGCGGTCGCGGCGCAGAAAACCCCGGCGAAGCGGGTCTTCCGCTCGATGCCAGGGTTCGCGTCATACAGAATTTGTCGACGCGGGACCACCCTCTTGCCGCCGTTACATCCGCGGTCGGCTGGATGAGGTGATCTCGCGTCAGGGCTGAGATGCTCGCTGGACCGTCGCGACGCCCTTCGGCATCGCATGACGTTCACGGGAGAACCGCCGTGCCGTCACAACATCGCAACGGGGGGATGGTTCCCTTTGCAGGGAGCATCCGCGCCGCGCAGCGCGGGACGGCAGGCCTCGTCAGCCGGTGAGCCTGAGATGGGGAGCCTTCCGCCGATTGCAAGGGGCGACCGCTCGGGTCCTTGTGCGTGGACGCTGGCCGTCCCCCGGTCTAGGGTTCCGCCTCCGTTCACCGCAACCCCCACGCGATTCGCCTCCATGCGCGCGAGCGCCGTTCCTTCGCCCTCCGACAGCCCGCTGGAAACCCTCACGGGCACCATCGAGCGTGTCACCTTCCACTCCCCCGCGACCGGCTTCGCGGTGCTGAAGGTGCGCGTCCGCGGCAAGCCGCAGCCCGTCTCCATCGTCGGCACCACCTCGGCGGTGGCGGCCGGCGAGATGATGACGGCCGAGGGCTCCTGGGTGAACGACCGCACCCACGGCCTCCAGTTCAAGGCGGCGCGCCTCGTCACCGCCCCGCCCGCCTCCAAGGACGGTATCGAGCGCTACCTCGCCTCCGGCGCCATCAAGGGCATCGGCATCGCCACCGCCCACAAGATCGTCCAGGCCTTCGGCAAGCGCACCTTCGAGGTGCTCGACACCGAGCCGCACCGCCTCAAGGAGATCGTCGGCCTCACCGACGCCCGAATCCGCCGCATCACCGAGAGCTGGACCGAGGACCGCATCGTCCGCGACCTCGGCGTCTTCCTGCAGGAGCACGGCCTCGGCCTCGGACAGGCGGCGCGTGTCTTCCGGGCGCTCGGCACCGACGCCATCGGCCTCATCCGCAAGGACCCCTATCGTCTCGCCCGCGACGTGCGCGGCATCGGCTTCCTCACCGCCGACCAGGTGGCCGTGTCGCTCGGCCTTGCCCGCGACGCGCCGGAGCGCCTGCGCGCCGGCATCACCTACGCCCTCCAGGAGGCCCGCGACGACGGTCACACCGGCCTGCCGCGCGACGAGGCGGTGGCCCTCGCCGCCCGCCTGCTCGACGGCGACGTCGGCCCCATCGAGGAGGCCGCCGCCGCCGAGGTCGCCGCCCGCAACCTCGTCGCCGACACCATCGGCGGCGAACCGCACCTGTTCCTGAAGGACCTGCACCGGGCCGAGAAGATCATCGGCGAGCGGCTGCGCGACCTCGCCAAGGGTTCGCCCCCCTGGGGCAGGATCGACCTCGACACGGAAGTGCCGCGCGTCGAGGCGCGCACCGGCAAGGCCCTCGCGCCCTCCCAGCGCGAGGCGCTGGCGACCATCCTCTCCGCCAAGGTCTCGGTCATCACCGGCGGCCCCGGCGTCGGCAAGACGACGCTCCTCGACACCGTCCTCAAGCTGCTGACGCGCCAGGACGTGTCGGTGGTGCTCGCCGCCCCCACCGGCCGCGCCGCCAAGCGCATGACCGAGCAGACCGGCATCGAGGCCAAGACCATCCACCGCCTGCTCGAGATCGACCCGGAATTCGGCGCGTTCTCGCGCGGTCGCGAGAACCTCATCGACTGCGACCTGCTGGTGGTCGACGAGACCTCCATGGTCGACGTGCCCCTGATGCTCGCCCTCGTCGAGGCGCTGCCCGCCGATGCCGGCCTGCTGCTCGTCGGCGACGTCGACCAGCTGCCCCCCGTCGGCCCCGGCCAGGCCCTCGCCGACATCATCGCCTCGGGCCTCGTGCCGGTGGCGCGCCTCACGGAGGTCTTCCGCCAGGCGGAGGCGAGCCGCATCATCGCCACCGCCCACCGCATCAACCGCGGCGAGATGCCGGACGCCGTGCCGGCCGGCGCCGAGAGCGATTTCTACTGGGTGGAGGCCTCCACCCCGGAGAGCGGCCTCGCCAAGATCATCGAGATGGTCAAGGAGCGCATCCCCCGCCGCTTCGGCCTCGACCCCATGCGCGACGTGCAGGTGCTGGCGCCCATGAACAAGGGCGTGCTCGGCGCCCGCAACCTCAACGTCGAGCTGCAGAAGGTGCTCAATCCCCCCGCCGGCCGCTCCATCGAGCGCTACGGCTGGACCTATGCCGCCGGCGACCGGGTGATGCAGACCGCCAACGACTACGACCGCGACGTCTTCAACGGCGACCTCGGCCAAGTGCTGCGCATCGACCAGGAGGAGGGCGAGCTCGTCGCCCTCTTCGACGGCCGGCAGGTCTCCTATTCCTTCGGCGACCTCGAGAACCTCATGCCGGCCTATGCCACCACCATCCACAAGAGCCAGGGTTCGGAATATCCGGCGGTGGTGATCCCGGTGACGACGCAGCACTACGCCATGCTGGCGAGGAACCTCATCTACACCGCCGTCACGCGCGGCCGGTCGCTCGTCGTCATGGTCGGCGAGACCCGCGCCCTGCGCATCGCGGTGGACGGCGGGCGCATGAAGCCGCGGGTGACGAAGCTCCGGGAATGGCTGGAGGGGTAGGGGCCGCAGAGGTGGGCGTTCGCACCTGAACCTCTGCCCGTCATGCCCGGGCTCGTCCCGGGCATCCACGACTTGAACACTGCGCCGACAGGAATTCGTGGATGGCCGGGACAAGCCCGGCCATGACGCGGTGAGGGCAGGCCCTTTGACCATGCCCACCCGAACCTCCTCCGTCATCCCCGGCCGAGCGCAGCGAGGGGAAGGGGATCCAGGGGCCGGAAACGCACGCCATGCCGACACGTTCTGTCGGCCGGGGATGCGGTTGCGCCCCGTGGCTCCTGGACCCCCTTCCCTCGGCCTTCGGCCTCGCCGGGGGGTGACGGGCGTGACATTGTCGGGGGGAGGCAAACGCTCCACCCATCCGTCATGCCCGGGCTTGTCCCGGGCACCCATGACTTGAACATCGCCCTTCGAGGAATTCGTGGATGCCCGGCACGAGGCCGGGCATGACGTGGTGAGGTTCCGATGGCCGCGCGGGGAGGGTGCGGGTGGGGCCCTTGTCCTCGCCACCCCCTCACAGCAAGGGCTTCACCGCCAGATGCGCGCCCAGCAGCATCAGCCCGATCATGAACCAGGTGCGGAACGCCGCGGGGCTGATGCGCGAGCGGATCGCCTGTCCCAGCGCCATGCCGAGCAGCGCCGGGGCGAGCATGGCGAGCGAGGTCAGCGCCGTGCCGCCCGCCAGCACGCCCTCGCTGAACAGCCCCAGCCCGAGCGCCACCGTGGCGACGAGGAAGGTGATGCCGAGGGCCTGGACGAGGTCGTCCTTCTCCAGCCCCAGCGCCTGCAGATAGGGCACCGAGGGCATGACGAAGATGCCCGTCCCCGCCGAGACCACCCCCGTCATCAGCCCGACGACCGGCGACAGGAACGGCTCGGCCCGCGCTGGCACCCGCGGGCGGAAGGGCGACAGGCCGAGCCCGGCATAGAGGATCAGCACCAGCCCGAGCGCCACCGAGGCATGGCCGGCCGAGGCGCCGGTGATGATGCCGCTGCCGAGCCATGTGCCCGCCACGAGCCCGGCGAGCAGGGTGGCGAGCCGCCGCGTCAGCGGCCAGAGGTTCGGCCCCGCCGCCACCTGCCAGACATTGGTCAGCAGCGAGGGCACCAGCATCCACGAGGCGGCCAGCGCCGGCGTCATGAACAGGCTGAGGAGGCCGACCGCGATGGTCGGCAGGCCGAGCCCGATCACGCCCTTGACGAGGCCGGCGAGGACGAAGACGGCGGCGGCGAGGGCGAGCATGGCCAAGGGGACATCCTGATTGCGGAGGCGAGGGCCGCACCATCCACCGGTTCGGGCGCCCGACGCTTCGGCGGAGGACGAAGCAATCGTCGCCCGCCCGGTGTAGCCTGTCCGAGGCTGCGGGACATCCCGCCGCCGAAGGAGGCGCCCCATGAAGGAAGGTCCGTCCATCGCCACCATCGCCGCGCTGATGGGCGATCCCGCCCGCGCCAACATGCTCGGCGCGCTGATGGCCGGCCGCGCCCTCACCGCCGGCGAGCTGGCGCGCGAGGCGGGCGTCAGCGCCCCCACGGCGAGCGGCCATCTGGCGCGGCTCAGCGAGGCGGGGCTCGTCCTCGTCGAGGCCCAGGGCCGCCACCGCTACTTCCGTCTCTCCGGGCCCGACGTCGCCCTTGTGCTGGAGGGCCTGATGGGGCTCGCCGCCCGCACCGGCCGCCTGCGCACCCGCCCCGGTCCCCGCGACCCCGCCCTGCGTCAGGCCCGCACCTGCTGGGACCACATGGCGGGCGAATGGGCCGTGCGCCTCTACGACGGTCTCGTCGCCGACGGCCGCCTCGCGGCCACCGACGGCGTTCTTCCGCGCCGAGGGGGTGGACGTCGATGGGCTCGACACCGGCCGCCGGCCGCTCTGCCGCGCCTGCCTCGACTGGAGCGAGCGGCGCCCCCATCTGGGAGGCCCGCTCGGCCGGGCGCTGCTCGACCATGCGCTCAGCCGGGCCTGGGTGAGGAAGGCGCCCGAGGGGCGCGCGCTCGCCGTGACGCCGCCCGGCCAGCGGGCCCTGCGCGCCTGGATCGGCGAGGCGCATCCGGCCGCGGAAACAATTCGCTACGCAAGGGGCTGAATCGGCAACGATTTCGTCCGGATTGCCGCCATAGTCGCGGGGCCTTCTGGCACCCTGATTGGTGTCGGACCGGAGTGACCCCGTGAGTTCTGGAATGCTTGGATCGATGGCGAGGGGCGGCCGCAGGCTCGCCGCGCAGATCGTCGTCTCGGTCGTTGCGACCGCCTGTGCCGCCGTGGCCGTGCCGAAGATGCTGACGGCACTGGCGCCGGCCGCCTGGACCGCCCCGACGGAGAAGTCGGCCATCGTCAGCCGCGTCGCGCCGCCGGTGGATTTCGACGCCGCCTTCGTCTGGCCGGTGCAGGCGCCTCCCGCCCGCGCCGAGGACCTGGTGCCGCCGGTGGCGGCGCTGCCGGCCGTGCTGCCGGTGCCGCAGCGGCCCGTCCGTCCCGCAAACCAGCAGGCCCAGCGCGGCTGCGCCCCCCGCTGTGCCCCCGCCAGGACCACAGCGTCCGCCGCGCCCGCCGCGCCCATGGGCCCGCCCGCACCTGCCGGCGAGCCCCTGCAGCTCGCCGCCATGACGGCGGCGGCCGCGCCGGCTCCCGCGCCGGCCCGGCGGTCGGTGCTCGGCATCCCGCTGCCGCGCCTGCCCTACGAGGAGACCGTCACCGGCTCGCTGGTGCGGGCGCGCGACACCCTGCGCAACCTGTTCTGAGGCGTCAGCGCGCCGGCTTCGCCCTGGCCGGCTTCGCGGGCGCATCCCGCAGGGGCGCCTCCGGGGCCGGGCCGGGCTCCACCGGATCCTTCGGCGGCTCGGCCTTGCTCTGCACCGACTGCACCGGCGGCGCGATGATGATGCCGTGCTGCCGGAAGCGGGAGAGGATCGCCAGCTGCAGGTCGGAGCGCGTCGTCAGGGCATATTCGACGTTGGTGACGACGCCGCGCAGCTCGAACTCGAGGCCGTTGTCGCCGAACCGCATGAGGAACACCCGCGGCGGCGGGTCCTGGACGATGTACCGGCTCTCGCAGGCCGCCGCGATCAGCTGGTCGCGCACGATGTCCGGATCGGAATCATAGGCGACGCGCACGGCGATGGAGATACGGCTCAGCGTGTTGGACAGGGTCCAGTTCTTGACCACGCCGGTGATCAACTCGGCATTGGGCAGGATGACCGTGGCGCGGTCGAAGGTCTCGATCTCCGTGGAGCGCACCGAGATCTTGCGGACGTGGCCCTCCTCGCCCTTCACCACGATGGAATCGCCGACCCGGATGGGGCGTTCGGCGAGCAGGATCAGGCCCGAAACGAAGTTCTGCACGATCGACTGGAGGCCGAAGCCGATGCCGACCGACAGGGCACCGGCGATGATGGTGATGTTGGAGAGGTCGAGCCCGATCTGCCGCAGCACGATGCTCGCCACCAGCGCGAAGGCGGCATAGCCGACGATGGTGGCCACCGAGTTCTGCAGGCCCGAATCCATCCCCGTACGCGGCAGCACCTTCTCGCGCAGCCAGCTCATCACCGCACGCACCATGAGGATGCCGACGGCGAGGATGACGCTGGCTCCGAGCAGGGTCACGGCGAGGGAGCGCAGCTCGGCGAAGCGCACGCCGAAGAGGGCGTCCTCCAGCGAGGCGCCCGCGCCGCCGAAGCCCCAGGGGCCGAAGACCGCCAGCGCCGAGGCGACGAGCACGATGACGTGCAGCGCGCCGCCGAACAGCGTGCCGATCAGGTCGAGCCGGTCGGGCCGGATGCCGATGGCGGCGGAGAGCGAGCGGCCGCGCACCGTCGAGGGGCCGAACCATTCGGCGATGATGGCGTCGACGAAGGCGAGCACCATCACGGTGACCGCCGCGATGACCACCGCGCCGGCGATGCGGCTGGCGAGGAAGCTGGCGAGCGCCGTGAAGCCGGCGACGAGCGCCACGGCGATCGCGGCCATGGCGATCCACAGCGCCGGCCGGGTCCAGGCCCAGGGCTGCGGCGTGATCGCCGGGGCCGCCTCGGGAACGCCGCCGTCCTCGCTGTCGACGTGGCGCTCGGTGGTGCCGCGCAGGAACAGGAAGATCACCACGCAGATGCCGATGGCGCTCAGGCCGGTGATGAACACCGTCACCGCGACCGGGGCGATCATCACCCGCGCGAAGGCCAGCGCGACGGCGGTGGCGGCGAGGATCCAGGCCGCCATCCGCACCGAGGCGAACAGCGCCTCGGCGAAGGGGTCCGGCAGGTTCACCAGCCGATAGGCCGGAGCCCCCGGCGCCATCACCGCCTGCATGACGCCGCGCGTCACCGACACGATGAGCACGGCGACGAAGAGCGCCCAGGGAATGGGCTGCGCCCGCGGCAGGACGAGGTCGAAGTTCTCGATGATGAGCAGCGGGGTCGCCGCCAGGATCGGCACGACCAGCGACCGTTCGAGGGCGGTGCGGATCGCCGCCTTGACCGCCGCCAGCCGCGAGGCGGGGACGTCGGCGGGCGTGGCGTAGAGCCCGTAGCGGCGGGCCTGGCGGTAGATCCAGAACAGGATGACGGCGACGATGACGCCGAGGCCGGTCGCCGCCGCGATGCGGCTGACGCCGGCGACCTCGGTCAGGTGGTGCCACCAGTCCTCGGCGAGATAGCGGGCCGACAGGCCGAGCCGCGGCAGCGCCTCCGACAGCTGGATCCAGAAGCGCGGGTCGACGATCGGCACCGAGCGCTCGAAGAGCTGGGCCGTGAAGAGCTGGCGGCGCCGGTCGGTGATGCGCTCGCCGAGCTGGTCGAGGCGCACCTGCTGGACCTTCAGGGCCTTGACGCGCGAATCGAGCTCGCCGACGACCCGCGTCTGCTCGTCGCGCTGCTGGCGCGCCTCGGCGGGTTCGCTGGCGCCTTCCGCCGGCTTCGGGCCGAGCTGGGTCAGCCGGTCGCGCGCCTCGGCGAGCCGCGGCTTGATCTGGCGGACGGCCTCGCCCAGCGCCTCGCGCACCGGGTCGAGACGGCCGCGCAGGTCGCCCAGCTCCCCGTCGCCGAGCTGGCGCTCCAGCGTCGCCTCCACCTGGTCGAGCACCGTGCGGGCCGAATCGATCACCGTCTGCGCCGCGGCGGCGGCGGGCATCAGCGGCATGACGGCCGCCGGAGCCGTGGGCGTCGCGGCGGAGGGCGTCGGCGTCTGGGCGAGGGCGGGAAGGGCCGGAGCCAGCGCGAGCGCGGCGAGGACGGCCAGCATCGCGAGGCGGGTGCGCCCGGACGTGAGGCGCGAGAGGAAGGACGGTGTCTGAGGGCTGTGCATGGCGACTCGAGGCGGGCGGAGGGCAGCGGAGCATGGCACGGGCTCCACGCGCGGTGGAGCCGCCGGGCGTCCGCTACGGCCGCAGCGGCGGATAGGGGGCGTATGACGAGGAGGAGGAGGACGGCACCGGCGCGGAGTCGGCCTCGAAGCCCGCCTGCCGGTTGATGGCGTCGAGCACGGCCCGCAGGGCATCGCGGTCGCCGGACCGGCGGATCAGGATCTGCGGGTCGGGCAGGATGAAGGGGTCGTCCCACGAGCCCTGCACCACGAAGGGCAGCTCGAAATCGCCCTCGCCGGGCCGCGGGGTGGCCGTGGCGGTGCGCTTCAGGGTGGCGATGCCGCGCATGTCGAGCTCGCGCGTCGGCAGCTGCGCCGAACCCTCGACGTTGACGCGCACCATCTGCCCGTCGAGCGTCATGTCGGTGGTGGTGGCGACGCCGCCGATGACGCGGACCGTCGCGGCGATGCGCTCGTAGGGCGTGCGCCCGGAACGCGCATCGGCGCCGACGATGGACAGCGGCCGCCGCTCCAGCCGGCGCAGGATCGCCTCGGCGTTGAAGCCGTGCACGGCGCCCTCGACGGCGGTGAGGGTGATCTGGCCGTTCGCGGTGCGGGCGAGATCGGCCATGCTGCCGCCGCGCGCCTCCAGCCCGAGCTGGATGTTGGCCGTGCCGTCGAGCCGGCGGAAGCCGAACCACTCGCCGAGGCCGAGGCCGAGCTGGCCCTTCTGCACCGTCAGCGAGGCGCGGACGTCCATGTTCTCGCCGGCGGGCGAGACCACCAGCGCGCCGCTGAGGATGCCGCCATAGGCCTGCGCCTCGCCCAGCGTCACGGCCAGCCGGCCGTTGCGGGCGGTCAGCGCCGCGGCCGAGCGGCCGAACTGGGCGCCGCCCACCACCAGCTCGCGCGCCGAAACGCGCAGGTCGATGTCGATGGTGGAAACCGCCGAGAGGTCGATGGGCCGGCGGCTCCAGCCGCGCGCGTCGTCCGGGGCGAGGTTGAGATCGCGGAAATAGGTGGTCGCCACGAAGCGTCCGGCGTCCAGCGTGCCGCGCACCTGCGGCCGGGTGCCCTCGAAGCTCACCGACAGCGCGCCGTCGGCGACGTTGCCGTCGAGCTCGGCATTGACCTTGGTGAAGGCCAGCGAGTTGGGCAGCACCTCCACCTGTCCCTTCAGGGCATAGGCGCCGAGCGAGGGGCCGACGCCGGGGTTCTGGCCGATCCAGCGCAGGAAGCCGCGCAGCGACGGGCCCTCCAGCGTCAGCGCGCCGGCGGCGGTGACGGTGTCGCCGTTGGTGAGCGAGCCCTCGAAGCCGCCGCGCACCGGGCCGGAGGCGAAGCGCATCTTGAGGCCGGTGGGCTCGGCGACGAACAGCGCCTGCGGCCGGGCGAGGACGGCGTTGACCTCCATCGGCTCGCCGTTGACCGTCAGCTTGCCGGTGATGTTGGCCTGGCGGTCGGCGCCGGGCCAGGAGACGGCGAATTCGATGCCGGAGACGTCGAAGCTCTGCCCGCTCTTGGCGTCGTTCACGGTGGCGGTGCCGTCGGCGATGCGGAAGTCGGTCAGGCCGCCCCGCCGCTGCCGGGTCGCCTCGCGCAGCCGCTCGAAGGCCTTGTCCCAGTTGGACGCCCCGTCGGCGGCGACCTGCACGGCGATGCGCGGCCGGATCAGCGTGTAGTCCGAGACGGCGACGCTGCCGAACAGCAGCGGGAACAGGCGCAGCGCGCCCACCACCGCGTCGGCGCGCGCCGGCGGTTCGCCCGTGCCGGCGTCGCCCTCGCCGAAGCGCACGTCGCCGAGGCGGATGGAGAGCTGCGGGATGACCGAGACGGCGATGTCGCCGCGGATCGTCACCGGCATGCCGAGCCGCGCGCTGAGTTCGGACACCACCGTGCGCCGCACGGTCTCCACCGGCAGCAGCACGGGCACGAGGGCGAGCGTTCCCGCCAGCACGAGCATGGTGGCGCCGACGACGATCACGATCCGGCGGATGGGTGGAGCAAGGCTCAAGCGCAGCGGTCCCGATCCCGGCCTGGCCGCCCCCGATAGGGCGGACCATGAGGTGTCACAATCCTGAAGAGCCCGGGACCATGGAGAGGCGACATGGCATTTCGATGGCCGCAAACCGTCCCGATCATGCCTGACGCGGCGCGGCAATGGCAATGGTAGCGGAGGGTGACGGAAGGCCGCTGCGGCCTCCCGTCATCCTCGAGGTCAGGCCGCGGCGGCGAGGCCCGGGGCGACGGTGAAGCTCGCCTCGGTATTGGCCCTGATCTCGTCGAGGGTCACGCCCTCGGCGATCTCGAGCAGCGTCATGCCGGTGCCGCCCTTCTTGTCGATGGCGAAGACGCCGAGGTCGGTGATCACGAGGTCGACGACGCCGGCACCGGTGAGCGGCAGGTTGCAGCGCTTCAGGAGCTTCGGGCCGTCCTTGGCCGAGTGCTCCATGACCACCACCACCTTCTGCACGCCGGCGACGAGGTCCATCGCGCCGCCCATGCCCTTCACCATCTTGCCGGGGATCATCCAGTTGGCGAGGTCGCCGTTCTCCGCCACCTGCATGGCGCCGAGGATCGACAGGTTGATGTGGCCACCGCGGATCATGGCGAAGCTGTCCGAGGACGAGAAGAAGCTCGTCGTCGGCAGTTCGGTGATGGTCTGCTTGCCGGCGTTGATGAGGTCGGGATCCTCCTCGCCCTCATAGGGGAAGGGGCCCATGCCGAGCATGCCGTTCTCCGACTGGAGCTGCACGTTCATGCCGGCGGGGATGTGGTTGGAGACGAGCGTCGGAATGCCGATGCCGAGGTTCACGTAGAAGCCGTCGCGCAGCTCCTTGGCGGCGCGGGCGGCCATCTGGTCACGGGTCCAGGCCATGGTCTCGTCTCCTCTCAGGCCGCCTTCGGGCGGGTGGTGCGCTGCTCGATGCGCTTCGCCGCGTTCGGCACGTGGACGATGCGCTTGACGAAGATGCCGGGCGTGTGGATCGCGTCGCCGTCGATCTCGCCGGCCTCCACCAGATGCTCGCACTGGACGATGGTCATGCGCGAGGCGGTGGCCATCATCGGGTTGAAGTTGCGGGCCGTCTTGCGGAAGACGAGGTTGCCCTCCTTGTCGGCCTTCCAGGCATGGACCAGCGAGATGTCGGCGAAGAGGCCGCGCTCCATCACATAGGTCTCGCCGTCGAACTCGCGGACCTCCTTGCCCTCGGCGATGACGGTGCCGACGCCGGTCTTGGTGAAGAAGGCCGGGATGCCGGCGCCCCCCGCCCGGATGCGCTCGGCGAGCGTGCCCTGCGGGTTGAACTCGAGCTGCAGCTCGCCGGAGAGGAACTGCTGGGCGAAGAGCTTGTTCTCGCCGACATAGGACGAGATCATCTTGGCGATCTGCTTGGTCTCCAGCAGGATGCCGAGGCCTGCCCCGTCGACGCCGGCATTGTTGGAGATGACCGTGAGGTTCTTGGCGCCCGAATCGCGCACCGCCTCGATCAGCACGTCCGGAATGCCGCAGAGGCCGAAGCCGCCCGACATGATCGTCATGCCGTCCTTGATCTGGCCGGCCAGGGCCTCCCTGGCGGAGGAATAGACCTTTGAACTCATCGCGTATTCGCCTCTCAGCGGGCCTCGACGGCCTCTGGTGAACCTGTGCCGCAGCCGGTTGCAGCCGACCGGCGGACAATGGGGGATTTTCCGCAGTGCATCAAGGATGAACCGCTCGTCAGGTCGCCCGGCTAGAGCCCCATCGCCCGCGGCAGCCACAGGGCGAGGTCCGGCACCGCCGCCACCATGGCCATGGCGACCGTCATGGCCGCGACCATCCAGATCACCCATGGGATCGTCGCCTCCATCGGCACCCGCGCGATCTTGCAGGACACCATGAGGTTGACCGCCACCGGCGGGGTGAACTGGCCGATCGCGATCATCATGGTGAGGATGACGCCGAACCAGACCAGGTCCCAGGAGAAGGAATTGGCGATGGGGATGAGGATCGGCAGCAGGATCAGGTAGATCGAGATGCCGTCCAGGAACATGCCGACGATGATGAGCAGGATGACGAGCAGCGCCAGCGTGCCGGTCCCGCCGAGGCCGAGGCCGACGATGGCGTCGGCGATGGGCTGGACGATGCCGAGCGTCGAGATCGACCAGGCGAAGACCGAGGCGAGCGCCACGACGATGAGGATGACGGCGGAGAGCTCGCCCGCCTCCACCAGCATCTCGTAGACGTCGCGCAGCGTCAGCGTCCGGTAGACGAAGAAGCCGATGAACAGCCCGTAGGCGACCGCGATCACCGCCGCCTCGGTCGGCGTGAAGGCGCCGATGCGCATACCGCCGAGGATGATGACGGGGGCCATCAGCCCCCAGATCGCCTCCTTGAACGTGCCCCAGATGGTCAGCGCGTCGCTGGTGGTGCGCGTCTTGCCGCCGAAATCCTTCAGCCAGGAGATGACGAGGATCGGCACGATGATGGCGAGGCCCGCGAGGATGCCGGGGATCATGCCGGCGGCGAAGATGGCCGGAACCGACACGCCGGGCACCATCACCGCATAGATGATGAAGGCGATGGAGGGCGGGATGAGGATGTCGGTGGCCGCCGCCGCGCCCACCGTCGAGGCGATGAAGGCGCGGGGATAGCCGTCCTTCACCATCGAATCCGTCACCACCTGGCCGACCGCCGCCGACGTCGCCGGGCCCGAGCCGGAAATGCCGCCGATCACCATGGCGACCAGCACCGAGACGGTGGCGAGCGCGCCGCGTCCGGCCCCGACCAGCGCCGTGGCGAAGCGCACGAGGCGCAGCGCGACGCCCGTCCGGTCGAAGACGGCGCCGACGAGCACGAACATCGGGATGGCGATGAGCGGGTACTTGGCGATGCCGGCATAGACGTTGGTGGGCATGGCCATGATGCTCTGCCCGGCGAGCCAGATGGCCAGCGCCCCGGCAAGTCCCAGCGAGACGCCGACCGGAACCGCGGCGACGAGCATCACCGCGAAGGCCGTGAAGAGTACGAGGGCGGTCATGCGTCTTCACCCCGGGCGAGACGCACGATACGGCCGGCGGCCCGCGCGATCACGGCGATGGAGAGGAGCGGCAGCATGCCCGTGTAGAGCCATTGCGGATTGCCGAGGCCGGGCGAGAGAACCTCGAAGCGGTATTCGTCCCAGGCGAGCCGCCCGCCATGGACGAGGAGGATGCCGAAGCAGACGATGACCAGCACGAGGGCGGCGATCTCGAAGGCCCGCCAGCGCGCCGGCGTCATCCCGTCGACCAGCACGCCGATGCGGATGTGCCGGCCGGTGGCGATGGCCAGCGACGATCCGATCATGGTCACCACCACCATCAGCACCACCGAATATTCCTCGGTGAAGGCGAAGGAGACGTTGGTGAGATAGCGCACCACCACGTTGCCGAAGGTGATGAGCGCCATGGCCGCCATGGCGGCGGCGATCAGGATTTCCTCGAGCCGCAGCGGCACGCGGGTCTTCGGGGACGGCGGCGGCGCCGTGGGGTCGCGGTCGACGGGCAAGGCGGGATGCTTTCGGCAGAAGAACGCAGCCGGCGGGGGACCGGCTGCGTCGCGTGTGGCGGGGTGCGAGGATCAGCTCGCGGCGTTCGCCGCGGCCTCGGCCTTCTTGACGAGATCGGCGCCGACCTGGGCCGCCCACTTGTCGAAGACGGGGCGGGTGGCCCGGGCGAAGGCGCGCTTCTCCTCGGCCGTCAGCGTCACCGTGGCGACGCCGCGCTTGGCGAGCTCCTCGAGCGAGGACTTGTCGTTGGGGTCGAGCACGCCGAGGCCCTTGCGGGTGGCGCCGATCTGCACCTTGGCGGCGTCCCGCGCGCTCTCGCGCACGATCTCCTTGTCGGCCGCCGAGAACGTGTCCCAGACGGGCTTGGCGACGTGGAACAGGCCGGCATCGACGCAGTAGTTCCAGATGGTCATGTGCTTCTGGGCGAGCGCGTCCATCTTGAGGCCGAGGAACAGGTTCACCGGGTTCTCCTGCCCGTCTACCGCGCCGGTGGAGAGCGCCGGCTGCAGGTCGGCGAAGGACATCTGCACCGGGTTGGCGCCGAGGCCGTTGTAGATGTCGGCGAAGATGGCGCCGGCGGCGAAGCGGATCTTCAGGCCGCGCAGGTCCTCCGGCTTCTGGATCGGGCGCTTGGAGTTCGACAGCTCGCGGAAGCCGTTCTCGCCCCAGGCGAGCGGCACCACGTCGCGGCTCTCCATCACCTTGAACAGCGCCTGCCCGACCTCGCCGTTGACGATGGCGTCGAAGGCCTTGTGGTTCGGCATCAGGAAGGGCAGCGAGAAGATGTTCATCTCGCGCACCTGCGGCGAGATGTTGATGGTGGAAGACACCGTGAAGTCGATGATGCCCTGGCGCATGGCCACGAGCTCGCGGGTCTGGTCGCCGCCGACGAGCTGCGAGCCCGGATAGACCTTCACGTTGATGCGGCCGTTGGTGCGCTGGGTCACCATCTCGGCCCACTGGAACGCGCCTTCCGACAGCGCGATGGGCCGGTTGCCGACCACCGAGAGCTTGTATTCGGTCTTCAGCGTCTGGGCCTTGGAGACCCAGGGGGCCATGACTGCGGCGCCGATGCCGGCCACCGCGACGCGCCGCGTGACGGCGAAATCCTTTGCGCGCTCCGACATGGTGCGCCTCCTTCCCTGTGTGCGTTTCTCTCGACGATCCGGACGTCTGCGGTCCGGTATGGTGCGGGATCATGGGACGAGGGCAGGGGCGCTGGCAAGAGCCGGCGCAGCGCCGTTCGTCCGATGCGGGAGGAGACGGCGCCGGACGACCTCTCCCGATCGGATGAGCCGAAACGTCTGCTTTCGCGCCACTGCGACGCTTCGCCATCCTCCGAAGGGCTGAATCCGGCCGATTTGGCGCCGGATCGCATTGACCTCGCCGTACTCATGCGTAGGTTCTGAGCCGGATCGGGCGGTATGCCCGGCAAGGAACGCATCGGTGCCCGAAGACGGCTGAAGCCGCGGGGCACCCCAGGGGAGGACTTGGCGGTGTCGCCATTGCATCCGGCCGCGCCCGTGCGGCCGCCAGCCGCTCGTCTCGACGTGGAGAATCTCTCGCTGCAGTTCGGCGGCGTGAAGGCGCTCGACGGCATCGACCTCAACGTCGCACCCGGCTCCATCACCGCGCTGATCGGACCGAACGGGGCGGGGAAGACCTCCGCCTTCAACTCCATCTCCGGCTTCTACAAGCCGAAGACCGGCACGGTGAGGCTGGACGGCGAGGACATCACCGCCGTCCCCGCCCGCGACCGGGCGAAGCTCGGCCTCGCCCGCACCTTCCAGAACATCGCCCTGTTCCGCGGCATGACCGTGCTCGACAACATCAAGCTCGGCCGCCACGCCCACCTGACCGCCGGCGTGTTCGACGCCTTCCTCTACTGGGGCAAGGCCAAGCGCGAGGAGATGGAGCTGCGCGCCGAGGTGGAGCGCGACGTCATCGACTTCCTCGAGCTCGACCACATCCGCAACGTGCCGGTGGCGATCCTGCCCTACGGCCTGCAGAAGAAGGTCGAGCTCGCCCGGGCGCTGGCCATGCGCCCGCGCATCCTGATGCTCGACGAGCCGGTGGCCGGCATGAACCGCGAGGAGACCGAGGACATGGCCCGCGCCATCCTCGACGTGCGCGAGGAGTGGGGCGTCACCGTCCTCCTCGTCGAACACGACATGGGCATGGTCATGGACATTTCCGACCATGTCTGCGTGCTGAACTTCGGCCGCCGCATCGCCGCCGGCACGCCGGAGGAGGTGCGCAACAACCCGGACGTCATCAAGGCCTATCTCGGTTCCTCCGGCGATCCCCGCCGGGCGGCCGAGGGCCATGCTCCCGTCGGCGAGGTGGCGTGATGGCGATCGAATTCATCGACATCGTCGAGACGAGCCTCGCCGGCCTCGGCACCGGCTCGCTCATGGCGCTCACCGGCGTCGCCTTCGTCATCATCTACAAGGCCACCAAGGTCATCAATCTCGCCATCGGCGAGATGCTGATGATCGGCGCCTTCGTCTTCTACGGCTTCTCGGCGAGTCTCGCCCTGCCGATCTGGGCCTCGGTGCCGCTGACGCTGGCGGTCTCCGCCGTCATCGGCGGCGTCATCGAGCGGACGATGATCCGCCCGCTGCTGAAGGACAATCCCGTCTCGGTCTTCATGGTGACGATCGGCCTCACCTCGGTGCTGATCGGCGTCGTCGAGCTCATCTGGTCGGCCGAACCGCGCCGCCTGCCGGAGTTCCTGCCCTCGCAGCCCGTCATCATCGCCGACGCCTTCATCCCCTCGAAGACGGCCTATTCCTTCCTCATCGCCGCCGCCGCCATGGCGGTGCTGATCACCGTCTTCTCCTTCTGGCGCGGTGGCATCGCGCTGCGCGCCACCGCCACGGACCGCGCCGCCGCCTCTTCCGTCGGCATCGACGTGCCCGGCGTCTTCTCCTTCTCCTGGATGCTGGCGGCGACCGTCGCGGCCCTCGCCGGCATTCTCGTCGGCTCGGTCGGCGGCATCTCCTCGGCCATGGGCCTGTTCGGCCTCTCGGTCTTCGTCGTGGTGATCGTCGGCGGCCTCGATTCCATCCTCGGGGCCCTCATCGCCGGCCTCTTCATCGGCTGGCTCGAGGCCATGGTCGGCCGCTTCCTCGGCGGCGAGTTCAAGCTCCTCGCCACCTTCTCCATCCTGCTCGTCGTGCTGGTGGTCAGGCCCTACGGCCTGTTCGGCACGCATGAGATCGAAAGACTCTGATCATGCGCGTCGGGACCGCCAAGGAGAGCTACGCGGCCGACGAGGGCCTGTTCAAGACCGACACCCAGAAGGTCTGGTTCGGCCTGCTGATGGCCGGCCTCCTCCTCTTTCCGCTGAACGGCTCCAACTACTGGATGTTCCTCGCCGTGCTGGTGATGATCAACGTCATCTCCACCACCGGCCTCAACATCCTCACCGGCTATACCGGCCAGGTGAGCCTCGGCCACGCCGCCTTCATGGCGGTGGGCGCCTATACGGTCGCCTTCTTCGACGGCCGCTTCGACACGCCGGTCCTCCTCAATCTCGTGCTGGCGGGCGCGGTCGCCGCCGGCATCGGCTATCTCGTCGGCCTGCCCTCGCTGCGCATCAAGGGGCTCTACCTCGCCATCGCGACGCTGGCGGCCTCCGTCATCCTCGGCTTCGTCTTCCTCAACTGGACGCCGGTGACCGGCGGCCTGCGCGGCCTCAACGTGCCGACCGCCACCATCGCCGGCATCGAGCTGGCGACGCCGGACCGGCTCTACTGGCTGGTCATGCCCATCTGCGTCGTCATGGTGCTGGCGGCCAAGAACCTCTTCCGCACCCGCGTCGGCCGCGCCTTCATCGCCATCCGCGACCGCGACATCTCGGCGGAGATCATCGGCATCTCGCTGTTCAAGTACAAGCTGATGAGCTTCGCCATCTCGTCCTTCTATGCGGGCGTCGCCGGCGGGCTCTGGGCCTATCTGTTCCGCGTCGTGACGCCGGAGAGCTTCCCGGCGCTGGCCTCCATCTTCTTCCTCGCCGCCGTCATCGTCGGCGGGGCCGGCACCATCGTCGGCGGCATCTTCGGCGCCGTCTTCATGACGCTCATTCCGGAATTCCTGAAGCTGTCGGCGACCGCCCTGGTGCCGTGGTTCCCCGACGCCTCCATCTATCTCGCGCCGGTCCGCAACATCATCTTCGGCCTGCTCATCATCGGCTTCCTCATCTTCGAACCCATGGGGCTCGCGGAGATGTGGCGCAGGACGCGCCGCTACTTCGCCCTGTGGCCGTTCAGGACGTGAGCCCAACACGAAAAGAACCGCCGCCAAGGCGGGACCCAAACCCTCTGAGGAGACACCCATGACCCGTCTGACCCGCCGTGCATTCCACCAGCTCGGCCTCGGCGCCGCCCTCGTCTCGACGGCCTCCGGCCGCGCCTTCGCCCAGGCCCCCGAACTCGTCATCGGCGCCGCCAACCCCATGTCCGGCGTCTTCGCCTTCGCCGGCGTCGAGGGCTTCGAGGGCGGCCGCGACCACTTCGAGTTCGTCAACAAGAACGGCGGCGTCGCCGGCCGCCGCATCCGCTACGTCAACGAGGATTCCGGCTACCGCGTCGACAACGCCGTCGCCATCTTCACCCGCATCACCTCGCAGCATCAGACGCCGGTGTTCTTCGGCGACTCCACCGGCTTCCAGAAGGCCATCAACCCGGAGCTGAACCGCCGCGGCACCACCGTCATGGCCGGCGCCTCCTTCGCCTCGGAGATCGACAATCCGCAGGCCTTCCCGAACCAGTGGATCCCGGGCCCGAACTATTCCGACCAGATGCGCGTGCTGCTGCGCTACATCGCCGGCCAGAAGAAGGGCGCCTCGGTCGTCTTCGTCCATTCCGACACCGAGTTCGGCCGCGATCCCATCGCCGCCGGCGAGGCCGAGGCCAAGCGCCTCGAGCTCAACCTCGTGGAGAAGATCGTCACCCAGCCGGGCTCGGTCGACGTCTCCGGCGACGTCCTGAAGATCCGCCGCCGCAACCCCGACTACGTGATCTTCCACGGCTACGTGCTGCAGCCGATCCCGGAATTCATGGCGCAGGCCCGCCAGGCCGGCATGACCTCCAAGTTCATGGGCACGTTCTACTCCACCGACACGGCGCTGCCGCCGACGGCTACATGGGCGTCTCGGCCTACAACTTCGACCCCGCCGCCACCGGCCCGCAGATGGACGCCATCCGCGCCGCCAACGTCGGCAAGACGCGCACCCACGCCTATTACCAGGGCTGGACCAACGCCATGCTGGCCATCGAGGTGCTGAAGCGCACCCTCGCGGCCAACGAGGAACTGAACGCCGTCAACATGATGAAGCACGCCCGCGCCATCCGGAACTACGACACCGGCGGCGTCGTCGGCGTGCCGATCACCATGACCGGCAACTCCTTCCCGCACGGCCGCGTCTACCAGTACAGCGCCGCCGACAAGATGCTGAAGCCGGCTTCCGACTGGATCACCATCTCCGCCAGCTCCTGACGTCGGACGGGGCGGCCGCGCCGCGGTCGCCCCGCCATTCTCGCATCCGCAAGCGCCCGAGGGCTTCATGGCGACGACCGGCGACCTCATTCTCGAGGTGAACAATATCGAGGTGGTCTATTCGAAGGCCATCCAGGCGCTGCGCGGCCTGTCGCTCGCCGTGCCGAAGGGCAAGATCGTCGCCCTGCTCGGCTCCAACGGCGCGGGCAAGTCGACCGTGCTGAAGGCCGTCTCGGCCCTGCTGCCCATGGAGAACGGCCTCGTCACCGAGGGCCGCATCAGCTTCGACGGCGAGCCCGTCGAGCAGAGCTCCCCGCACAAGCTCGTCCGCCGCGGCCTGTTCCACGTCATGGAGGGCCGGCGCATCTTCGGCGACCTGACGGTGGAGGAGAACCTCACCGCCGCCACCTATGCGCTGACCGGCCGTCCCGGCGCCACCGCCGACTTCGACATCGTCTACCGCTACTTCCCGCGCCTCGCCGAGCGGCGGAAATCCATTGCCGGCTATCTCTCAGGCGGCGAGCAGCAGATGCTGGCCATCGGCCGCGCCCTCGTCGCCAAGCCCCGCGTCATCCTGCTGGACGAGCCCTCCCTCGGCCTCGCGCCGCTGCTGGTGGAGGAGATCTTCGCCATCATCGCCCGCATCAACGCGGAGGAGGGCGTCTCCATGCTCCTCGTCGAGCAGAACGCCTCCGTCGCCCTCTCCATCGCCCACTACGGCTACATCATGGAGACCGGGCGCATCGTCATCGACGGGCCGACCGAGAAGCTCGTCGCCGACCGCGACGTGCAGGAGTTCTATCTCGGCCTCGCCCACAAGAGCTATCGCGACATCAAGCACTACAAGAGGCGCAAGAGGTGGCTGTCATGACCGCGACCGCACTCCCCCTCGACATGGCCCGCGAGGCGGCGCCCGCCGCCGCGGCCGATCCCGCCGCAGCCCTGCCGCCGCTCTCCGTGGTGCAGATGCTGAAGAAGCACGCGGCGGAGCGCGGATCCGAGATCGCGCTGCGCCAGAAGCGCTTCGGCATCTGGCGGCCGACCACCTATGCCGAATACTGGCTGCGCTCCTGCCACGTCGCCCTCGGCTTCCGCGCGCTCGGCCTCGAACCGAAGGGCCATATCGGCGTCATCTCCGAGAACCGCATCGAGTGGGTGCTCTCGCAGATGGGCGCCGGCGTGCTCGGCGCGGTCACCGTCGGCGTCTATCCCACCAGCCCCTCCAACGAGGTGGCCTATGTGCTCGACCATGCCGACTGCACCATCGTCGTCTGCGAGGACCAGGAGCAGATCGACAAGGTGGTGGAGGCGCGCGCCGACCTGCCGAAGGTGAAGAAGATCATCGCCCTCGAGGACCGCGGCCTGTCCGGATACGAGCCGGGCCTCGTCATGACCTTCGACGCGGTCGAGGCCCTCGGCCGCGCCGAGTACGAGAAGAACCCCGCCATCGTCGACGAACTGATGTGCGACCATCAGCTCTCCGATATTGCCCTGCTCATCTATACCTCTGGATCAACCGGCAAGCCGAAGGGGGCCATGCTCTCCTTCCGCAACATCCGCGCCGGTGCCAACGGGCTCCTCGACCGCTACGGCATCGGCACCGGCTGGACGGCGCTCTCCTACCTGCCGCTCTGCCACGTGGCCGAGCAGGCGACGACGGTCTTCGCCCCGCTCTATGCCGGCAGCCGCGTCGATTTCGGCGAGAGCCTGCGCACCGTGCAGGAGGACCTGCGCGAGGTCGCGCCCACCAGTTTCCTCGGCGTGCCGCGCATCTGGGAGAAGATGCATTCGGGCATCCGCGTGAAGATGTACGAGGCCCGGCCCGTCCAGAAATGGCTCTACAAGACGGCCTTCGACCTCTGCGCGCCCTTCGCCGACAAGCCGCGGTCGAGCTGGTCGCTGGCCGAGAGGGCCAAATACGCCCTCGCCTATGCCGCGGTCTTCCGGGCGTTGAAGAATGCCATCGGCCTCACCCGCTGCCGCATCGCCTTCACCGGCGCGGCGCCCATCTCGCCCGACGTGATCCGCTTCTTCCGCACCATCGGCGTGCCGCTGGTCGAGATCTACGGCATGACCGAGACCTCCGGCGGCATTCTCGGCCAGACGCTGGACGACGTGGTGGTCGGAACGGTCGGCAAGGCGATGAAGGGCACGCAGGTCCAGCTCGCCGAGGACGGCGAGATCATGGCCCGCGGCGCCACCATCTTCGAGGGCTACTACAAGAACGAGGAAGCCACCCGCCAGACCATCGTCGACGGCTGGCTGCGCACCGGCGACGTCGCGGAGATGCAGGGCGCCCACATCAAGATCGTCGACCGCAAGAAGGACATCATGATCACCGCCGGCGGCAAGAACCTGTCGCCGACCGAGATCGAGCACGCGGTGAAGCTCAGCCCCTTCATCAAGGAATGCATCGTCTTCGGCGACCGGCAGAAATATGTCGCGGCCCTCATCCAGATCGACATGGAGACGGTCGGCAAATGGGCCGAGATGAAGGGCATCGCCTTCACCAACTACAAGAACCTGTCGCAGGCGCCGCAGGTGGTGGAACTCGTCCAGCAGGCGGTGGACAAGGCCAACGAGACCCTCGCCCAGGTCGCCAACATCCGCCGTTTCGAGATCCTCGACAAGGAGCTCGACCACGACGACGGCGAGGTCACGGCGACGATGAAGGTGCGCCGCAAGGCGATCGAGGCGAAATACGCCGACGCTATCAAGCGGCTGTATGCGTGAGGGACGCGGCGGGCGTCTCTCGCCCGCCCCGCGCCCCGCAAGGCGAGCCTCGAAGGACGCACGTCCGATGTGCCGGGCGCCCGGTGCAGACGACGACATGGTGCGAGCCGTTCTCGCAGCAGGGCCCCACCCTTACCCTCCCCGCTGCGCGGGGAGGGGGGCTACGACGTCCCGCTTTCATTCCCCCGGTGCGCCTGGCCCGACCCTTTCCACGGCAGGCTGCGGTCGGCTGGT
>LNFH01000428.1 GCA_001464235.1 Rhizobiales bacterium Ga0077556 | reverse complement strand
CGTCGAGGCTTTGATCGATGGTCTGAGGCCGGCACCAGCCCTCGTCGCCGACCGCGGCTACGATGCCCGCGCCGTCATCGATCTCGTCGCCGCAAAGGGTGGCTGCGCTCACATCCCGACGCAGAGGGACCGCAAAGTCCAGCGCTCGGTCGATCCCACGCTCTACAGCAAGCGCAACCTCATCGAACGATACTTCTGCAAGCTCAAACACTTCCGACGGGTCGCAACGCGCTTCGACAAACTCGCCAGAAACTTCCTCGCAGCCGTCACCCTCGCATCAGCCCGAATATGGCTCAGAGCTTATGAGTCCAGAACCTAGACCTTTCCGTCGCCCTAACGGCGACACTCCATTTTTCCTGCGGCCCGCGACGATTTCGTCGTGGGCCGCTGGTCTGCTCGGCGTGATGCTAAGGATGGCGGTTGGATGGCGCCCCGCGGGACCTATATGAACGATCGACATTGGCTGTTGCGATATTCGGTTGGCGTCGGCCTGTTCCTGGCGGCTCTCGCCCTGCGCTTCCTCGCAGAACCCTCGCTTCCCCCCGGCTTTCCCTTCCTGACCTTCTTTCCGGCGATCATCGTCGCGACCTTCGTCGCGGGTGCCGGACCCGGCAGCCTCTGCGCCGTGCTGAGCGGCCTTGCCGCCCTCTATTTCTTCATTCCGCCGACCAACGCCCTGGTCCTCGACTACCAGTCCGGCGTCGCCATCGCCTTCTTCGCCTTCATCGTGGTGGTCGACATCCTCATCATCGACCGTCTGACCGGGGCCCTCGCGGCCCTGCGCGCCGAGCGGGAGAAGGCGGTGCTGCACGCCGAACAGCGGGATACGCTGTTCAAGGAGCTCCAGCACCGAATCGGCAACAATCTCCAGTCCGTCTCGGCCCTGCTCAACATCCAGGTCCGCGCGGTGAAGGATCCCGAAGCCCGGCGGGCGCTTGCGGACAGCGTGCAGCGGGTCGGGGTGATCGCCGACATCCACCGCATGTTCCACGACCCGGCCCATGCCGACGGGCGGATCGACAACGACTTCGTGCGCGAGCTGGCGGAGCGCTGCATCGACGCGGCGGGCGCCCGTGACCGCGTCACGCTCGCCACCGACATCACGCCCATCGCCCTGCCGCAGGACAAGTTCCTCCCCGTGGCGCTGATCCTCACCGAGTGCATCAACAACGCCCTCGAGCACGGCCTCGGCCAGCGCCCGGCCGGCACCATCTCGGTGACGCTGGAGAAGAGCGGCGGCCTGGCCGAACTCAGGGTGCGCGACGACGGGCCGGGCGTTCCGCCGGGCTTCGACCTCGCCGCCGCCCGCAGCATCGGGCTGACCGTGCTGAGGTCCTTCGCCTCGCAGCTCGGCGGCACCCTCACCATCGTCAACGACAGCGGCACGCTGTGCCGGCTCACGTTCGACATTCCCACCGTGGCGCAACATCAGGTCGCCTGGTCGACAACAGGGCTGAAGGCCGCTTATCCCACATGACGCACAGCAGCCCCTGGACCGAACGCCTGTCGACGCGCGGCGGCGAGATCGGCAGGCTGATCGCGACGCACGACTGGTCGTCGACGCCCCTCGGGCCGATCGAAGACTGGTCGACGACCGTGAAGACGGTGGTCAAGCTGATCCTCGTCTCGCCCATCCCGCAGACGCTCATGCTGGGGCCGACGGGCGTGATGATCTACAACGAGGGCTATGCGCAGATCGCCGGCTCGCGGCATCCGCAGATCATCGGCCAGTCGGTGGTCGAGGCCTGGCCTGAGGCCGCCGAGTTCAACGGCTCGATGCTGGAGACGGTGCTCGGCGGCACGACGCTGACCTTCACCGAGCGCCCCTTCGTGCTCTACCGCAACGGCGGGCCGGAGGACGTCTGGTTCGATCTCGCCTACAGCCCCGTCGTCGACGAGGAGGGCGAGCGGATCGGCGTGCTCGGGGTGGTGACGGAGGCCACCGAGCGCGTGCGGGCGCGCGAGGAGCTGGCGCGCAGCCGCGAGCGCCTCGCCTTCGCCCTCAACTCGGCGGGCATGATCGGAACCTGGGACTGGCACATCGGCTCGAACCTGTTCTTCCCCGACGCGCGGCTCGCCCAGCTCTTCGGGACCGGCTCCGGCCCGCACACCGAGGGGATGCCCGTCGAACACTATCTCGAGGCCATCCATCCGGAGGACCTGCCGCGGGTGCGCGACGCCTTCCGCGAGGCGATGAACACCAAGGAGAAATACACCTCCGAATATCGCCTGAAGTCGCGGGACGGCGGCTGGCGCTGGGTGATCGCGCGCGGCGAATGCCTCTATGACCACGAGGGGCGCCCGGCCCGCTTCCCCGGCGCCATCGTCGACATCACCGAGCTCAAGGAATCGGAGGAGGCCCGCTCCATCCTGCTGCGCGAGCTCAACCACCGGGTGAAGAACATCTTCGCCGTGGTGTCGGGTCTCATCTCGATGACAGCCCGCGCCTCCGCGACCCCACGGGACATGGCGGAGGCCCTGCGCGGCCGGCTCTCGGCGCTCGCCGCCGCCCACGACCTCATCCGCTCCGCCGTCTTCGGCGAGACCGACAAGGCCGAGACGACCCATCTGTCGGACCTGCTCACCCGCATCCTGGCGCCCCATCTCGGCCGCCCGGACCAGGTGACCCTGTCCGGTCCGCAGATCACGCTCGGATCCTCGGCGGCGACGAGCCTCGCCCTGGTGTTCCACGAACTCGCCACCAACGCCGCGAAATACGGCGCCCTCGCCGAGGAGGGCGGCCAGCTGGCGGTGGAATGGACCGCCTCGGCCAGCGACGTCACGCTGAGCTGGAGCGAGACACGGACGGCGACGACCAGCGAGCCCACGCACCGGGGCTTCGGCAGCCAGCTGATCGAGATGAGCGTGCAGCGCCAGCTCAAGGGCGCCATGACCTACGACTGGTCCGGCGCCGGGCTCCGCGTCAGCCTGACCGCGCCAGCCCAGCAGCTGACGCGCTGATCCCGTCGCGATGCGCAAAAGAGAAGGCCCGGACGGTGTCCGGGCCTTCTTCGCTTTCGCTCGCGCCGCGAAGGGCGCGCCCGCTCAGCTCCAGAAGATGGCGAGCAGGATGATGATCGGCAGGGGAATGCCGAGGAGCCACAAGAGAGCACCGCGTCCGAGACCCATTTCCATCTCCATTGTCATGCATTGTTGATCTGACAACGTCGCACTTGCGGAGAAGGTTCCGAGCCTCACGCGGCGATGGCCTCGCGTCCGTCATGGGCGGTCACGGTGACCGGCAGGATGGTGCCGGGCTCGGCGGAGGCCCCCAGGCGGACCGGCGTGAAGTGCTCGGTGCGGCCCATGTCGCGCGTTTCGACCAGAACCTGGAAGCTGCGGCCGACCATGCCGGCGAGATGGGACGCGAGCGCCGCCTCGCCCTTTTCGCGCAGGCGGCGCGCCCTGTCCTTGACCACGTCGCGGGCGACCTGGGGCATGCGGGCCGCCGGGGTGCCGGGCCGGGGCGAATAGGGAAAGACGTGAAGGTGCGTCAGGCCGCACTCCTCGACGATGGCGAGGGAGCGGGCGAACATCTCCTCGGTCTCGGTGGGAAAGCCGGCGATGATGTCGGCGCCGAAGACCATGTCGGGCCTCAGGCGGCGCACCTCGTCGCAGAAGCGGATGGCATCGTCGCGCAGGTGGCGGCGCTTCATCCGCTTCAGCACCATGTCGTCGCCGGCCTGCAGCGACAGGTGCAGGTGCGGCATGAACCGCGCCTCGTCGGCGATGACGTCGAGCAGGTCGGGATCGGCCTCGACGGAATCGATGGAGGAGATGCGCAGGCGCTCGAGATCCTGCACGTGGCGCAGGATCGCCTTCACCAGCGCGCCGAGCTTCGGCTCGCCGGGCAGGCCCTGGCCGTAGCTGGTGATGTCGACGCCGGTGAGGACGACCTCGCGATAGCCGTTGCCGACGAGGCGGCGCACCTGCTCCACCACCTCGCCCATCGGCACGGAGCGGCTGTTGCCGCGCCCGAACGGGATGATGCAGAAGGTGCAGCGGTGGTCGCAGCCGTTCTGCACCTGAACGAAGGCGCGCGAGCGGCCGGTGAGGCCGTCGATGAGGTGAAGCGCCTGCTCGCGCACTGCCATGATGTCGTTGACCGCCACCTTCTCGCTGGCGGCGATGCCGAAATCCGGGCCGCGGCCGAGCGCCGTGCGCGTCTCGCCCCAGGCCTCGGCCTTCATCTTCTCGTCGTTGCCGATGACCCGGTCGACCTCGTCCATGGCGGCGAAGACCTCGGGCTCGGTCTGCGCGGCGCAGCCGGTGACGACGATGCGGGCGTCGGGGTTCTCGCGCTTCATGCGGCGGATCGCCTGACGCGCCTGGCGCGTCGCCTCGGCGGTGACGGCGCAGGTGTTGACGACGATCGTGTCGGTGAGCCCCGCCTCGGCCGCGAGGCGCTGCATCACCTCGGATTCCGAGGTGTTGAGCCGGCAGCCGAAGGTGACGACCTCGACGGAAGGGCGCGCCGCGTCCATCGGGTTCACGCCGCCGTCGCGAAGAGGGCGGGTGCGAAGGTGCCCTCATGCTCGAGCTCGGTCGGCCCGGTCATGATCACGTGGTTGTCCTCGCGCCATGCGACGACGAGGTCGCCGCCCGGCAGCGACACAGTCGCGGCGCGGTCGGTGCGCTTGGTCCGCGCCGCCGAGACGAGGGCGGCGCAGGCGGCCGAACCGCAGGCGCGGGTGATGCCGACGCCGCGCTCCCAGACCCAGAGGACGATGTGGTCGCGGGCCTTCACCGCGGCGAGCGAGATGTTGGCACGCTCGGGGAAGATCGGATGGTTCTCCAGCATGGGGCCGATCTTCGGCAGGTCGTAGGCATAGGGGTCGTCGACCCAGAAGATGGCGTGCGGGTTGCCCATGGAAACGACCGAGGGCGAATGCAGGACGGGCGCGTCGATGGGGCCGATCTGCAGCTCGATGGCGCGGGTGTCGCGGAACTCCTCGGCAAGCGGGATGTCCTGCCAGCCGAAGCGCGGCTCGCCCATGTCGACGGAGAAGGCGTGGGGCCCGACGCGGCGACAGGCGAGAAGGCCCGCCACGGTCTCGACCGTGAAGCTCTCGGCGCCGTCCTCCTCGGCCAGCACCCAGGCGACGCAGCGCGTGCCGTTGCCGCAGGCCCCGGCCTCGCTGCCGTCGGTGTTGTAGATGCGGATGTAGCAGCGCGTGCCCGGCGTGCGCGGCCGGTGCAGCACCATCATCTGGTCGAAGCGCGAGCGCGCGTCGGCGGCGATGGCGCGCGCCTCCGCCGCCGTGACGACGTGGGACGAGGCGCGCAGGTCGACGACGACGATCTCGTTGCCGGCGCCGTTCATCTTCCAGAACGGATGGTTGGCGAGCGGGCTCATGCTCGGGACCCGTGGTGACGCGTGGGAGTTGGTGTCGGGATGTGATGGCGAGGACACAATGGGCAGTCTCTATATAGGTTATCCTGGGCTTGTCCAAAACCGGCCGTCCGCATCGCGCGGAACGGCGCGGGACCGCGAGAGGATCGACATGACGCGACGGGGTGCCGGATACGGGGTCAGCACGGCTCTCCTCGCCGCACTCCTCGCCTTCGGAGCGGGGCCGATGGAGGCCGCCGCACAGCCGGCGCCTGCCCCTCCCGCCGCCACCCAGCCCGCCACGCCCCCTCCCCCCGCGACGGAGCCGCCCGCGACCCCGGCGCCGCCCGCCGCGGTGCAGGCCCCGGCCGCCCCGGCGGGCCCCCGCGGGGTGCTGCCCTCGGACGAGGTGGTGCAGGCCGCCGGCTTCGGCGACGAGGTGACGCTTGCGGCCCGGCCCGCCCTGGTGCTCGGCGGCAAGACCAGCTGGGACGACCTCTACGGCCAGTTCCGCAAGGCCATCACCGACCTCAAGGCGATCGCCGCCCGCGAGGGCGCCGAGGTGACGGGACCGCCGATGATCCGCTTCGTCTCCTCCTCGGACGACGCCGTCGACTTCGAGGCGATCCTGCCGGTGCGTGAAGTGGCGAAGCCCGCCCAGGCCTATGCGCCGGCGAAGCCCGGCGAGACGCCGGCCGGCAAGGCGCTGCGCTTCGTCCATCACGGCGGCTACGACACGATGGAACAGACCTACGACGAGATCACCAACCACCTCGACGAGCGCTCCATCGTCGCCGAGGACGCCTTCGTCGAGGAGTATGTCCGCGATCCCGACGCGACGCCGGAGACGGACATGGCCACCTTCATCTACGTCTTCCCGAAGACGAACTGAGCGCTCCGGCGCAATCGACCCGGAGGAGCGCGCACAGTCTGATTGCGAGGGCGCAAGGACTTTACGATGGCGCCATGGCCGGCGCCGCCTATCTTGCCGTCAACAGGACGCACACCGCGTCCGGCAGGAGGCTTCCATGTCCTTCATCGGCAATTTCAACGGATTTCCGGCCCGGCCCGCCGCAACCTCGCCTTCTACGCCGAGGTCCTCGGTCTCCGGCTGGTGAAGAAGACCGTCAACTTCGACGATCCCGGCACCTACCACCTCTATTTCGGCGACGGCGCGGGTTCGCCCGGCACCATCCTGACCTTCTTCCCCTGGGAGCATGCCGCCCCCGGCAGGCTCGGCGTCGGGCAGACGCAGGAGACGGTGTTCCGCGTGCCGGAGGGTTCGCTCGGCTGGTGGGCGCACCGCTTCGTCGAGAAGGGTGTGGCGCACGAGACGATCACCAGGCGCTTCGGCGAATCCGTCCTGTCCTTCAAGGACCCGGACGGGATGAGGCTCGCCCTCGCCTGCATGCCCCGCATCGGCGACGAGCCGGCCTGGGACGGCGGCGGCGTGCCGGCGGAACACGCGATCCGCGGATTCCACGGGGTGTCGCTGCTGGTCGAGCGCGGCGAGAAGACGGGGGCGATCCTCACCGACGTCTTCGGCTTCGCCAGGGTAGCGAGCGAGGGCAACGTGACCCGCTATGCGGTTGCCGGGACCCCCCTCGGCGGCATCGTCGACATCCGCGAGGCCGGCGGCTTCCTCGCCGGACGCGAGGGCGCCGGCTCGGTGCATCACGTCGCCTTCCGGGCGGCGGACGATGCGGCGCAGGAGGCCATGGTCAAGCGGCTGCGCGAGCACCACGGCCAGCGCGTCACGGAACAGCGCGACCGGAACTACTTCCGCTCCGTCTATTTCCGCGAGCCGGGCGGCATCCTGTTCGAGATCGCCACCGACGTTCCCGGCTTCGCCGTGGACGAGCCGGCGGAGAGCCTCGGCCAGGCGCTGAAGCTGCCGCCGCAATACGAGGCTCAGCGCGCCCGCATCGAGGCCGTGCTGCCCGCCCTCGCCTGACCGCCCCCACGAGACCGCCGCGCCCGCCCGGGCGCGGCGCACCCATCCCTGGAGACTTGCCATGGCCACCCTCACCGACGGCGGCTTCGTCCATCGCTTCGTGCCCGGGGCGAATGCCGACAGCCGTGCCCTGCTGCTGCTTCACGGCACGGGCGGCGACGAAAACGACCTCCTGCCCCTCGGCCAGATGATCGCGCCGGGAGCGGCGCTGCTCTCGCCGCGCGGCAAGGTGCTGGAGAACGGCATGCCGCGCTTCTTCCGCCGGCTGGCGGAGGGCGTCTTCGATCACGAGGACGTGGTGCGGCGGGCCCACGAGCTCGCCGACTTCGTCGCGGCGGCGACACGGGCCCACGGCCTCGCCCGCCCGGTGGCGGTCGGCTTCTCGAACGGCGCCAACATCGCCGCGGCGATGCTGCTGCTCCGGCCGGAGGTGCTGGACGGGGCGGTGCTGATCCGCGCCATGGTGCCGCTTCCTGACCCGCCCGCCGCCGACCTGTCGGGCCGGCGGGTGCTGATCCTGTCCGGGGCGATGGATCCGATCGTGCCGGAGGATGATGCGGCCGAACTCGCCGCCCAGCTTTCGACCGCCGGGGCGGCGGTGGAGCACGAGGTGCTGCCGGCCGGTCACGGCCTGACGCAGGCCGACGTCACGCTGGCGCGGCGCTGGTTCGCCGCCGCGCCCTGAGCCGGCAAAGGCTCAGCGTGTGACGACCACGGTGGCGCCGACGCCGACGCGGTTCATCAGGTCGACGACGTCCTCGTTCAGCATGCGGAAGCAGCCGAAGGAGGCGGCGGTGCCCACAGAGCGGCGCATGCTGGCGGAGGTGCCGTGGATGGCATACTCGCCGCCGGCGAGGGTCAGCGCGCCCTCGCCCATCGGGTTGTTCGGTGCGCCGCCGGGGATGACATCCGGCAGGCTGGGATTGGCGCGCCGGACGACGGCGGGCGGCGACCAGGCAGGGCGGACGTGGCGGCCGTTCACGACCGTGCGGCCCTCCCACTGTTCCGAGGCGCGGCCGACGGCCACGCGGTAGCGGATGGCGATGCCGTTCTCCTTGACCAGGTAGAGCCGGCGTTCCGAATTGCGAATGACGATAGTGCCGGGCTCGGCGTTGAAATTGACCCGCACGATCTCCCGCGCCTCGGCCTTTTCCGGTGCCGAGATACCTGCCGCTGCACAAGCGACCAGACCCGCAGCCGCCAGCGGCCGCGCCCAACGACGTCCCATGACCCTCTCCCATACCGCCCATACCCACCGGCGGTCACGCGCCGAAAGAGCGGGGCGATCAGTTTCTCTTCAGTTGTCGAGAGAAGAAAATCCGGAACGAGAGTCAACGACTCCTTGCTTTGTGGCGACGCGGCGGCGAGACCGTGTTGCAAGCCAGCAACGCTGCCCGGGGTGACGGTGGTGAATGCTCATAAACCATTCACCACGCTGCACATTTACCGTGCGTCAACCATGCCGCTCAACCCCGCGGTGGTCGCTTCGCTGGCAGGCTCGCCCCGTCGAACGGAGAGCGGGTCTTGCGCACAACGGTTGGAGAGGTCGTCAGGCTGCCGGACAGGCGGACAGCACCGGCGCTGCTCGCCCTCGGCGCCTTCGCCATCATGGCGGCGCTGCCGGTCGTGCTGCTGGTCAACCTTGCGGGAGGCGACCGGCCGGCGGCGGAGCCGATCCGTCCGTCCCTCGTCGCCGAGGAGGCCGCCGACCCCGTGCCGGTCTGGCGCCCGGTGACGGCGCGCCACGGCGGCTTCGACGTCGACGCGCCCCGCTGGCGGCCGCTCGGCCAGGAGGTCGCGATGTTCCGCCGGTCCGACGGGCTGGCGCGCGAGGTCTTCCGCTTCGGTTCGGCCGAGGATGCCCGCCGCCATGCGGCGCTCGTCGTCGATCGCGGCGAGATGGCGCCGGCCACCGCGGTCACCGATCTCGGCGCCGTCGTCTCGGACCTCGGCGTGTCGGCGACGGTCGCCCCCAATCCCATCCCGCTCGCCACCAAGTTCGGCCCGATGCAGACCGCCGACATGACCATCGACACGGACGAGGGCAGCAAGGCCTGCCTCGGCTTCGCGCTGCGCGAGAGCGAGGCGGGGATCCGCGTCACGGGCTGGGTGTGCAGCGGCGGCCCCGAGATCGTCAGCCGCCAGGACGCCTCGTGCTTCGTCGACAGGCTGTTCACGGTGGGCGTGCGCGACGCCGCCATCGCCAGCCTCTTCGCCCGGGCGGAGCTCGCCCGCCTTCCCTGCCCGTCCACCCCGGCCGCGACGCAGGCGACCCCGGTGGTCTCCGAGCGCGGCGGCCGGCCCTCGCCGCTCCGCCTCAACCGCCTCTGACGGCGGCGCGTGCCGGACCCGCGCAGGGCGTTTACCCTCGGTTAACCATGTTTCTTCATGGTCTCCTCACATTCGGATGGAGGAGGCAGCGATGGCCGTCGGTCAGATCGGTACGGGCGCAGTCGGCCCGGCGGGCGGCAGCGCCACGGGCGGACAGTCCGCGGCCAGCGCCGTGCGGCCCGCGGACAGCGCGCCCCGCATCAAGACGGCCAACGTCACGGTGACGCTGTCGCCGGAGGCGCGCCAGCATCTCTCGCGGCTCGAGGGCTTCACCGCCACCATCGGCACGTCGAAACAGCCGAAGCAGATGACCAAGCCGGGCATCAACGTCGACTTCCGCACCTGACGGGCGGACCGGCGGGGAGGCGCCCGCCGCCGCCCCTGCGGCCTCAGCCGGCGAGGTGCCGGAGCTCCTTGATGATGGCGTCGCCCATGCCGGCGGTGCCGACCACATGGGTGTTGTCGGAGCGGATGTCCGCCGTCCGCAGGCCGGAGGCGAGGACGTTGGTCACCGCCTTGTCGAGCATGTCGGCGGCCTCGATCGCCTTGAACGAATAGCGCAGCGCCATCGAGAAGGACGAGATCGTCGCGATCGGATTGGCGGCGCCCTTGCCGGCGATGTCGGGGGCCGAGCCGTGGACCGGCTCATAGAGGGCCTTGCGCTTGCCGGAGACAGGGTCTTCGGCGCCGAGCGAGGCGGAGGGCAGCATGCCGAGCGAGCCGGTCAGCATGGCCGCGACGTCGGACAGGATGTCGCCGAAGAGGTTGTCGCAGACGATGACGTCGTACTGCTTCGGCCAGCGGACGAGCTGCATGGCGCAGTTGTCTGCGAGCACGTGCTCCAGCTCCACGTCGGCGAACTCGGCCTTGTGGACGCGGGTCACGACCTGCTTCCACAGGACGCCGGTCTTCATGACGTTGTGCTTCTCGGCGGAGGAGACCTTGTTGCGGCGGGTCCTGGCGAGCTCGAAGGCGACGCGGGTGATGCGCTCGATCTCGGAGGTCGTGTAGAGCTGGGTGTCGATGCCGCGCTGCTGGCCGTCCTCGAGGGTGACGATCTCCTTCGGCTCGCCGAAATAGACGCCGCCGGTCAGTTCGCGGACGATGAGGATGTCGAGCCCCTCGACCACCTCCGGCTTGAGGGACGAGGCGGCGGCGAGCGCCGGGAAGCAGATGGCCGGCCGCAGGTTGGCGAAGAGGCCGAGATCCTTGCGCAGGCGCAGGAGGCCCGCCTCGGGCCGCTTGGAATAGGGCACGTCAGCCCATTTCGGGCCGCCGACGGCGCCGAAGAGCACGGCGTCCGCCGCCTGGGCGAGGGCCATGTCGGCGTTGGAGATGGCCTCGCCGTGGGCGTCGTAGGCGCTGCCGCCGACCAGGCCGTGCTCCGTCTCGAAGGCGGCGATGCCCTGGCTGCCGAACCAGCCGACGACCTTCTCGACCTCCGCCATGACCTCGGGACCGATGCCGTCGCCGGGCAGGATGAGAAGCTTGTGCGTGGCCATGGTCGGGTCCCCCGTTTCGCGTGTCGGCGCGCTCTAGCGGTCCGGCCGTCCGAGGGCAAGCTCCCAGAACGCATAAGGGCGCGCCTTTCGGCACGCCCTCGCGCAGTCCATCGGTGCCGGCCTTACTCGGCGGCGGGGGTCTTCTCGCCGGCCGGGGCGGCCGGATCATCCTCGACGCGCGGCGTCCGGCGCTTGCGCACGCGGGGGGCGGGCGCCTCCCGCTCCTCGGCGACGGCAGGCACCACGGCGGCGCCGCCGGTGATGAAGGAGGGCAGGCCGAGACCCGCATCCTCGTCGCGCGCGGCGGGTGCCGGCTGGGCCGGAGCGGCATGGGGCTGGTGATCCCCGCCATCCGGACCGTCGGCGTCGAAACCGCCGGCCTCGCGGCGGGCCTGGCGCTCGGCGAAGCGCTCGGCGCGGCGACGCTCGAAGCGCTCGCGGCGGCTCTCATAGGGACGGCCGTCGCGGGGCTGGCCGCCCTCGCCGTCCGGTCCCGGACCGGCGATGTCGGGCTGCTCGCCGCTCACCACCTCGGGCTGGGGACGGGGACGGTCCTGCCGGTCCTGCCGGTCGGGGAAGCGCTGGCCGCCGGGAAAGCGATCGCGGTCGCCGCGGTTCTGGCCCTGGAAGTCACGCTGGCCCTGGTAGTCGCGCGGCTCGCGCTGCCCCTGGAAGTCGCGCTGGCCCTGATAATCGCGCTGCCCCTGGAAGTCGCGCTGGCCCTGGAAGTCGCGCGGCTGGCCGCCGAAATCGCGGGGCTGCTGCTGCGGCGGCAGTTCGGGCTTCGCCTGGACGGGCGATTCGAAGCGCTTGTCGAAGGGCGAGGCGAAATCGTCGTCGTCGTCATCGTCCCCCTCGTCGTCGACCTGCTGGCCCTCGACGCGCGGCGCCTGCTGCTGGCGGAGCGCCTCCTGGGCGGCGGCGATGAGGCGGAAATAGTGCTCGGCGTGCTGGAGATAGCTCTCGGCCGAGACGGGATCGCCGGAGGAATGGGCATCGCGCGCCAGCTGGAGATACTTCTCCGCCACATGCTGGGCCGTGCCGCGAATCTTCACGTCGGGTCCGTTGGACTCGTAGCTTCGCGAGAGCGGATTGGGGCCCTTGCCGCCGCCGCGGTTGTTGCGGCCGCGCATGCGCTTGTTGTTGCTGTTTCTCATGTCGGTCCTTTATCGACCTCCTCAAGCGGAGCACGCGTCCAAGCGATGCGTCCGGATTCTGAAGCCGCTCGCAGACAGACCTCGCAGGCGCCCTGCGCCCGGCCTTGCCGCGTTCGGCCTTTCAACGATCTTCAGGGTTCAGGGCGACGCTCGAGCGTCCCGCCCTTCGCGCCTCGTGCGCGCCTCGTCCTTCATTCGGGATCGGATTCATGGCGCCCCTCGCGCCCTGGCTCCGACGTACCAAACCCCACCAGACCTGTTTGATGTTGCGTTCGACGCGCGGATATGACCCCGGACCGCTTCGAATCTTATGAAACCATGTTTAGCCCGTCCGCCGGCGGATTCCAAGCGGTTTCTCCGGAGGGTGCCGGTCCGTCAGGGGGCCGGATTGCCCCTGAGCTGGTGGACGGCGTCGATCGCCGCGAGGATGTCGGGCGAGAGCACCGTCTCGCCGGCGTCGATGGCCGTCTTCAGCTGCGCCATGGAGGTGGCACCGATGATGGCGGAGGTGACGAAGGGACGGCTCGCCACGAAGGCGATGGCCATGACGGCGGGATCGAGGCCGGCCTGGCGGGCGATGGCGACATAGTCGCGGACGGCCTCCTCCGAGCCCGGCTTCTGGTAGCGCTGCTGGCGGTCGAAGAGGGTGACGCGGGCGCCGGCGGGACGGGCGCCGTCCAGGTACTTGCCGGTGAGAAATCCCTGGGCGAGGGGCGAATAGGCGAGCAGGCCCACCTGCTCGCGCAGCGTCACCTCGGCGAGGGCGGTCTCTAAGGTGCGGTTCAGCAGGTGATAGGCGTTCTGGACGCTCTGCACCCGCGGCAGGCCGCGCGCCTCGGCCTCCTTGAGGAAGGTCATGGTGCCCCAGGCGCTCTCGTTGGAGAGGCCGATGAAGCGCACCTTGCCGGCCCTGACGAAGTCGCCGAGGGTTTCGAGCTGCTCGGCGATCGACGTCTCGTCGGCGCGGGGGGTCCAGCCCTCGCCGTCGAACCGGCTCGGATTGGCACCGAAGGGGGCCGGCCGCTCCGGCCAGTGCAGTTGGTAGAGGTCGATGTAGTCGGTGCCGAGCCGCTTCAGGCTCTGGTCGAGGGCGATCTGCATCTGCGCGCGGGTGAGGCGCGTCGGCGCGCCGTCCGGGCGCAGCCACGTCATGGCGCCGGCGCCCGCGATCTTCGAGGCGATGAGGATGTCGTCGCGCCGGCCACGCTTCTTCAGCCAGGAGCCGATGATCCGCTCGGTGGCGCCATAGGTCTCGGCCTTCGGCGGCACCGCATACATCTCCGCCGTGTCGAAGAAGGTGACGCCGCGGGACACGGCGTAGTCCATCTGCTGATGGCCCTCCGCCTCGGTGTTCTGCTCTCCGAAGGTCATGGTGCCGAGGCAGATGACGGGAACGGACAGGCCGGTGCGGCCGAGGGAACGGGTCTGCATGCGGGATACCGATCGCTGCGGGGATGTGTGGTGTGGGTAGGGGGCCGGCGGGCCCCGGTCAACCGCCGCGGCGAGACCGGACCTCGGCGATCAGCTCCTCGACCTTCGGCAGGATGCGCCGGACGATGACATCGACGCCCTTCGCATTGGGATGCATGCCGTCGGAGAGGTTGAGCGAGGCATCGGCGGCGACGCCGTCGAGGAAGAAGGGATCGAAGAGGACGCCGTGCTTCGCGGCGAGCTCGGGGAAGATCGGGTTGAAGGCGGCGGCGAAGGGGCCGCCCATGTTGGGCGGCGCCAGCATGCCGGTGAGGAGGACGGCGATCCGCTTCTCCTTGAGCCGGGTGATGATCGTGTCGAGGTTGCGCCGGGTGACGGCGGGGTCGATGCCGCGCAGGGCGTCGTTGGCGCCGAGCTCGAGGATGACGGCGTCGACGCCCTCGCCCACCGCCCAGTCGAGCCGCTCCAGCCCGCCGGACGAGGTGTCGCCGGAGACGCCGGCGTTCTGCACCGTCACGTCGAGGCCCTTCGCCTTCAGCGCCGCCTGCAGACGGACGGGGAAGGCATCTGCGGGCCCGAGGCCATAGCCGGCGGTGAGGCTGTCGCCGAGGGCGACGATGCTGACGGGCCGGGCCTGCTGGGCCCCGGCCGGAAGGGTGGCGAGGCCGAGGAGGAGGGCGGTCAGGCCGATCACGAACTGTCGCACGGGGGTTCCCTTCCCAAAGGCGGATACCGGTGCCATCTAGGGTCTTAGGTGCAATGCCGCAACGTGCGGCCCGATGCGAGCGATCCCGATACCATGCCCCTGCCGACCGACCCGCCGCACCTGGCCCGCCCCGCCATCGCCATCGACAAGGTCGAGCTGTCGCTCGGGCGCGGCGCCTCGCGCGTCCACATCCTCAAGGGCCTGTCGCTGTCCATCGCGGCCGGCCAGTCGGTGGGCCTCGTCGGCCCCTCGGGCTCGGGCAAGTCGACGCTGCTCATGGTCATGGCCGGGCTCGAACGTCCGGATTCCGGCCGCGTGACCGTGGCGGGCACCGACATCACCGGCCTCGACGAGGATGCGCTGGCGCGCTTCCGCGGCCGCCATGCCGGCATCGTCTTCCAGTCCTTCCACCTGATCCCGACCATGACGGCGCTGGAGAACGTCGCCGTGCCGCTGGAGCTCGCCGGGGCGCGCGACGCCTTCGACCGGGCGGCCGACGAACTCGACGCGGTCGGCCTCGGCACGCGGCTCAACCACTATCCGACGCAGATGTCCGGCGGCGAGCAGCAGCGCACGGCGCTGGCGCGGGCCCTGTCGGTGCGCCCCGAGATCCTCTTCGCCGACGAGCCGACCGGCAATCTCGACGAGACCACCGGCCGCACCATCATCGACCTGATGTTCGCCAAGCAGGCGGAGCGCGGCGCGACGCTGGTGCTCGTCACCCACGACCGGGCCCTGGCCGAGCGCTGCGACCGCGTGGTTCGCCTGCGCTCCGGCGTCATCGTCGAGGACAGCCGCGCGCCGGAGACGGTGGCGTGAGCGGCTTCGTGGCGCGGCCGAGCCGCCTGCCGACCGCCATCCGCCTGGGCCTGCGCGACCTGCGCGGCGGCCTTAGGGGCTTCGGCACCTTCATCGCCTGCATCGCGCTCGGGGTCGCGGCGATCGCCGGCGTCGGCTCCTTCGCCCGCGGGCTCGTCGAGGGTCTGGCGCGCGAGGGCCGGGTGATCCTCGGCGCCGACGCCTCGTTCCAGGTGCTGCACCGGGAACTGCCCGACGCCATCATCGCGGCGCTCGCCGAACGCGGCACGGTCGCCACCATGGCGACGACGCGCGCCATGGCGCGCACCCCCGCCCTCGGCGATGCCGCCAAATCCTCGCTGGTCGAGATCAAGGCGGTGGACCCGGGCCTCTACCCGCTGGTCGGCACGCTGGAGAGCGAGCCGGCGGCATCGACGCGCGACGCCCTCGCCGTCCGCGACGGCCGGGCCGGCGTTCTGGTCGAGCCGGCGCTGCTGGTGCGCCTCGGCGTCGCCGTCGGCGACGAGGTGATCCTCGGCGACTTGCCCGTGCGGATCGCCGGCGTCATCCGCAGCGAGCCGGACAGGCTCGCCGGCGGCCTCGGTTTCGGGCCGCGCCTGCTCCTCTCCCTCGACACGTTCCGCCAGACCGGCCTGATCCAGCCGGGATCGCTGATCCGCTGGATGTACCAGCTCGACCTCGGTTCGACCCAGGCGAGCGATGCCGACCTGCGCCGCGTGATCGCGGACATCCGCGGCCGCTTCCCCGATGCCGGCTTCGAGATCCGCACCCGGATGAACGCCTCGCCGCAGCTGACGACCCAGATCGAACGCTTCTCGCAGTTCCTCACCCTCGTCGGCCTCACCGCGCTGCTGGTCGGCGGCGTCGGCGTCGCCAATGCGGTGGCGAGCCTCGTCGACCGCAAGCGCGACGACATCGCGACGCTGAAGGCGCTGGGCGCCACCGGCGGCATGGTCTTCGCCGCGACCCTGACCCAGGTCGGCCTCCTCGCGCTGGTCGGCACCGCCATCGGCCTCGCCTTCGGCGCTGCCCTGCCGGCGGCGGTGGTGGCGGCCTTCGGATCGGCCATCCCCATTCCCGTCGCGACCAGCGTCCAGCCGGGCGAACTCGCCACCGCGGCGGCCTATGGCCTCCTCGTGGCGCTCGCCTTCGCGCTCTGGCCGCTCGGCCGCGCCCACGACGTGCCGGTCTCGGCGCTGTTCCGCGACACGGTGGACGGGGAGCGGCGCTGGCCGCGCCCGCGCTACCTCGCCCTCGTCGCCGCCACGCTCGCCGTGCTGGTGACGCTCTCGGTCGTCACCTCGTTCAATCCGCGCCTCGCCATGGGCTTCATGGCGGGCGCTGCCGGCATCTTCGTGGCCTTGCGGCTGGTGGCGGCCGGGATCATGGCGCTGGCGGCGCGGATGCCGCGCTCGCGCCGCACCAGCCTGAGGCTCGCCGTGTCGAACCTGCACCGGCCCGGCGCGCTCACCCCCTCGGTGGTGCTCTCCCTCGGCCTCGGGCTGACGCTGCTGGCGGTGATCGCCCTGGTCGATGCGAGCTTCCGCCGGCAGATCGAGGACGCGCTCCCCGAACGGGCGCCGTCCTTCTTCTTCGTCGACATCGTCAATTCGGATGCGCCGCGGGCGCCGACCTCAACCGCGTGCCCATGCTGCGCGGCCGCTTCGTGCGGCTCGGCGGCCGCCCGGTCGAGGAGATCCGCGCCAGCGACGACATCGCCTGGGCGCTGCGCGGCGACCGCGGCATCACCTATGGCGAGACGGTCCCGCGCAATTCGCGCATCACCTCCGGCGAATGGTGGCCGGCCGACTACAACGGTCCGCCGCTCGTCTCGTTCGACGAGCGGATGGGCCGCGGCTTCGGGCTGAAGCTCGGCGACGAGGTGACGGTCAACGTGCTCGGCCGCAACATCACCGCGCGGATCGCCAATTTCCGGCACATCCAGTGGGACAATCTCGGCATCAACTTCATCGTCGTGTTCTCGCCGAACACGTTCCGCGGCGCGCCGCATTCCCACCTCGCCACCCTCACCTATCGCCAGCCGGCGAGCGCGGAGACCGAGATCGGCCTCCTGCAGCAGGTGGCGGCCGCCTTCCCGGCGGTGACCACGGTCCGGGTGAAGGACGCGCTGGAGGCGGTCGGCCAGCTCGCGACGCAGATCGCCACGGGCATCCGCGGCGCCAGCGTGGTGACGCTGGTGGCGGCGATCCTGGTGCTGGCCGGGGCGCTCGCCGCCGGCCACCGGGCGAGGGTCTACGACGCGGTGATCCTGAAGACGCTCGGGGCGCCGCGCGCCATGCTGATCCGCACCTATGCGACGGAATATGCCCTGCTCGGCACCGTCACGGCGCTGTTCGGCCTCGCCAGCGGCTGCGTCACCGCCTGGGTGGTGACGACGCAGGTGATGAACATCCCCTTCGCCTTCGCCCCCCTGCAGGCCCTCTTCATCATCGTGCTGGCCATCGTGCTGACCGTCGGCTTCGGCCTCGTCGGCACCTGGCGGGCCCTCGGCGAGAAACCCGCCCCGGTGCTGCGCAACATGTGAGCGGGCAAAGCACCGGGTGACCCGCCGCCGCGGGCCGGCGCAAACTTGCGACAAAGGGACGCGAAGTCCCGCCAATGCTGGACCGGCGAGCGGGAGGGCCTTGTTTCCGCCATGGCCTCAGCCATATTGCGTGTCGGATGACGGACCCGTCGCGGACCGTCTCAAGGGGAAAGCCAGAGGTTCTTCCATGTCGCACTACGATCCGAATGCCCAGGCCTACGGTGGCTACGGTTACGGCCAGCCGACGGCCGTTCAGCAGGCCCAGATCGACCAGGGCCTTCGCTCCTACATGGTCGGCGTCTACAACTACATGATGATCGGCCTCGCCATCACCGGTCTGGCGGCCCTCGGCATCTACATGCTCTCGGTGACGGGCGACGTGAACCTCGCCGCCCGCACGGCGCGTGGTGCCATGCGCGTGGCCGGCGGCCAGTACCTGACGCCCTTCGGCGCCTTCCTGTTCGCGAGCTGGTTCAAGTTCGTCGTCATCCTCGCCCCGCTCGGCGTGGTGATGCTGCTCTCCTTCCGCGCCGATCGTCTCAGCGCCCCCGCCGCCCAGATCACCTTCTGGGTCTATGCGGCGCTCGTCGGCGTCTCGATGACCACGATCCTGCTGGTCTATGCCCACACCTCGGTCGCCCGGGTGTTCTTCATCACGGCCGCCTCCTTCGGCGCGCTGTCGCTGTGGGGCTACACCACCAAGCGTGACCTCTCGGGCATGGGCACCTTCCTGATGATGGGTCTCTTCGGCCTGATCATCGCCATGCTGGTGAACATCGGCATCGCCGCCTTCACCGGCACGCCCTCGACCATGCTGCAGTGGATCATCTCGGTGGTCGGCGTGCTGATCTTCGCGGGCCTCACCGCCTACGACACGCAGAACATCAAGAACGAGTACATCTACAGCCTGGCCTATGCGAACGACGGCTCCATCGTGCAGAAGGCCGCCATCTTCGGCGCCCTCCAGCTCTACATGGACTTCGTCGGCATGTTCCAGTTCCTGATGTCCCTGCTCGGCCAGCGCGACCAGTAAGCGCCCGCCCATCCGGCATCCCCGATCGAACGATCCCCCGGCCTCGCGGCCGGGGGATTTGTTTTTGGGGATGGCAACAGGGGAAACGACCGGCATCCCCGGGCGACATGGGGCGGAGCGCGGCATCGGCGACAAGGCGGCCGTCGCCCTCCCCACCCGGACCGCCCCGATGCCCACCCGCCGTGCCCTCGCCTGCCTCGCCCTTCTGGCTGCCCTCGCCACGCCCACCGCGGCGCGGGAACTCGGACGGGCGCCCGAGCTGCGCATCCTCGGCTTTTCCGCCGACGGCCGCCATTTCGGCTTCGAGCAGGAGGGCGGCGACGGCGTCAACGAGAAGGGCGCCTTCGCCGTCGACGTAGTGGATGCGACGACCGGGCGTTCCGCCCGCGGCTTCCCGCGCGGCGTGACGCAGGTCGCCTGGGACAGCGAGGCGGCCGATCCGCGCCGCGCCGCCATGCGCGGCTTCCGTTTCTCCGAGGACGACGAGGCGAGCGCCACCACGGCCGCCGTGCGGCGCTGGACCCGCGGCGTGACGCAGCGGCCGCTGCGGGCCCTGCGGCTGACCGATCCCGGGCGGCGGCTCGGCGGCCAGGCCCTCACCGACCTCACCGAGACCTCCGGCCCCGTGCGCGTCATGGGCGAGCCCGACATCATCGGCGCCCATCCCGGCACGGCGATGAAATACACCGTCACCGCGCAGATGCCGGTCCCCGAGGATCCCGACCTCGCCTGCCGCGAGCGCGCCACGGGCGAGGCCCATACGCTCACCGTCACGCTGAAGCCGGAGATCCCCTCCTGGGATGCGGAGGCGGCGACCCGTGCGCCCAAGGCCTTCCGCGAGCAGAGCGCCGCGCTGCCCTTCATCCTGCCGCCGAAGACCTGCTTCCACCAGGCGCGGGTCACCGACGTCTATCGCAGTGGGTGACCTTCGACGTCGGCTTCACCGACTCGGCCGAATATCACGCGACCATCTTCGCCCTCGGCGAGGACTGACGGGCCCGGCTCAGCCGGCGGGACCTGCCTGCCGGAAGACGAGCGCGCGCGGGATGCCGGCGAGGTCGGACGAGAGCCGCTCCAGGCGGAAGCCGCAGGCGCAGGCAATGGCCGTGACATCCGGCGCCTGGCCGATGCCGATCTCCACCGCGACGTGGCCGCCCGGCTTCAGGACGCGGCCGACCCCTGCGAAGATGGCGCGATAGGCGTCGAGCCCGTCCGCGCCGCCGTCGAGGGCGAGGCGCGGGTCGTGCAGCGCCACTTCGGGTGCGAGCGCGTCGCAGTCGCGGGCGGGAATATAGGGCGGGTTGGAGACGACGAGGTCGAAGGTCCCCGACAGCCCATCCGTCCAGCGCCCCTCGGCGAAGTCGGCACGATCCGCGAGGCCGAGCGTCACGGCGTTCCGCCGCGCCGCTTCCAGAGCCTCGGCGGAAAGGTCGATGCCGAGGCCGCGAGCCTCCGGCCGCTCGGTCAGCAGCGCCAGCAGGACGGTGCCCGGGCCGACGCCGAGGTCGAGGATGGCGGCGGGCTCGCCCGCCGGCAGCAGGCGGAGCGCCGCATCGACGAGGGCCTCTGTGTCGTCCCGCGGCACCAGGCAGGCGGGATTGAGCGCGAGATCGAGGCCGTGGAAGGCGCCACAGCCGGCGATGCGCGCGAAGGGCTCGCGCGCTGCGCGCCGCGCCGCGAGGGCGGACGCGCGGGTCGCCTCCGCCGCGTCGAGACAGGTCTCGGCCGCCGACCCGGCGAGAGCCGCGTCGCGGCCCGTGGCGAGCTTCAGGAGCAGCCGCGCCTCGGTGCCGGCATCGTCGATGCCCGCCGCCGCCAGCCTGTCCGCGAGGAGGCGGCGCGCCGCGGCGAGGGTCGTGCCGGCGGGGATCACGCCGCCGTATCCAGCGCCAGGAGGCTCGCCTGGTGATCGGCGATGAGCGCGTCGATGATCTCGCCCAGCGCGGTCCCTGCCATGATCTCCGGCAGCTTGTAGAGCGTCAGCTCGATGCGGTGGTCGGTGACCCGCCCCTGCGGGAAATTGTAGGTGCGGATGCGCTCGGAGCGGTCGCCGGAGCCGACCTGCAGCTTGCGGTCCTCGGCGCGTGTCGCGGCGAGGCGGCGGCGCTCCTCGTCGAAGATGCGCGAGCGCAGGATGGCCATGGCCCGCGCCTTGTTCTTGTGCTGCGAGCGCTCGTCCTGCACGAGGACGACCGTATTGGTCGGGATGTGGGTGATGCGCACCGCCGACTCGGTCTTGTTGACGTGCTGGCCGCCGGCGCCCTGGGCGCGCATGACGTCGATCCTGAGGTCGTCCTCGGCGATCGCGACGTCGACCTCCTCCGCCTCGGGGAGGACGGCGACGGTGGCGGCGGAGGTATGGATACGGCCGCCGGACTCGGTCGCCGGCACGCGCTGCACGCGGTGGACACCGCTCTCGAACTTCAGCCTGGCATAGGCGCCGGCGCCGCGGATCTCGGCGACGATCTCCTTGTAACCGCCGACCGTGCCCTCGCTCGCCGAGATCAGCTCCATGGTCCAGCCCTGCAGGGCGGCATAGCGCTCGTACATGCGGAAGAGGTCGCCGGCGAAGAGCGAGGCCTCGTCGCCGCCGGTTCCGGCGCGGATTTCGAGGATGGCGTTCTTGGCGTCGGCCGCATCCTTCGGCAGCAGGGCGAGGCGGAGCTGGTGCTCGAGGGCGGCGAGACGCTCCTCCAGCGCCGGCTTCTCCTCGTGGGCGAGGTCGGCCATCTCCCGGTCGGTCGCGGGGTCGGCGATGAGCTGCTCGACGTCGGCGAGCTCGGCCTGCGCCGTCCGGTAGGCGTGGATCGCCTCGACCACCGGCGTCAGCTCGGAGAATTCCCGCGACAGCGCCACGTAGCGCTCGCCCTCGACGCCGGCGGAGAGCTCGGCCTCGACGAGATCGCGCCGGACGATCAGCGCCTGGAGCTTGGCGAGCGGCAGCATCAGAGCGTCACGCCCTCGGCTTCGGCGAAGTCGCGCAGGCGCTGGCGGATGGAGGCACCCTGGCGGGGCTGGTCGATGAGGTCGTCGAGCAGGGCTGCGAGCCGCGACAGGTCGAGGTCGAGCAGCATGGACTTCACCGGCCCCATGGCGGCGGGGGACAGCGACAGCGAGCGATAGCCGAGGCCGGCCAGCACCATGGCCTCGAGGGGCCGGGAGGCGAGCTCGCCGCAGAGGGTGACCGGCTTGCCGTGCTCGCGGCCCTTGCGGGCGAGCAGGCGCAGCGCCCGGAGGATGGGCGGCGAGAGCACGTCGAACCGGTTGGCGATGCGGCTGTTGCCGCGGTCGACCGCGAACATGAACTGGACGAGGTCGTTGGAGCCGACCGACAGGAAATCGACGCGCGGCAGCAGTTCGTCGAGCTGGAACAGCAGGGCCGGCACCTCGACCATGACGCCGATCTGCACCCGGTCGGGCATGCGGTGGTCGTGGCGGCGCAGATGGGTCAGCTCGCGCTCGACGATGGCCTTGGCGGCGTCGAACTCCTCCACCGCCGCCACCATGGGGAACATGATGCGCACCTCGCGCCCGGCGCCGGCCCGCAGCATGGCGCGCACCTGGCTGCGCAGGAGGCCCGGACGGTCGAGGCCGAGGCGGATCGCCCGCCAGCCCATGGCCGGGTTCTCCTCCTGGATGACGTCCATGTAGGGCAGCACCTTGTCGCCGCCGATGTCGAGGGTGCGGAAGGTGACGGGGCGGTCGCCGGCGGCGTCCAGCACCTTGCGGTAGAGGTCGAGCTGCTCGGCGGTGCGCGGCAGGGCGTTGGCGACCATGAACTGCAGCTCGGTGCGGAACAGGCCGATGCCCGAGGCGCCGGTCTCTTCCAGGAAGGGCAGATCGACCATCAGGCCGGCATTGAGGTTGAGCTTGATCTCGACGCCGTCGCGGGTCACCGCGGGCAGGTGGCGGATGGCGGCGTACTGGGCCTGCCGGCGGGCGCGGAAGCGCACCTTCTCGGCATAGGCGCTCTCCACGTCGCTGGTGGGGCGCAGGTGCACCTCGCCGGTGGCGCCGTCGATGATGATGGCATCGCCGGGATCGGCGAGGCTGGTGACGTTCGCCGCCTGGCCGACGGTGGGGATGCCCAGCGCCCGGGCGACGATGGCGACGTGGCTGGTGGCGCCCGCCTCCTCCAGCACGAGGCCGCGCAGGCGCGAGCGGTCGTAGTCGAGGAGCGCCGCCGGGCCCATGTGTCGCGCCACGACGATGGCGTTGTCCGGCAGGTCCATGCGCACTTCGCCCTTGGCGCCGGTGAGCTGGCGCATCAGGCGGTTGGCGAGGTCGTCGAGGTCGTGCATGCGCTCGCGCAGATAGGGGTCCGTCTGGCGCATCATGCGGGCGCGGTTGTCCGACTGGACGCGCTCCACCGCCGCCTCGGCGGTGATGCCGGTGCCGATCGCCTCCTTCAGGCGGCGCACGAAGCCGCGGTCGTGGGCGAACATGCGGTAGGCCTCGAGGATGTCCTTGTGCTCGCCGCCGCGGGCGACGTCCTCGGCGTCGAGCATGTGGTCGATCTCGGCGCGCAGGGCCTCGATCGCCGCCTCGATGCGGACGAGTTCGCGGGCGGGATCGTCGGCGATCAGCTTGGTGACCTGGATGCGCGGCTCGTGCAGCACCACGTGGCCGAGGCCGACGCCCTCGGCGAGGCCCTCGCCGGGCAGGTGCAGGGGGCGGCGTGCGGCGGGTTCCTGGCCGGGCGGGGCGAGCGCGGAGAGCTCGCCCGAGGCGATCATCTCCGCCAGCACCATCGAGGTCGTCTGGAGCGCCTCGACCTCGTCTTCCTCGTATTTCCGGTGCGCGCGGTTCTGCACGACGAGGACGCCGAGCGTGTTGCCGCCGCGCAGGATCGGCACGCCGAGGAAGGAGTGGAAGATCTCCTCGCCCGTCTCCGGCTTGAAGGAGAAGGAGGGATGCTCCTGGGCGTCCGAGAGGTTCAGCGATTCGGCCGTCTGCGCCACCAGGCCGACGAGACCCTCGCCGGCGCGCATGACGGTCAGGTGGACCGCCTCGCGGTTGAGGCCCTGGGTGGCATAGAGCTCGAGCGTGGCGTCGACGCGCAGGACATAGACCGAGCAGACCTCGGCCACCATGTTGGCCGCGATCAGCACCACGATCTTGTCGAGGCGTTCCTGCGCCGAGATCTGCTCCGCCATCACCTCGCGGAGGCGGCGGAGCAGGAGGCGCGGACCGCCGAATGCGGGGCGCATCGGCATCGTCACGTTCTGGGCTGGCAGCCCGGTCCTGAGCAAAGGGCGCGGCGAGCCTCCGCCGCGAAATCCACCATTAAGGTGGCGGTGGCGGTTTGCAAAGCCGGCCGCGGGCAACCTGCGGTCCGCAGCGCCGCCAAAGGGCGGGCCGCTGGGCGGGTGGTCCCCGCCCGACGATCACGCGGCCTTGTCCAGCCCGTAGAGCGTGTGGAGCGTGCGGGCGGCGAGCTCGGTATAGGCCGCGTCGATCAGCACGGAGAACTTGATCTCCGAGGTGGTGATGGCGCGGATGTTGATGCCCTTGTCGGCCAGCGCTTTGAAGGCCTTGGCGGCGACACCGGCATGCGAGCGCATGCCCACCCCGATGCAGGATACCTTGACCACGTCGGAAGCGGTCTCGATCGCCTTGAAGCCGACGCTCTCGCGGGCGTCCATCAGCACGTGGCGGGCGCGCTCGAGGTCGGCGCCCGGACACGTGAAGGTGATGTCGGTGGTGGCGCCGTCCGAGGAGACGTTCTGGACGATCATGTCGACGTTGATGTTGGCCTCGGCGAGGGGGCCGAAGATCGCGGCGGCGACGCCCGGCTTGTCGGCGACGGCGCGCACGCTCACCTGCGCCTCGTCCCTGGAGAAGGCGATGCCGGTCACGACCTGCTTTTCCACGATTTCCTCCTCGTCGCAGATGAGCGTGCCGCTCTGCGGATTGTCCGGATCGTCGAAGGAGGATCGGACATAGGTGCGCACGCCATGGATCATTGAAAGTTCGACGGACCGGACCTGCAGGACCTTGGAGCCCAGCGAGGCCATTTCCAGCATCTCCTCGAAGCCGACCTTGTCGAGGCGGCGGGCCTTCGGGACGATGCGCGGATCGGTCGTGTAGACGCCGTCGACGTCGGTGTAGATGTCGCAGCGCTCGGCGCGGATCGCCGCGGCGACGGCGACGGCCGAGGTGTCGGAGCCGCCGCGGCCGAGGGTGGCGATGCGGCCGCTCTCGCGGGTGACGCCCTGGAAGCCGGAGATGACCGCGACCTCGCCGGCGGCGAAGGCGGCGTCGAGGTTGGCCGAGGGAATGTCGGCGATGCGGGCGACCGAATGGGCCTCGTCGGTGATGATCGGCACCTGCCAGCCCTGCCAGGAGCGGGCCTTGATGCCCATGGCGGTGAGGACGACGGCGAGGAGCCCGGAGGTCACCTGCTCGCCGGCGGCGACCACGGTGTCGTATTCGGCGAGGTCATAGAGGGGGGCGGCCTCCTTGCACCAGGCGACGAGCTCGTTGGTCTTGCCGGACATGGCCGAGACCACGACGGCGACCTGGTAGCCGGCCTCCACCTCGCGTTTGACGTGCCGCGCGACGTTCTTGATGCGGTCGACATTGGCGACGGACGTGCCGCCGAACTTCATCACGAGGCGAGGCATGGTTTCAAAAACGATCCGGCGCCGGCGGCGCCCCTTGGGTCAAAAAGGCGCGTATCCATAACCATCGATCGGATGTAAGGCAACGCAGGAGACCACCCGTCCGACGAATGCCGAGGATCGGAAGCCCATGCGCCCGACCGAGACGCCCCAGCCCAGCACGCTCGACCCCGGCGAGGTCGACAAGTTCTCCCGCCTCGCGGCGGAATGGTGGAACCCCGCGGGCAAGATGGGCGTGCTGCACAAGTTCAACCCGGTGCGCCTGACCCATATCCGTGAGGAGGCCTGCGCCCGCTTCGGCCGCGACCGCAACGCCCTGGATGCGCTGGCGGGCCTGTCGGTGCTCGACATCGGCTGCGGCGGCGGCCTCCTGTGCGAGCCGCTGGCGCGCATGGGCGCCACCGTCACCGGCATCGACCCCGCCCGCACCAACGTCGAGACCGCGCGCCTGCACGCCAAGCTCTCGGGACTTGCCATCGACTACCGCTGCACGACGGCGGAGGAGCGGGCCGCCGCGGGCGCGCAGTTCGACGTCGTGCTGGCCATGGAGGTGGTGGAGCACGTCGCCGATGTCGGTCTCTTCGTGAAGGCCTGCTCCACGCTGGTGAAACCGGGCGGTCTGCTGGTGATGGCGACAATCAACCGCACCCTGAAGAGCTATGCGCTGGCCATCGTCGGGGCCGAATACGTGCTGCGCTGGCTGCCGCGCGGCACGCACGAGTGGGACAAGTTTGTCACGCCGGAGGATCTCGCCGCCGCGATGACCGAGAACGGCCTCGCGGTGACCGATCGCAAGGGGGTGCGCTACGACCTCCTGCGCGACCGGTGGGTGGAAACCTCCGACCTCTCGGTCAACTACATGCTGACCGCCGGGCGAGACTGAGCGCCCTCTCGTCGCAGTGGACGGCGGCGCGGGGGCTGCTACTCTCGTCCCCATGCGCCCCGCGGTCATGGTCCTCATCGCCGTCGTCGTGGCCGCCCCCGGAACGGCGGCGCAGCCGCTCGGCGCGCCGCCTGCCGCGCACGCTTCCCAAATCACCCAGCGACAGCCCTTCACGCCCGGCCCGCCGGTGACGCTGCCCCCGTGCACGTGCCGTGCATCCGGCAAAAGTTGGATCGTCGGGGAAACAATCTGCCTCAAGACGCCCAGCGGCGAGCGGCTGGCGATCTGCACAACCGATGAGAATGTTACAACGTGGCGTATATCACCTGTCCCATGCGCCACCTCTTCTTTGGCGCCCTATAGATCCGCCCGGTTGACGCAGGGAAACACATGCTGACGCAGCAAAATTGGGACTGTGCAGCCTGAAAAATCCGAGTTACGCTTCTTTCCGGCTCTCAGGTCCGGGCGGCAAGGATCTGGCGGCGATCCGGTTCCACCATGGCGCCGGAGCATCGCGGATATTTCCTGGTCCGGAGCTCTAGCAGGTTCGCAATCGTGCGGAACCGGCAGTGCATTCGGAAAGGCTGACCGGCATGTCGATGACGGGGACCGTCAAGTTCTTCAATACAGAGAAAGGCTACGGCTTCATCAAGCCGGACGATGGGGGCAAGGACATCTTCGTCCATATTTCGGCCGTCCAGCGGTCGGGGCTCGCCAGTCTGGCCGAGGGGCAGAAACTCGAGTTCGAACTCGAGCCGGACAAGCGGGGCAAAGGTCCGAAGGCGGTCAATCTCGCGGTTCGCGGCTGAGGCCGGACCGACCGGCGCAGAGGCCTGCGTCGGCATGGCATGGTCGCTGGGCGAGCCTGGCTCGCCTCGGCACAGCTTCGCCTGAGACTGGTCTGGCCCGGGACCGACGTCCCGAGGCTGATCCGGCCTGAAACCGCGCGCGGGCCCGGGACTTCGTCGGGTTCGGTCGCCGGATCGTGAGGTCCGCGCGGCCTCCAGCCGATTTCCTCGACCGGCGAATTCCGCTAGGTTCGGCCCATGAACCAGGAAGCGCCCTCGCCCGCCCGCACCGCCGTCCTCATCGCCGGCGGCGGCCTCGCCGGGCTGTCCCTCGCCGTGGCGCTGAAGGCGGCGCTCGGCGCCTCCTTCTCCGTCACCGTCGCCGACCCGTCCATCGATGCCCCGCCGGCCGATTCCGGCCGTGCCTCGGCCTTCGCCGCGGCGGCGCGGCGCATGTTCGAGGCGACGGGCGTGTGGGACACCATCGCGCCGGAGGCGCAGCCGATCCTCGACATGGTGGTGACCGACAGCCGCACGCTCGACGTGGTGCGCCCGGTCTTCCTCACCTTCGACGGCGAGGTGGCACCCGGCGAGCCCTTCGCCCACATGGCGCCCAACGCCGTGGTGATCCGCGCCCTGTGGGAACGGGCGAAGGCGCTCGGGGTGATACTCGCGCCGACCTCGGTGGCGGGCTTCGAGGCCGACGCCCACGAGACCCGCGTGACGCTGGCCGACGGCCGCGTCGTCGTGACGCCGCTGCTCGTCGCCTGCGACGGCGGCCGCTCTCGCCTGCGCGACCTCGCCGGCATCCGCACCGTGGGCTGGGACTACGGGCAGTCGGGCGTCGTCTGCACCGTCGCTCACGAGCATGACCACGAGGGCCGGGCGGAGGAGCATTTCCTCCCCGCCGGGCCCTTCGCCATCCTGCCGCTGACGGGACGGCGCTCGTCCATCGTCTGGACCGAGGAGACCGGCCGCGCCGAGCGTCTCTGCCGGCTGCCGGCGGAACTCTTCCTCGACGAACTGGAGACGCGCTTCGGCCACCGCCTCGGCGAGATCCGCCTGCTCGACAGGCCCGCCGCCTATCCCCTCGGCCTGAAGGTCGCCCGCGACTTCGTCGCGCCCCGCCTCGCCCTCGTCGGCGATGCGGCCCACGTCATCCATCCCATCGCCGGCCAGGGCATCAACATGGGCTTCCGCGACGTGGCGGCCCTGGCCGAGTGCCTCGCCGACGCCGCCCGCCTCGGCATGGACCACGGCCGCTACCAGCGCTGGCGGCGCTTCGACACGGCGGTGATGGGCGTGACGACGGACGGGCTGAACCGGCTGTTCTCCAACGGGTCGCAGCCGCTGCGCTTCGTGCGCGACCTCGGGCTCGGCCTCGTCGACCGCATGCCGGGCCTGAAGAGCTTCTTCATCCGTCAGGCCGCCGGCATCACCGGCGAGGTGCCGAAGCTCCTGCGCGGCCAGACGCCCTGAACGCCTAGAGGTGGCCGGCGAGCCAGTGCAGGTCGCGGTCACGGAAGCCCATCTCCTCGATGGCCCGGACGGTGTTGATCACATAGTCGGGATTGGCGCCGGAACGGCCGTGGCCGTGGCGGACGATGTGGAGCTGCCGGTCGAGCGGCAGGCGCCCCGCATATTGCACGTGGCCGCGGTCGACGATGTAGGTCAGCGCCCGCACGCGGGCCCGGTCGGGGCGCTCCAGGGTGACGTTGCGATAGACCTCGAGATAGACCGACGTCGCCTGTTCGCGCTCGCGCAGATAGGCGATGGTCTCTTCCGCCTTCGCTGCCACGACGCGGAAGGCCATGCCGCGGCAGGTGCCGCCGCGGTCGAGGCCGAGGACGAGGCCGGGCTGTTCGGGCGTGCCGCGGTGGACGTGGGAATAGACGCAGAGGGAGCGGTGCAGGCCGACGAGCCGCGCCGGGTGGCGCTCGACAAAGTCGAAGCCGGGGCGCCAGATCAGCGACCCGTAGCCGAAGACCCAAAGATCGCCGGATTCATGCATGATTGCGACGTGACGGGGTGAGGGACGAGTCCTGCAGGTTCTGCTATAGACCCTGCCCTGCCAGTGCAAGCACTCCCGCCGGACGGAGCCCATGCGACCACGCACCATCATCCTGCCCCTCGTCGTCATCGGCCTCGCCATCGGCGGATGGAGCGGCGTCTGGGCCTGGGGCTCGCACCGCGCCGAGGACGCCATCCAGCGCTGGCTGGCGGCGGAGGCCGCCAACGGGCGGGTCATCCAGTGCGGCGAGCGCTCGCGCGGCGGCTATCCGTTCCGCATGGAGATCACCTGTTCGAAGCCGATGGTGGAGCTGCGCGACGAGGCGCGGCCCTACCAGACCTACCGCTTCGAGACCCTGAAGGTGGTCTCGCAGATCTGGAGTCCGGGACACGTCATCTCCGAATGGACCGGGCCGATGACCGTGGTGACGGAGGGCGACCCCTCGGTGACCACCGCCACCTGGCGGCTCGCCCAAGCCTCGGCGCAGCTGCAGATCGGCGGCTACGACAGTTCCAACGCGGTCATCGACGGGCTCGAGGTGGTGCGTGACGGCGTGGTGCTGGTGAAGGCCACCCGCAGCGAGCTGCACACCCGCCCGAACCGCAGCGACCCGGTCAGCATCGACGTGGTGGCGAGCCTGAAGCAGGCGACCTTCGCCGTGCGGCCCATGGCGCCGGTGGACGCGGAGATCCAGTTCGTCGCCCGCAAGCTGCTGCGCACGCCGAGCCGGCCGCAGGTGCTGCCGGTGCGCCAGTGGATGGCGGCGGGCGGCGCGGTCGACCTCGTGCTGCTGCGCCTCGTCCAGGGCCCGGCCGTGGCGGTCGCCAAGGGGACGCTGCGCCTCACTCCCGAGGGCAAGCCGGACGGCGAGATCGAGCTGCGCGTCGCCAATGTGGAGGCGGCGCTGCAGGCGACCGGCCTCGGCGCGACGCTCGGGCCGCTGGCGGCGGGGGCCATCACCATGGCGAGCCGTCCGACGGAGGTGGAGGGCAAGCCCGGCCGCATCTTCACCCTGAGGGCGGCGGACGGGCGGCTGCAGGTCGGCCCGCTGCGCATCGGCCTTCCCACCATCGCTCCCTGACGGCGCCCCCATGACCGCGACGACATCGCCCGGCGGGCGGGGAGACGGCCCCGCGGCAGTGCGCGGCACGCGCACCGAGGAGCTGCAGACGCGGCTCGCCGAAGCCATCGTCACCGGCCGGCTGAAGCCGGGTGCGGCCCTCGACGAGGTGCAAATCGCCGCCGAATATGCGGTGTCGCGCACGCCCGTGCGCGAAGCGCTGCGCCAGCTCTCCGCCTCGGGCCTCGTCGAGATCCGCCCGCACCGCGGCGCGGTGGTGGCCAAGCCCGATCACGAGCAGCTGCGCGACATGTTCTCGGTCATGGGCGAGCTGGAGGCGCTCAGCGCCGGGCTCTGCGCCGCCCAGATGAACCGCGCCGAGCGCACCGCGCTGGAGGAGCTCCACCAGTCCATGGCGGGCCTCGTGCGCGCCGGCGACCTCGACGCCTACAGCGCCGCCAACATCGCCTTCCACGTCGGCATCTACCGCGGCTCGCACAACTCCTATCTCGCCGAGCTCGCCTCGGCGACTCGCCGAAGGCTCGCCCCCTTCCGGCGCGCGCAGTTCGAGGGTCGCGACCGCCTGGCGCGGTCCCACCACGAGCACAGCCTCGTGGTCCAGGCGATCCTGCGGGCCGACAGCGCCCGCGCCGCGGCCGCCATGCGCGAGCATATCGGCCTCTCGGCGCGCGCCTGGGACGACTTGTCGCGCACGACGACCGACGCCTCCTGACGGGCAATTGCACAAACGGTGTGCAATAATCTGGCCTCGATAGGCCGTTGCATACAATAGACCGGTCACTCCCGCCGCTGTCTCGCCGCTGCGGCCAGGGGCCTTTTTCTCCGTGTTGCCAAGCGCTTGCCACCGGCGACGACCCGGGCGCGCTTGAAGCCACTTCACGGCCGCGGCTGCCACCTGGTCTTGGCATGGGCATTGCGATGGGCTCTGCGGACGAGCAGGACCCATGCACAGCGAAAGCGCACCGACCATCGCCGATCTCCACGCCGCCTATGCCGGCGGCACGCCCGCCGCCGCGACGGTGGCGGCCGTCTACAGGCGCATCGCGGCGGTGGACGATCCCGGCATCTTCATCCATCTGCGGCCAGAGGCCGAGGTTCTGACCGAGGCCGCGGCGCTGCCGCCCTTCGATCCCGTCCGCTTCCCGCTCTGGGGAATTCCCGTCGCGGTGAAGGACAATATCGACGTCGCCGGCCTGCCGACGACCGCCGCCTGCCCGGTCTTCGCCTTCGTGCCGGACCGCTCGGCGACCGTCGTCGAGAAGCTGGTGGCGGCCGGCGCCCTCGTCGTCGGCAAGACCAATCTCGACCAGTTCGCCACCGGCCTCGTCGGCGTGCGGTCGCCCTATCCGGTCCCGCGCAACGCCTTCGATCCGGCGCGGGTGCCGGGCGGCTCCTCCTCGGGCTCGGCGATCGCGGTGGCGCAGGGCATCGTGCCCATCGCGCTGGGCACGGACACCGCCGGCTCGGGCCGCGTGCCCGCCGGGCTCAACGACCTCGTCGGCCTGAAGCCCTCCCTCGGCGCCCTCTCGACCCGCGGCGTCCTGCCGGCCTGCCGCACGCTCGACTGCGTTTCCGTCTTCGCCCGCACGGTGGACGACGCCTTCGCGGCCTTCGCCGTGATGCGCGGCTTCGATGCCGAAGACGCCTATTCGCGGCCGGCGCCGGAGACCCTGCCCGCCGGCGCGCCGACGATCGCCCGCCTCGGCGTGCCGCGCGGCGCGGACCGCCTGTTCTTCGGCGACCTGGCCATGGCCAAGGCCTATGACGCGGCGCTCGGCATCGTCACGCCGCTCGCCGGCCAGGTGGCGGAGATCGACCTCACCGCCTTCTTCGACGTGGCGAAGCTCCTCTACGAAGGCCCTTGGGTGGCCGAGCGCCACGCCGCCATGCGGTCCTTCCTCGCCACCAACGCCGACGACGTGCATCCGGTGACGCGCCGGATCGTCGGCGCCGCCGAGCGCTTCTCCGCCACGGACGCCTTCGAGGGCCTCTACCGGCTGGCGGCGCTGAAGCGGGCGACCGAGGGCGTCTGGGAGCGGGTCGAGGCGCTGGTGGTGCCGACGGCACCCGTGTTCCCGACCCTCGCCGACCTGGAGGCCGACCCGATCGGCCCGAACAGCCGGCTCGGCACCTACACCAATTTCGTCAACCTGCTCGACCTCGCGGCGCTGTCGGTGCCCGGCCCGTTCCGCGCCGACGGCCTGCCGGCCGGCATCACGCTGATCGGTCCCAGGGGGAGCGATGCCGCCCTGGCGCGGCTCGGTGCGGGCTTCGTCGCCGCGGCGGGCGAGCGGCGGCACGCGGCCGCCACGGCGGCGGCGTGAACATGGCGAGGACGAGAGCGATGCCCACGACCACCAAGAGCCCGGGGAGAGAGCCTTGCAGGACCTGATCGAGATCGTCGTCGTGGGGGCGCACCTGTCCGGCATGCCGCTCAACGGCGAGCTGACCAGCCGCGGCGCCACCTTCCGGCGGGTCGTGCAGACCCAGCCCGACTACAGGCTCTATGCGCTGGCAGGCGGGCCGCCGAAGCGTCCGGGCCTGATCCGCGTGGCGGCGGGAACCGGCGCCGCCATCGCCTGCGAGGTCTGGGCCCTGCCCGCCGCGGGTTTCGGCACCTTCGTCGACGGCATCCCCTCGCCGCTCGGCATCGGCACGCTGAAGCTCGCCGACGGCACCACCCCAAAAGGCTTCCTCGTCGAGCCCGAGGGCCTGGCGGGAGCCGAAGACATCACCGCCCACGGCGGCTGGCGCGCCTATGTCGCCGCGCTCGCCGGACGGGCGGCCTGAGCCGCGCATGACCCCCTCATCCCCCGGCGCGTCGGCGGCGGGGCGGCACAAGCAGACGGGATGAACCCGCACCCTTCCACTGGAGCACTCCAATGATCCTTCGTCGTCACTTCCTCATCGGCGCCGGCCTCGCCGCCGGCACCCTCTCGGCCCCCTCCGTGCTGCGCGCCCAGGAGCGCGTGATCAAGATGGGCGCGCTGCGCCTCATCCACTCCATGCCGCCGCACTTCTACGAGCGCTTCGCGCCGGCCGGCACCAAGATCGAGATCATCACCTTCGACTCACCGACCGACGGCAAGAACGCCGTCGTCACCAAGTCGGTCGACTTCGGCACCTTCGGCATCGCCGCGGCGATCCTCGGCGCCGCCGCCGGCGAGCCGGTGGTGGTGGTCGGCGCCCTCTCCAACAAGGGCATGGGCGTCATCTCCAAGGCCGGCTCCGACGTGAAGACGGTCAAGGACCTCAAGGGCAAGCGCGTCGGCATCTGGCCGGGGTCGACCCAGGAGGTGTTCATCATGGAGCGCCTGCGCATGGAGGGGCTCTCCATCCGCGACATCACCTCGGTGCGCGTGCCCTTCGGTGAGATGCACGCCATGCTGTCGCGCGGCGACATCGACGCCTATGTCGGCGCCGAGCCGGGCCCGGCCCTGTCGATCACCTCGGGCGTCGGCCAGCTGGTCGAATATCCCTACGGCACGGCTATGGGCGGCCTCAACATGATCTTCGGCACTCACGAGGAGACGGTGACGGCGAAGCCGGAGCTGATCACGACCATGCTGAAGATCCACCGCCAGGCGGTCGAGTTCATGAACGCCAACAAGCAGGTGGTGGCCGACACCACCGTGCAGCGGCTCGGCGCCAACCGCGCCGCGGTGGAGCAGGCGCTCGGTGCCAACAACATCGAATACGTCTGGAAGCTGGACGAGACCGTGCAGAAGCAGGCCAAGACCTACGCCGAGCAGATGCTGTCGCTCCGCCAGATCCGCGCCCTGCCGGACTTCGCCAAGTTCCTCAACCCGAAGTTCTCCAACGAGATCTCCGCCTGATAACGCGGCAGATCCGGCGCCGCCCGCCCCGCCGCGGGCGGCGCCACCCCTTTTGCGAGCCACGAGAGGACAGCCCCCATGGCGCTGGTTGAGACGGTGCCGCCGCCGGCGGCCGTGATCGTCGAGAAGCCCGTCGGCAAGACGCCCTGGGAACGGGTCAAACCCTTCGTGCTGGCGATGATCGTGCCGGCGCTGCTGCTCGCCTTCTGGCAAGTGGCCACCACCCGGCGCTGGACGCGCCTCATCCCGACCCCCTACGAGGTCGGCGAGTACATGATCGACTTCGCGGTCGGCGGCATCTACGACGACGCCTTCTCGGCGACGCTGCTGACCCACCTGATGGCCTCGATGAGCCGCGTCTACGGCGGCTTCGCCCTCGCCGCGCTGTTCGCCCTGCCGCTCGGCCTGATGATCGGCCGCATTCCGACCGCGCGGATGGTGCTGGACCCGTTCCTGCAGGTGATGCGACCCATTCCGGTCACCGCCTGGCTGCCGCTCTCGATGATCCTCTTCGGCCTCGGCCCCCGCTCGGCCTTCGCCCTCGTCTGCCTCGGCGCCTTCTACCCGATCCTGCTCAACACCATCTTCGGCGTCCGCTCGGTGGACCCCAAGCTCTTCGAGGCGGCCTCCATGCTCGGCTGCCAGGGCAACGCGCAGTTCTACAAGGTGGTGCTGCCGGCGGCGCTGCCGTCGATCTTCACGGGCCTGCGCCTCGGTCTCGGGCTCGCCTGGTTCGTCATCGTGGTGGGCGAGATGACCGGCGTGCCGCAGGGCCTCGGCGCCGTCATCATGGACGGCCGCACGCTCTCGCGCACCGAACTCGTCATCTGCGGCATGATCATCATCGGCATCGCCGGCTACGTCTCCGACCGGATCGTCGTGATGATCGGCAACCGCCTGCTCGCCTGGAGCCCGACCCATCATGGCTGAATCCAAGACGCCGATCATCGAGATCAACAAGGTCTCCAAGGTCTTCAAGCTGCGACGCCAACATCTCCATCCGCAAGGGCGAGTTCGTCTGCCTGATCGGCGCGTCAGGCTGCGGCAAGTCCACGCTGCTGCGCATCATCGCCGGCTTCGAGCAGCCGACGACCGGCGAGGCGCTGATGTGGGGCTCGCCGATCAAGGGGCCGGACCCGACCCGCGGCATGGTCTTCCAGGACTATGCCCTGTTCCCCTGGCTCTCGGTGCGGGACAACATCGGCTTCGGCCCGGCCTCGCGCGGCCTGGCGCGGTCCGTGGTCAAGGAGACGGTCGACAAGTTCATCGACCTCGTCGGCCTCGCCAAGTTCGCCAACGCCTATCCGCACCAGCTCTCCGGCGGCATGAAGCAGCGCGTGGCGATCGCCCGCGTGCTCGCCAACGACGCCGAGATCGTGCTGATGGACGAGCCCTTCGGCGCGCTCGACGCCATGACGCGCGAGCGGTTGCAGGACGAGCTCCTCGACATCTGGCAGCGCACCGGCCTGACGGTGGTCTTCGTCACCCATTCCATCGAGGAGGCGATCTTCCTCGCCGACCGCGTGGTGGTGATGACGCCGGGCCCGGGGCGGATCGAGAGCGACAATCCGCTGCTGCTGTCGCGGCCGCGCGACGTGGCGAGCATCGAGTTCAACGACATCCGCCGCGTCATGAGCGCCAAGCTGCACAGCCACCACGGCAAGAAGGCGGCGTGAACCCGCCTCACGCGGTCGCGGTGGGCTCCGCCAGCACGAGGGCCCAGAAGACGCGGTAGCGCGAGCCCGGCCGATAGCCCGTGGCGATGCCGAGGCGGGTGACGGCGGGGTTCAGCATGTTGGCGCGGTGGGGCGGGGAATCGCGCCAGCCGGAAAAGGCCTCGGCGAGGGTGAGATAGCCGGCCGAGGTGTTCTCCACCGCCGTGCGGTGGCGATAGCCGGCGGTGGTGAGGCGAGCGGCGACGGCGCCGGTGCGCACGCCGACCTGGTCGGCCTGGGTCATGGCGGAGGCCTGGGCCTCGGCCACCGCCATCAGCACCGGATCGACCGCCAGGTTGCCGCGGCCGTTGTTGCGGCGGAAGCCGGAGATCATCTCGGCGGCCATGGCAGCGTCCACCCGCGCCCCGGCCTGTGCGAGGTTGCGGTAGAAGCTCGGCTGGGACGGCGCCGCCACAGGGGGCGCCGAGCAGCCGGCGAGAAGGAGCGAGGCGCCGCCCCCGAGGATGAGGGCACGGCGCGGCAGGATGACGCCGTCCCCGTTCATGTCACAGTCAGCCATCGAACCTTTTCCTTGTCACGAACCACCCATGCCCATGGCCTGCATGGATGGGCCATGAATGGTTAAGCAAACTTCTCAACGCTCTCTCAACCTCGACGTGGTTGAGAGAGGTTTGATCAGGAAATCGGACGAGAACATGCCCTGGTACCGTTGTGACGCCCACGGAGATGCCGACACCGCGACCGGCTCGCGATTCGCGGCGACCCGCTTCATCGAGGCCGACGTCGCGGAGACGGCGGCGGCGCAGGCCCGCAAGAGCCTCGGCCGCGAGCTCGTGCGGCGCGGCATCTGCCCGCTGAACGCCGAAAAGATGGTGTCGGTCGACGCCGTCCGCCGCATCGACGAGGAGGACGTGCCCGGCATCGTCGCGCCCGACATGGTGTGGATGGCGCGGGCCTGAGGGCCGCTCTCCGTCGTCAGTGGATGGCGAGCGCCGGCATCTCGATGAGGGCGGCACCATAGATGATGCCCGGCCGGCGCGGGGATCCCGCCTGCACCACGACGGCGAGGCGCTCGCATTCCGGCGAGACCAGCTCGCGGCGCGAGACGCTGAAGGTGCGCTCGCCGCCCGTCCATTCGCCGAGGATGGCGTGTGACCGCACGACGTTGCGATAGATCACGGTCTGGCCGCGATTCTCGCCGCGGGTGATGTCCACCGGCTGGCGGGAGGCGACGCCGTAGAGGAAGACGGTGGCCGGGCTGTCGGCACCGGGGCCGGCAACGGCCGGCGGAAGGGTGACGGTGATCGTGTCGCCGCTGATGCGCAGGGTCACCGGCACGGAGAGAACGCCGGGCAGGCCACGGGTCTGCTCGGTGACGCGCTCGACGGCGGCGCGGTCCGAGCCGATGGCGTGGCCGACGCCGTTGACGATCATCTGGGGCGTGTAGATCTGCCGGTCGCCGCGCATGTAGGCATAGGCCTTCTGGCGCTTGCTGTGGATCGGGTGGGCGAGGGTGTCGCGCCAGCCGAGATAGTCCCAGTAGTCGACGGCGAGGGTCAGGGCGACGACGTCGGGGCGGTCGGCCATGTCGGCGACGAAGCGGTCGGCCGGCGGGCATGACGAGCAGCCCTGGCTGGTGAAGAGCTCGATTACGGCGCGGGGACGCTGGAGCGGCGTCGCCTCCGCTCCTCCCCACGCAATCATGGCGCACGCGAGCGCGCCGAACAGCCTGCCCATCACCATCGGATTCCGCCCCGATTTCGGGGACCCATCCGGTCCCGCGAGCGCTGTTTACGCCCGCGGCACCTCTCACCGCCACTCACGGTTGGGTGAAAACCGTGCAAACGACCGTGAGCCCCCCCGGTTTCACAGCATAACGGCGGCTCAGCGCTTGCCAAGCCGCCGTCGGTGTCTCGACGTCGCGTTTCGGACCCCGCCTCAGGCGGCGAGGTCGCGCAGCACGTACTGCAGGATGCCGCCGTTCTTGAAGTACTCGATCTCGTCCAGCGTATCGATGCGGCAGAGGATCGGGACCTTCTTGACCTTGCCGTCGGCGAAGGTGACCTCGGCGGTCATCTTCTGGCGCGGCTTGACCGTCTCCAGGCCCTTGATGGTGACGGTCTCGTCGCCCTTCAGGCCGAGGGAGGTCCAGGTCGTGCCCTCCTCGAAGGTGAAGGGCACGATGCCCATGCCGACGAGGTTGGACCGGTGGATGCGCTCGAAGGACTGGGCGATGACGGCGCGCACGCCGAGCAGGTTGGTGCCCTTGGCCGCCCAGTCGCGCGAGGAGCCGTTGCCGTATTCGACGCCGGCGAAGACGACCAGCGGCACCTTCTCGGCGCGGTACTTCATGGCGGCGTCGTAGATCGACATCTCCTCCTTGGAGGGATAGTGGATCGTGTAGCCGCCTTCCTTGCCGTTCGGGCCCATCATGAAGTTGCGGATGCGGATGTTGGCGAAGGTGCCGCGCATCATCACTTCATGGTTGCCGCGGCGGGTGCCGTACTGGTTGAAGTCGGCGACATCCACCTTGTTGTCGAGCAGGTACTTGCCCGCCGGGCTGGCGGCCTTGATGGAACCTGCCGGCGAGATGTGGTCGGTGGTGATCTTGTCGCCGAACAGGCCGAGGACGCGGGCGCCCTCGATGTTGCTGATGGCGTTCGGCTTCATGCCCATGCCGACGAAATAGGGCGGGTTCTGCACGTAGGTCGAGCCGTCGTCCCAGGCATAGGTCTGGCCGACCGGAGCCTTCACCTTCGCCCAGTTGGCGTCGCCCTTGAACACGTCGGCATAGCGCTCCTTGAAGAGCTTCTTGGTGACGTTCTTGGCGATGAAGGCGTTGATCTCCTGCGAGGAGGGCCAGATGTCCTTCAGGTAGACCGGGTTGCCCTTCTTGTCGGTGCCGAGCGGGTCCTTGGTGAGGTCCAGCGTCACGGAGCCGGCGAGGGCATAGGCGACGACCAGCGGCGGCGAGGCGAGGTAGTTCGCCTGCACGTCCGGCGAGACGCGGCCCTCGAAGTTGCGGTTGCCGGAGAGCACCGCCGAGGCGATGAGGCCGGCGTCGTTGATGGCCTTGGAGATTTCCGCCGGCAGCGGGCCGGAATTGCCGATGCAGGTGGTGCAGCCGAAGCCGACGAGGTTGAAGCCGAGCTTGTCGAGGTCCTTCTGCAGGCCCGAGTTCGCCAGGTACTCGGCGACGACCTGGCTGCCGGGGGCGAGCGAGGTCTTCACCCAGGGCTTGGTCTTCAGGCCCTTGGCCACCGCGTTGCGGGCGAGGAGGCCCGCCGCGAAGAGCACGGCCGGGTTCGAGGTGTTGGTGCAGGAGGTGATGGCGGCGATCGCCACGTCACCATGGCCGAGGGTGAAGTCGCGGCCCTCGACCTTGACGCGGCGGCTCATCTCGGCCGCCTTCTTGTAGTCCTTCTCCATCGCGTCGGCGAAGCCGGCGCCGACGGCCTCCAGCGCGACGCGGCCCTCGGGGCGCTTCGGGCCGGCCATGGAGGGCACGACCGTGTCGAGCGCGAGTTCCAGCGTGTCGGTGAAGACCGGATCGGGCGAGGCCTTGGTGCGGAACAGCCCCTGAGCCTTCGAATACTTCTCCACCAGGGCGATGCGCTGCGTCTTGCGGCCGGAGGTGGTGAGGTAGTTCAGCGTCTCCTCGTCGACGGGGAAGAAGCCGCAGGTGGCGCCGTATTCGGGGGCCATGTTGGCGATGGTGGCGCGGTCGGCCAGCGTCATGTTGTTGAGGCCGGGGCCGTAGAACTCGACGAACTTGCCGACGACGCCCTTCTTGCGGAGCATCTGGGTGACGGTGAGCACGAGGTCGGTGGCGGTGACGCCCTCCTTCAGGCGGCCGGTCAGCTTGAAGCCGATGACCTCGGGCAGCAGCATGGACTGGGGCTGGCCGAGCATGGCGGCCTCGGCCTCAATGCCGCCGACGCCCCAGCCGAGAACGGCGAGGCCGTTGACCATGGTGGTGTGGCTGTCGGTGCCGACCAGCGTGTCGGGATAGGCGACCTCGTAGGTGACGGTCGTCTTCTTGCCCTTGACCGTCTTCACGGCCTTTTCCTTCTTCGTCCAGACGGTCTGGGCGAGATATTCCAGGTTCACCTGGTGGCAGATGCCGGTGCCGGGCGGCACGACGGAGAAGTTCTTGAAGGCCTGCTGGCCCCACTTCAGGAAGCGGTAGCGCTCGCCGTTGCGGGCATATTCCAGGTCGACGTTCTTCTTGAAGGCCTTCGGGGAGCCGAACTCGTCGACGATGACCGAGTGGTCGATGACGAGGTCGACGGGGACCAGCGGGTTGATCTTCTGGGGATCGCCGCCCAGCGCCTTCATGGCGTCGCGCATGGCGGCGAGGTCGACGACGGCGGGAACGCCGGTGAAGTCCTGCATCAGCACGCGGGCGGGGCGGAAGGCGATCTCCTTGCCGGCCTTGCCCTTGTCGTTGATCCAGGCGGCGACGGCCTCGATGTCGGCCTTGGTGACGGAGCGGCCGTCCTCGGCGCGCAGCAGGTTCTCGAGCAGCACCTTCATCGAGAAGGGCAGGGCCGAAATACCGGCGAGGCCGTTCTTCTCGGCCTCCTTCAGGCTGTAATAGACGTAGGACTTAGAGCCGACCTTGAGCGTCTTGCGGGCCTTGAAGCTGTCGAGCGACATGTGTCGATGATCCCCTCGTTCTGGAGGCCGACGTCGCGCCCTAAAAACCCTGGGCCCAGAGAAGACGCATGAGACGCGGCGGCCGATCGGCGGCGTTATAGAGGGATTCCAATCAGCCCGCCATATGGTTAGAAGCGCTTATCGCCTCTCGCAGGTCACCCTTTCGTCGCGTAGGAATGCGGCATGATGCGCCTGACCGCCCATGCCCTGACCTGCCAGCGCGGCGGCCGAATCGTCTTCGCCGACCTGAGCTTTTCCGTCGCGGCGGGAGAGGCGGTGCAGGTGACCGGCCCGAACGGGGCGGGAAAGTCGAGCCTCCTGCGCCTCGTCGCGGGGCTGGTGCGCATCGAGAGCGGCCGCCTCGCGCTGGAGGGCGGCGACGCGGAAGCGAGCATCGGCGAGCACTGCCACTATTGCGGCCACCAGGACGCCTTCAAGGGATCGTTGACGGTGGCGGAGAACCTCGCCTTCTGGACCGCCTATCTCGGCGGCGGCGGCGGGAGCGCGGAAGCCGCCATGGAGCGGCTCGGCATCGCCCATCTCGCGGCCCTGCCGGCGGGCTACCTCTCCGCAGGACAAAGACGGCGGCTGGCGCTCGCCCGCCTCATCACCGTCGCCCGGCCGATCTGGCTGCTCGACGAGCCGACGGCAGCTCTCGACCTCGCCAGCCAGAAGGTGCTGGCGGGGATTATGGCCGAGCACGTCGCCGCGGGCGGGGTCGTCATGGCCGCGACCCACGGTCCGCTCGGCCTGCCGACGCGCGAACTCGCCATCGGACGGGCCGCATGACCGGTCCCCTCGCCGCCATCTTCCGCCGCGACCTGACGCTCGCCATGCGCATCGGGGGCGGCGCCATGGTCGGCGTCGTGTTCTTCCTCGCGGTGGTCACCATCGTGCCCTTCGGCGTCGGGCCGGACATGAACCTGCTCGCCCGCATCGGCCCGGCCATCCTGTGGATCGGGGCGCTGCTGGCGACGCTTCTCGGCCTCGACCGGCTGTTCCAGGCCGATGCGGACGACGGCTCGCTCGACGTCATGATGATGGCGCCGACGCCCCTGCCCCTGGTGATCGCCGCCAAGGCCGCGGCTCACTGGCTCGCCACCGGCCTGCCGCTGGTGGCGGCGGCGCCCCTGCTCGGCCTCTTCCTCAACGTGCCGCCGGAGGCGATGGGCGCCGTGGCGCTGACGCTGGCGGCGGGAACGCCGGCGCTGAGCCTCATCGGCGCGGTGGGGGCGGCCCTCTCGGTGGCGCTGCGCCGCGGCGGCCTCTTGATGGCCATCCTGGTGCTGCCGCTGACGATCCCGGTGCTGATCTTCGGCGTGGCGGCGACCAATGCCGCCATCGTCGGGCCGCTGCCCTTCGGCCAGCCCTTCACGATCCTCGTCGCGCTGTCGCTGATGAGCCTGGTGCTCGGGCCGATCGCCGCGGCTGCCGCCCTGCGATTCGGCCTCGAATAGGGGCTCAGGTCTTCGGCGTCGTCTCGGCCCAGGCGGCGGGCATCCCGGCGATGAAGGCGTCGAGCCAGGCGACGAGCTTCGGGTAGCTCTTGCGCCAGGTGCCCTCGAAGCGGATGTCCTGGTAGCCGAGGGCGCAGGCGAGCGTGATCGTGCCGACATGGACGTCGAGGGCGGGCGGCGCCGCCTCGAGGGCGGCCATGGCGCGCTCGACCTTGCCGCGCTGGTGGGCGAACCACTTCTCCGACCGCGCGGCCTCGTCGTGGAACATCACCTCGTATCGGGTGAGGATGAGCGCATCCATGATGCCGTCGGCGAGGGCCTGGAGGGTGAGCGCGGCGATGCGCGCCTTCGGCTCGGCGGGAACGATCTTGCCGCCGCCGGCCAGGAGGTCGAGCTGCTCGAGGATGACGCGGCTGTCGTAGACGACGGTGCCGCCTTCGAGGACGAGGGCGGGAATCTTGCCGAGCGGGTTGGTCCGGCGGATCGGATCCTCCGCATTCATCGTATCCGTCGTCACGACGGTGACGCCGGACATCAGCCCGAGGTGGTGCAGCGCCAGCTTCACCTTGCGGCCGAACGGGGAAAGGGCGGAAGAGTGCAGGGTCATGGACATGACGGCGGTTCCCGAACGGCAGGTGGCATGGAGCGCCGAGCCTTCGCAGCGCCGCGCGCTGCGGTCAAGGGCGGCGGGCGGAGGTCCCCCGCCCGGCCGCTCGCCTTGCCGCGGCAGGCCCGCATCCCCATAATCGGCCATCTGCTTCGCTGGATCCCATGAAGATCGACTCGCCCTATTTCGACCGCATCCGGGTCAAGCCCGAGGACGACCGGCGCGCCCGCGCCCGGCCGGGCACGCGCGTCTGCGGCTTCAAGGGCTGCCCCTGCGAGGCGACGCACCGGGCGCCGGTGGGCCGCGACCGGACCACGTCAAGGAATACAACGCCAGCTACAACTACTTCGCCGGCATGAACGACGCGGCGGTTGCGGCCTATCAGAAGGACGCGCTGACCGGCCACCGACCGACCTGGAGCATGGGCGTCAATTCCTGGACGAAGAGCGGGCGGCGCGAGGAGCCGAAGCCGCATTTCGACCCGCGCAAGGCGGCCGACCCCTTCGGCATGTTCGACGGCGCCGACTGGCGGCAGGCCAGCGAACGGCCCGCCGAGCCGGAAGGGCGGATGATCCGCAACGCCGAGCGCAAGGCCCTCGACGCCCTCAATCTCGACATCCATGCCACCGCCGCCGAGATCAAGGCGCGGTTCAAGGAGCTCGCCAAGCGCCTGCACCCGGACGCCAACGGCGGTGACCGCTCGCGCGAGGACAAGCTGCGCGAGATCATCCAGGCCTACAACTATCTGAAATCCGTCGGCTTCTGCTGACCTGACGACGGTCGGCGCCATGATGCGACGCATCAGAATTTCGAATGGCATTCCCGCGAAGGTTGGATGCGATCTGGTAAGGTCGCCGCCATCATGAGGATTTGGCTCGCTGCGCCGAACGCGGCATCGGAGGTTCTTTCGTGACAGTGCAGACTGACAATGTGTCCGGGCTCCCGGATACGACCCTTTCCGTGCGCCAGACGTTCGGCATCGATTCGGACATGGTGGCTCCCGCCTATTCGCAGGGCGGCGACCACGTGCCGGACCTCGACCCGGATTACCTGTTCGACAAGCCGACGACGCTGGCGATCCTGGCGGGCTTCGCGCACAACCGCCGCGTCATGGTCTCCGGCTATCACGGCACCGGCAAGTCGACCCATATCGAACAGGTCGCCGCCCGCCTCAACTGGCCCTGCATCCGCGTCAACCTCGACAGCCACGTCAGCCGCATCGATCTCGTCGGCAAGGACGCGATCGTGCTGAAGGACGGCAAGCAGATCACCGAATTCCGCGACGGCATCCTGCCCTGGGCCTACCAGCACAACGTCGCGCTCTGCTTCGACGAGTACGATGCCGGCCGCCCGGACGTGATGTTCGTCATCCAGCGCGTGCTGGAATCCTCGGGCCGCCTGACGCTGCTCGACCAGAGCCGCGTCATCCGCCCCCACCCCGCCTTCCGCCTCTTCGCCACCGCCAACACGGTCGGCCTCGGCGACACGACGGGCCTCTATCACGGCACGCAGCAGATCAACCAGGCGCAGATGGACCGCTGGTCCATCGTCACCACGCTGAACTACCTGCCGCACGACAACGAGGTCGGCATCATCCTCGCCAAGGCGAAGAATTTCGCGAAGACCGCCGAGGGCCGCGACCAGGTCAACAAGATGGTGCGCGTGGCGGACCTCACCCGCAACGCCTTCATGAACGGCGACCTCTCCACCGTCATGAGCCCGCGCACCGTGCTGACCTGGGCCGAGAACGCCGACATCTTCAAGGATATCGGCTTCGCCTTCCGGCTCACCTTCCTCAACAAGTGCGACGAGCTGGAGCGCACCCTGGTCGCCGAGTTCTACCAGCGCTGCTTCGGCCAGGAACTGCCGGAAAGCGCCGTCAACGTGGCGCTGAGCTGATCAGGAGGACACCGCCGTGGGTCACGTCGTCAGGGACAAGCCGAACAAGGCCGAACCGGCGAGCGAGACCCGCGCGCGGTATCAGGATGACCTCTACACATGGGTCATCCAGCAGGTCGAACTTCTGAAGGCAGGCCGTGTCACGGAGATCGACGCGGCCAACATCGCCGAGGAGCTCGCCGACGTGGGGCACGAGCAATACGACAAGCTGGAAAGCGCGCTGGCGGTGGTGCTGATGCATCTTCTGAAATGGGATCACCAGCCCGAGCTCCGCAGCCGGAGCTGGGTGCTGACGATTCGGGAGCAGCGCCGCCGCATCACGCGGGTCCTGAAGAAGAACCCCGGCCTGAAGCCGCATGTCGCAGAGGCGACGGCCGACGGATATCTCGACGGACGCGACCGCGCCGCGATCGAGACCGGGCTCGACGACCGGGCCTTCCCGGCCACTTGCCCCTATAGCTGGGACGACATTCTGAACCGGCCCATTGACCTCGATCAGGCGTCATGACCGGATCGCAGGCCGGTCGGCAGGACGAATGGATGCAGAGGTTTCGCGAAGGCGGCGACGCCTATCGCGCGTGGCTGCCTTCGATCGTCACCGGCCCGCGCGCCGTCGGTGACCACTGGAACGAGGCGTTTGAGGACGAGCAACAGGCTTCAGCAGACGAATGGTGCTTTAGGATGGGCGCTATGTGTGCCCGCAGCGGCGTCGATCTCCTCGGCTATTCCGACGAGGCGCTAGGTAACGGTCTCTGGTGCCTTTTCAGCAGCTGTATATCCAACATGACCGTGGCCCTGTGCGAGGCGGTCGACGACATCGATTGGCACGCTCTACCAGGACTGTCTCGAACCGCGCTCCAAACCGGTCCTTGGGCATCTCAGTATTGACGGCAGCGACCCGCTTAGCTTGTACACCTACATGATGTGGGACCTTGGTTTGCCGCTGCGACCCGAGCAGGACGACGAACGCCCAATTGTCTTGAATGTCTTGTCATCCACTCTCGACAGCCCGAACATTGCCTGCGTGGAGAGTGGGCTTCACGGCCTGAGCCACTTTGCATTTTCCAGTCCTGAGGCAAAGGCCCTGGTTCGAGGGATTATCGAGCCCTTCCTGGTTCGTCGCCAAGACATCCCTCAGGAACTGCGCGCCTATGCGCAGTCTGCCATGTTGGGGTATTGTCAGTGACCGCCTCTCCGCCGCTGGTCGTCATCGCCGAGGAAACCCGCGTCGCCGAGACGGCGCGGGCCGTGGTCAAGGGCCTCGTCGCCTACAACACGGCGAAGGCCGGGCCGACCAAGTGGAAGCGCTTCGCCGTTTCGGTGCGCGACGAGGCCGGCGCCATCAAGGGCGGCATCGTCGGCCACACGCTGTGGGACTGGTGCTTCATCGAGCTCCTGTGGCTCGACGAGGCGCTGCGCGGCACCGGCGTCGGCACGGACCTGATGGCGCGGGCCGAGGCGGTGGCGGCAAAGCGTGGCGCGCGCCATGTCTATCTCGACACGTTCTCGTTCCAGGGCGACGGCTTCTACCAGAAGCTGGGATATGAGGTTTTCGGCGAGCTCGGCGATTTTCCGCCCGGGCACCGCCGCATCTGGCTGAAAAAGGATCTTTCGTGAGCTCCAATTCCAAGGCCAAGCCGAACACCAAGGAGAGCCCGACCGAGCCGTTCAAGCGCTCCGTCGCCTCCTGCATGCGCGCCATCGCCCGCCGCGACCTCGAGGTCACCTATGCCGCCGACAAGCCGGGGCTCGTCGGCGACAAGGCGCGCCTGCCCGAGCCGCCGCGCAAGCTCTCGCCGAAGGACGCCGCCATCGTGCGCGGCCACGGCGATGCCATGGCGCTGAAGCTCGCCGTGCACAATTCCAAGGTCCATCGGTCGATGATCCCCGACGGGCAGGCCGCCCGCGCCGTCTTCGAGGCCGTGGAGAACGCCCGCATCGAGGCCATCGGCTCCAACCGCATGACCGGCGTCGCGCAGAACCTGACCGCACGGCTGGAGGACCACTACCACCGCATGGGCAAGTACGAGGAGATCACCGACAAGGCCGATGCGCCGCTGGAGGATGCCCTCGCGCTCATGGTGCGCGAGAGGCTCACCGGACAGGCGGCGCCGGCCCAGGCGGCGAAGATCGTCGACCTGTGGCGGGAGACCATCGAGAGCAAGGCGGGCAAGAACCTCGAGGCGCTCGTCGGCCTCGAGAACAACCAGCGCGCCTTCGGCAAGGCGGTGCGCGAGCTCCTCACCTCGCTCGACATGGGCGACGAGCAGGGCCGCTCGGACGAGGACAACGACGACGACAGCTCCGAGAGCCAGGAGCAGGAGACGCCTGAATCCGGCGAGAGCCCGGACAGCCAGGACGAGGAATCCTCCGAAGGCATGCAGATGGAGGATGCCGAGGAGATGGCCGACGAGTCGCCGGACGGCGCCCAGGAGGCCTCCGACGCCGAGACCGCCGAACTGCCCGACGAGAACGACCTCGGCGATTCCGAGGACGCCAGCGAGCCGTGGCGGCCGAAGAGCCAGAACGCCGAGCGCAAGGGGCCGGAATACAAGCCCTTCACGCCGAAGTTCGACGAGATCATCGACGCCCCCGATCTCTGCGACGCCGAGGAGCTGGACCGCCTCAGGGCCTATCTCGACAAGCAGCTGTCCAACCTCGGCCCCGTCGTCTCGCGCCTCGCCAACCGGCTGCAGCGCCGCCTGATGGCGCAGCAGAACCGCTCGTGGAACTTCGACCTGGAGGAGGGCATCCTCGATCCGGCCCGCCTGCCGCGCGTCATCATGGACCCGATGGCGGCGCTCTCCTTCAAGCAGGAGAGCGACACGAATTTCCGCGACACGGTGGTGACGCTGCTGCTCGACAATTCCGGCTCCATGCGCGGCCGTCCCATCACGGTGGCGGCGACCTGCGCCGACATTCTCGCGCGCACGCTGGAGCGCTGCGGCGTGAAGGTCGAGATCCTCGGCTTCACGACGCGCGCCTGGAAGGGCGGGCAGTCGCGCGAGCACTGGCTGCAGAACGGCAAGCCGGCCAATCCCGGCCGCCTCAACGACCTGCGCCACATCATCTACAAGGCGGCGGATGCCCCCTGGCGGCGCGCCCGCAAGAATCTCGGCCTGATGATGCGCGAGGGTCTCCTCAAGGAGAACATCGACGGCGAGGCGCTGGACTGGGCGCACAAGCGCCTGCTCGCCCGCTCCGAGCAGCGCAAGATCCTGATGATGATCTCCGACGGCGCGCCGGTGGACGATTCCACCCTGTCGGTGAACCCGGGCAACTACCTGGAGCGGCACCTGCGCTGGATCATCGAGGAGATCGAGACCCGCTCGCCGGTGGAGCTCATCGCCATCGGCATCGGCCACGACGTGACGCGCTACTACCGCCGCGCCGTCACCATCGTGGACGCCGAGGAGCTGGGCGGCGCCATGACCGAGAAGCTCGCCGAGCTCTTCGACGAACATGCGAGCGAAGCCGCGGCGGGCGGCTCTGCCCCCCGCCGGCGGGTCGCCTGATGCCCCATCCGACGCGGCGCGGGGTCCTGGCGCTGGCCGGAGGCCTCGCGGCGCTGCCGGCGCTCACACCCGCCGCCGAGGCCCGCGGTCCCGTGCCGCGGGCGCCGGTGGACATCGACATCCGCTCCTTCCCCATCAACGCCTTCTCGCCGCGCGAGGCCGAGAAGCAGCAGTTCGGTGCCTTCGCCTTCCGCGGCGGCCTGGAGCTGCAGTCCGACTATCGCGGCTTCGGCGGCCTGTCGTCGCTGCGCACCGATGCGACGGGCCAGCGCCTCACCGCCCTATCCGACCAGGGCCAGTGGCTCACCGCCAGCATCGACCTGGACGGCGGGCGGCTCTCCGGCCTGTCGAAGGCGCGCATGGCCGCCGTGCTCGGCCCCGGCGGCCGGCAACTGGGACACGGAGAGCCTGTGGATCGAGGGCGGCACGGCTTACATCGGCGTCGAGCGCACCCACCGTATCTTCCGCTTCGACACGTTCGGCCGCGAGGGCGTGCTCGCCCGCGGCGTGCCGAGCCCGGTGCCGATGGGCGAGACCCGGCTGCCGTCGAACAGGGGCATCGAGGCGCTGGGTGTGCTGCCGCGCCCCTCGCCGCTCGCCGGCACGCTGCTCGCCCTGTCCGAGAGCGCGTTGAGCCCGGCCGGCGACATCCGCGGCTTCCTCATCGGCCAGGGGCCGGCGCGCGACATCTTCGTCAAGCGCACCAACGATTTCGACATCACCGACCTCGCCTTCCTGCCCGGCGGCGACATGCTGCTGCTGGAGCGCTGGTTCTCGGCCTGGCGCGGCGTCGCCTTCCGCGTGCGGCGGATCGACCTCGCGGCGATCCGCGCCGGCGCGACGCTGGACGGGCCGATCGTGCTGTCGGCCGACATGTCCTCGCAGATCGACAACATGGAGGGCATCGCCGTGCACCGGAACGGCGAGGGGGAGACCATCGTCACCCTGGTGTCGGACAACAATTTCTCGTTCCTGCAGCGCACGCTGCTGCTGCAGTTCGCCTATCGGGGCTAGGGCTGCACCGGGGGAGTGCGTCCTGCAGCCAGCCGCCCGATTCACAAAACTCGGCGCGGCCTCTGGCAAGCCCCGCCGAAAGCGTGTATAGGCCCGCGTCTCACGATTTCGCCGTTCGCCCGGGGGGCTTCCTCCTGCGGCCCCGCCAGAAGAGAGTTCCATGGCCGTTCCGAGAAGAAAGACGTCGCCCTCGCGTCGCGGCATGCGCCGCTCGCATGATGCCCTCGTGGCCCCGACCTATGTCGAGGACAAGGACTCCGGCAACCTGCGCCGCCCGCACCACGTCGATCTGAAGACCGGCATGTATCGCGGCAAGCAGATCCTGAAGCCGAAGACGACGACCAACGACTGATCGCGTCATCGCATCGCGATTGAAAAAGGCCGGTCCTGCGACCGGCCTTTTTCCGTTGGAGATCAGGCGCCGGTATCGGCCTTGAGGCCGACGGCGGCGATGCCGGCCAGCGCACAGACCTCGTCGTTGTCGGACGTGTCGCCGGAAATGCCGACGGCACCGAGGATGGCGCCGGCCGCGTCACGGATCAGCACGCCGCCGGGAACGGGCGTCAGGCGGTCCTTGGTGAGGCCGCCGAGGGCGCCGATGAAGTGCGGGCGCTCCTTGGCCATGCGCTCCAGCGCGCGGCCGCCGACGCCGACCGCCACGCAGCCGAAGGCCTTGCCATGGGCGATGTCGGCCCGCAGCGGCGCGTTGCCGTCCTCGACGAGGGTCAGGCGCACGGCGCCGCGGGCGTCGACGATGACCACGCCGAGGGGCTTCATGCCCTTCTCGCGGCCGGTGGCGAGGGCCGCGTCGGCGAGGGTTCGGCAGGTGTCGAGGGTCAGGCTCATCGTCGGCTCCGGGGAGAGGGGTGTCGGCAATCGTGCAGGGCCGCCCGGGGGGACGTGCTTGCAAGGAGCCCTGCGCCCCGTGCACAAGCCGGACCCACCCGCATCGTGGCGGGCGGCCGCCCACTTGTGTTATTCTTAAAACAAGAATGCGGCCGCAAGCCGGTGATGCCAGCTTTTCAGTCCCGGCGAAAGTCCGGGCGAGGGAGGATGCCCCGTGACCTACCAGACCCGTGACTTCCACAATCCCGGCCGCTCCCCCGCCTACGCCACCGAGGCCATGGCCGCGACCTCGCATCCGCTTGCCACCGCCGCCGCCATCGACATCCTGAAGGCGGGCGGCACGGCCGCCGACGCGGCCATCGCGGCGGTGGGCGTCATGGCCGTCGTCGAGCCGCACATGACGGGCATCGGCGGCGACTGCTTCACTCTGATCTCCAGGCCCGGCAAGCCGATCTGGGGCTACAACGGCTCGGGCCGCGCGCCGAAGGCGGCGACCGCGGCGGCGCTCAAGTCCCAGGGCCTCACCTCGGTGCCGACGGACTCGGTCCATGCCGTCACCGTGCCGGGCGCCATCGAGGCCTGGGAGACGATCCTCAAGACCCACGGCCGCTTCGACCTCGGCCGGGTTCTGCAGGCCGCCATCGGCTATGCCAAGAACGGCTGGCCGGTGACGCCGCGCGTCGCCTTCGACTGGCCGGGCGACGCCGCCGCCCTCGCCAAGGACGCGGGCGCCGCGCGCCACTACCTGCTCAACGGCCGCGCCCCCACCGCCGGCGAGCGCATGACCAGCGCGGCGCTCGGCGCCACCCTCGAGGAGATCGCCGCCAAGGGCGCCAAGGGCTTCTACGAGGGCAGGGTGGCCGAGGACATCGTCGCCACGCTGAAGGCCAAGGGCGGCCTCATGAGCCTCGAGGCCGGTCATCGGCGACTACAAGGGCACCGGCGTCGCCGAGCTGCCGCCGAACGGCCAGGGCATCACCGCCCTCATCATCCTCAACATCCTCGAGCAGTTCGACGTGAAGGGCATGGACCCGACCTCGCCGGAGCGGCTCCACATCGGCATCGAGGCGGCGCGCCTCGCCTATTCGCTGCGCGACAGCCACATCGCCGACCCCGCGCACATGAAGGTGACGGTCGAGCAGCTCATCTCCAAGGACTTCGCCAGGACGCTCGCCGGCATGATCGATCCGGGCAAGCGCACGCCGCGCCTCATCCCGCCGCCGCCGGGCACCAACACGATCTACTGCACCATCGTCGACCGCGACCGGATGGCGGTCTCCTTCATCAACTCGATCTTCCACCACTTCGGCTCGAAGATCTGCACGCCCGAGACCGGCATCCTGCTGCAGAACCGCGGCTCCAGCTTCAACCTCGACGAGACCCACCCGAACTGCATCGGACCGGGCAAGCGGCCGATGCACACGATCATCCCGGCGATGATGCTGGAGAAGGGCGAGGTCACCTGCTCGTTCGGCGTGATGGGCGGCAGCTACCAGTCGTCGGGCCATGCCCACGTGGTCTGCAACACCGTGGACTACGGCATGGACCCGCAGGCGGCGATCGATTCCCCGCGCGCCTTCTTCGAGGGCGAGAAGACCACGGTGGAGCCGACCTGGCCGGCCGCGACGATCGAGAAGGTGCGGGCCATGGGCCACGACGTCGACGTGACGGTGAAGCCGATCGGCGGCGGGCAGATGATCCGCATCGACCGTTCCGGCTTCCTGGTCGGCGGCTCGGACGCGCGCAAGGACGGCCTGGCGCTCGGCTACTGAGGGCGGGGCCCGCTCAGACGTCGCGGCGGAGCAGGGAACCGCTGGCGGTCGGCTGCGAGGCGGGATCGGCGGCCTGATAGCGGGCGTCCACCTCCTCGCGGTCGCCGCGGCGGCGGCGGCGAACCGGGGCGAGGCGTTCGGCCAGGAGCTGGGCGACGAAGGTCGCGGCGGGGCGGGTGCGGATGACCCTCTCCGTCTCGGTGCGCTCCGGGCGGGTCGGGACGGGCAGCGACGACAGCGTCTCGTAGAAGCTGCCCGCGGCGGTGCGGCGGCCGGCGCCGGCGCGATCGTCGTCCCGGCGACGCCAGCGCGGCGGCTGTGAAGACCCTGCTGGATGGACCATCGTCATGTCCCGCTCCGTGACGCCTGACCGGCCTTCGGGGGCCGGCGGGAATGACGGAGCAACGCCCGTGCCGGCCTTTGCGTTCCGGATCGGGACAAGTTGAGACACCACCGCAACGGGCGGGCGCATGACGTAACGTCAAAAACGTGCGCCTGAGGCCGCCGCCAAAAGATTTCCTTCATTGTTTTGCGGCCTAGTGGTGGCAACGAAGACATGACGGGCGGATGCGTGGTGGATCGGGACGACAGCACGAGCGCAGGTCAGAACGGAACCGACAGCGAGGCCCCGTCGGCCGCGGCCGACATCCTGAGCTCGGTGGGCACGGCGACCTATGATTGGGCCATTCCCTCGGACCGCCTGACCTGGAGCGAGAACGCCGGCGGGGTACTCGGGATCGATGCGCGCCATCTCGCCACCGGCCGCGCCTATGCGCAGATGCTGGCGAAGGAATCCCCGGCCGGCCGCTACGAGGCCATCGTCAACTCGCCGCACATCGACCGCGGCGACGGCGTCGCCTATGCCATCGAATACGCCATCCGGGGCCATGAAGGCGTCACCCACTGGGTGGAGGATTCCGGCCGCTGGTTCGCCTCCTCCGACGGGCGGCCGCTGCGCGCCCACGGCGCCGTGCGCATCATCACCGAAAGCTACGAGACGCGCCGCCGGCTGATCGAGGCGAGCGAGATCGACCCGATGACCGGCCAGCTCTCGCGACACCGCTTCTGCGAGGTGCTGGAGAGCGCGCTCGAGGATGCCGTCAAGGTGCGCGGCTCGATCGGGCTGCTCGTCGCGGCGGTCGACAACCTCGCCCACGTCAACGAGGCCTACGGCTTCGACATCGCCGACGAGATCATCGCGGCGGTGGGCAAGCGCATCCGCACCCGGCTGCGCGGCGGCGACCTGCTCGGCCGCCTGTCGGGCAACAAGTTCGGCATGCTGATCCGCAACTGCCAGCCCGAGGACATGGAAATCGCCGCCGAGCGCATCCTCAACGCGGTGCGCGACGACGTCTTTCTCACCCGCGCGGGGCCGGTCGCCATCACGGTCACCATCGGCGGGATCATCGCCCCGCGCCACGCCGACAGCCTGGCGGCCATGCTGGGCCGGTCGCAGGAGGCCCTCGACGGCATCAAGGCGCGCCGGCGCGGCGCCTTCCAGATCTATGCACCGAGCCTGGAGCGCGAACGCGCCCGGCAGGAGAACCTGAAGACCACCGACGAGATCGTCTCGGCGCTCAACGACCGGCGGATCGGCCTCGCGTTCCAGCCCATCGTCACGGCGGGCCCGGAGCGGCGGCCGGCCTATTACGAGTGCCTGCTGCGCATCCGCCGTGCCGACGGCACGCTGCTGCCGGCGAGCGCCATCGTGCCGCTGGCGGAGAAGCTGGGCCTCGTCCGGCTGGTCGATGCCCGCGTGCTCGAACTGACCATGGCCGAACTGATCGCCGCGCCGGACCTCAGGCTCTCGGTCAACGTCTCGCCGGCCACCACCATGGACATGAGCTGGCTGCGGGCGCTGGAGGCCTGGCACCGCACCCATCCCGGCGCCGTGGAGCGGCTGATGGTGGAGATCACCGAGACCTCGGCCATCGCCGACGTGGAGGACACCCGCCGCTTCGTGGCACGGGTGCAGGCTCTCGGCTGCCGGGTGGCCATCGACGACTTCGGCGCCGGCCACACCTCGTTCCGCAACCTGCGCAAGCTCGGCATCAACTGCGTGAAGATCGACGGGGCCTTCGTCGCGAGCTTCCACTCCAACCCGGACGACCGCCATTTCGTCCAGGCGCTGCTCGACCTCGCCCGGCACATGAACCTGACGACCATCGCCGAATGGGTGCCGAGCGAGGAGGTCGCCGTGATGCTGGCCGACCTCGGTTGCAACTACCTGCAGGGTGACCATACGGGCCCGGCGAGCGACGCCAGACCCTGGCTCGAGGCCGGGACCGCCGCGCCGCGCGCGCTGAGCGCCTGACGCGGCCGGACGCTATTTCCGCGACAGGCTCTCGATCTTCTTCTGCATGGCGGAGAGCTGGTTCTTCAACTCGTCCAGCTCGCCGGCGGCCGGAGCCGCGGCGGGAGCCGGCGCCGTCTCGGCGGCGGGCTTGCCCTCGCCGCCCGCCTCGTCGTCGCGACGGGCGAAGGGCGTGAACATGGTGAAGGCCTTCTCGAACAGGTCCATGTTGCGGCGGATGTGCTGCTCGAAGGGCGCCACCAGCGGATTGACGCCGATGGCGGTGGAGAGCTGCTGGCGCAGCCGGTCCTGCTCCTTGGAGAGCGTGTCGATGGACAGCTCCAGGTAGCGCGGCACGAGGAGCTGCATGCTGTCGCCGTAGAAGCGGATGAGCTGGCGCAGGAAGGACACCGGCAGGAGGTTCTGCCCGTCCTTGTTCTCCTGCTCGAAGATGATCTGGGTCAGCACCGAGCGGGTGATGTCGTCGCCCGACTTGGCGTCGTAGACGAGGAAATCCTCGCCCGCCTTGACCATGGAGGCGAGGTCCTCGAGCGTCACGTAGGTCGAGGTGCCCGTGTTGTAGAGACGCCGGTTCGCGTACTTCTTGATCGTGACCGGATCATTCTTAGCCATCGTTCCCCCTGGACCTGCCCGCGGCGCCCTTCCCCCGAAAGCGCCATGAGACCGTCACGATAGGGTGTTTTTGCAGGCGCTGCCACGGTTTTGTGCAGCGCGGCTCCATGCGCCGCGAGAACGCCCGGCTCATTGGCAATTTGGCGCGGTTGACAGTCAGCGCGTGCCATAGACAAGGTCACGGCGAAGGTCGCCACCGTCGCGGCAGGCGCCAGCAAGCCCAGGAGGTTTTCATGTCCGAGGACGTCGTCATCGTCGGCGCGGCCCGCACGGCCGTCGGCTCGTTCAACGGAGCCCTGTCGTCCCTGCCCGCCCACGAGCTGGGCGCGGTCGCCATCAAGGCGGCGCTCGAGCGCGCCAACGTCAAGCCGGAGGAGGTCGACGAGGTGGTGTTCGGCCAGATCCTCACGGCGGGCGAGGGCCAGAACGCGGCCCGGCAGGCGGCGATGAAGGCCGGCATTCCGGCGGAAAAGACCGCCTGGGCGCTGAACCAGCTCTGCGGCTCGGGCCTGCGGACGGTCGCGGTCGGCATGCAGCAGATCGCCAACGGCGACGCCAGCATCATCGTCGCCGGCGGCCAGGAGAGCATGTCGATGGCCCCGCACGTGGCGCACCTGCGCAACGGCACGAAGATGGGCTCCATGGAGATGGTCGACACCATGCTCAAGGACGGCCTGATCGACGCCTTCCACGGCTATCACATGGGCATCACCGCCGAGAACGTCGCCGAGAAGTGGCAGATCACCAAGGACGAGCAGGACCAGTTCGCCGTCGCCTCGCAGAACAAGGCGGAAGCGGCGAAGAAGGCGGGCCGGTTCAAGGACGAGATCGTCCCGGTGACGATCAGCACGCGCAAGGGCGACATCGTCGTCGACACGGACGAGTACATCCGCGACGGCGCCAACATCGACGCCATGGGCAAGCTGAAGCCGGCCTTCAAGAAGGACGGCACCGTGACCGCCGGCAACGCCTCGGGCATCAACGACGGCGCCGCCGCCATCGTGCTGATGACGCGGTCGGAGGCCGAGAAGCGCGGCCTGAAGCCGCTCGCCACCATCCGCTCCTGGGCGACCGCCGGCGTCGACCCCGCCATCATGGGCACGGGCCCGATCCCCGCCTCGCGCAAGGCGCTGGAGAAGGCCGGCTGGACCGTGAAGGACCTCGACCTGATCGAGGCCAACGAGGCCTTCGCCGCCCAGGCGATCGCGGTGAACAAGGACATGGGCTGGGACACCGACAAGGTGAACGTCAACGGCGGCGCGATCGCCATCGGCCACCCGATCGGCGCGTCGGGCGCCCGCGTGCTCGTGACGTTGCTGCACGAAATGGCCCGCCGCGACGCCAAGAAGGGCCTCGCCACCCTCTGCATCGGCGGCGGCATGGGCGTCGCCATGTGCATCGAGCGCTGAGCAGGGCGCACCACGATCTTCGCCGGAGGCACCACGCGCCTCCGGCAGGTTCTTCATCTTCCCCCCGATGAAGTGATGCTACAACCCGTCCGACAAAAGGCCGGGATCAACGAATCGTCTATCCAAGGGAACGCCAGCGAGGGAGTTCATTCATGGCGAGAGTGGCATTGGTCACGGGAGGCACCCGAGGCATCGGGGCGGCCATCTCGCGGGCCCTTAAGGACGCCGGCTACAAGGTCGCGGCCAACTATGCGGGCAACGACGAGGCCGCGGCGAAGTTCAAGGCCGAGACCTCGATCCCGGTCTACAAGTGGTCGGTGGCCGATCACGAGGCCTGTGCCGCCGGCATCAGGCAGGTGGAGGCCGATCTCGGCCCCGTCGAGGTGCTGGTGAACAATGCCGGCATCACCCGCGACGGCATGTTCCACAAGATGACCCTCGCGCAGTGGCGGGAGGTGATCGACACCAACCTGACCGGCGTCTTCAACATGACCCATCCGGTGTGGAACGGCATGCGCGAGCGCAAGTTCGGCCGCGTCATCACCATCTCCTCCATCAACGGCCAGAAGGGCCAGGCGGGGCAGGTGAACTACTCGGCCGCGAAAGCCGGCGACATCGGCTTCACCAAGGCGCTCGCCCAGGAAGGGGCGCGGGCCGGCATCACGGTGAACGCCATCTGCCCAGGCTACATCGGCACGGAAATGGTGGCCGCGATCGATCCCGAGGTGCTGAAGACGCGCATCCTGCCGCAGATCCCGGTGGGTCGCCTCGGCGAGCCGGAGGAAATCGCCCGGGCGGTGGTCTTCCTCGCCTCGGACCAGGGCGGGTTCATCACCGGCTCGACGCTGACGATCAACGGCGGCCAGTACGTCGCCTGATCGCCCGGCCGGACGCCATCGCATCGTCGCGGCCCGCCGCGGCGATGCCTCCGTCGGCCGTTACTGCCAGGCGCCGACGAGCTTGGCGAAGAACGTGTTCTGGACCGTGTCGCCGAGGGCGTAGACGGCGAGAATGACGGCGCCGGCGATGCTGCTGGCGATCAGCGAATACTCGATGGACGTCGCTCCGGACTCGTCGGAGCCGAAGCGCCCCGCCAGGCGGGTCATCTGCCGAAACCTGCGCGCCATCCTGGCGTCTCCTCTCAGTCACGCGCCTCGCCGAGCAGCTCGGTGAGGAAGGGGATCAGGGGCTCGTCGGCCGCCGGCATGGCATAGTCCCGCAGCCGGCCCGGTTTCACCCATGCAAGCCTCTGACCCTCGAGGCTCTGGACACTCCCCTCCCACCTCCGGCAGACCCACAGCGGCATGAACAGCTGGAAGGTCTCGTAGGCGTGGCTGGCGAAGGTCAGCGGCGCGAGACAGGGTTCCTCGACACGGATCCCGAGCTCCTCGCGCAGCTCGCGGATCAGCGTCTCTTCCGGCCTCTCGCCCGGCTCGACCTTGCCGCCGGGGAATTCCCAAAGTCCCGCCAGAGGCTTGCCGGCCGGCCGCTCCGCCAGGAGGACCCGGTTGTCCGGATCGACCAGAGCGCAGGCGGCGACGAAGACCAACCTCAGGGTCATTGCGGTACCAGTTCTAGCCGACAGAAGTTAATGTTTGCGGTGGACGATAGGCGAGTGACGGCCTTCGCGCAGGGACATCCGGTGGAATTCCTGCTCAGGACCGGTAGTCGCCATTGATGGCGACATAGTCCTTGGTCAGGTCGCAGGTCATGACGCGCGCCGTGCCGCGGCCGAGGCCGAGATCGGCGGTGACGGTGATCACGTCCTCCTTCATCACGGCGCTGGCCGCCGCCTCGTCGTAGGCGGGATCGCGCTCGCCCTCGTGGGCGACGCGGATGTCGCCGAAGGAGATCGACAGGCGATCCCGCTCCGCCGGCTCGCCCGCCTTGCCCACCGCCATGACGACGCGGCCCCAGTTGGCGTCCTCGCCGGCGATGGCGGTCTTCACCAGGGGCGAGTCGGCGATCGACTTGGCGACACGGAAGGCCGAGGCGTTGGAGACGGCGCCCTTGACCACGACATGGACCAGCTTGCGGGCGCCCTCGCCGTCGCGGGCCACCTGCTCGGCAAGGTCGGCGAGGACGGCCTGCAGCGCCTTGCGGAAGCCGGAGAGGCGACGGTCGCCGGCGTCGGCGATGCGGGGCGCGCCCTTCGCCTCGGCGGCGCCGGTGGCGAAGAGCATGAGCGTGTCGGAGGTGGAGGTGTCGCTGTCGACCGTCACGGTGTTGAAGGTGGTCTTCACGCCCTTCGACAGCAGCGCCTGGAGGGCGGGCGCCTCGATCGGCGCGTCGGTGAAGACGAAGGAGAGCATGGTCGCCATGTCGGGGGCGATCATGCCGGCGCCCTTGGCCATGCCGTTGATGGTGACGGTGACGCCTCCGAGGCTCGCGGTGGCCGTGGCCACCTTCGGGAAGGTGTCGGTGGTCATGATCGCCTTGGCGGCGTCGAGCCAGCCCTCGGCCTTGCCCGCCGCGAAGGTGCGGTCGAGGACAGCGTCATATTTCGTCGCGTCGAGCGGCTCGCCGATGACGCCGGTGGAGGCCAGGAACACCTCCGATTCGCGGCAGCCCGCCGCCTTGGCGGCGATCTTCGCCGTCAGCGCCACGGCCTCGCGGCCCTTCCGTCCGGTGAAGGCGTTGGCGTTGCCGGAATTGACCACGAGGGCGCGGGCCCGGCCGCCGGCGAGGTTGGCGCGGCACCAGTCGACCGGCGCCGACGGGCATTTCGAACGGGTGAAGACGCCGGCAACCGTCGTCCCCGCGGCGAGGCCCACCGCCAGGACGTCGGTGCGGCCCTTGTAGCGGATGCCGGCCTCGGCGGTGGCGAGGGTGACGCCGGCGATGGGCGGCAGGTTCGGCACCGTCTTCGGGGCCAGGGGGGAGACGGGAGGCACGAACTTGGCCATGGCGATCCTCGACTGCCGCAAGGGATTCAGGTCGGCTGAGCCCTTAGCCCAAGCGCGGCGGGACGGGAAGGTGCGCGGCGCGCATGGAGCACCGCGCGCTCACGCGCGGATGGGCGTCGCCCGGGCGAAGCCGTCGATCGGCAGGACGTTGGCGCCGGCGAAGCGCGCGAAGACGGCGGGAAGCTCCTCCACCGGCCCGGGGCGGCCGAAGAGATAGCCCTGCGCCTCGATGCAGCGCTCCTCGCGCAGATAGGCAAGCTGTTCCGCGGTCTCCACGCCCTCCGCGGTGCTGGTGATGCCGAGGCTGTCGCACATGCCGGTGACGGCACGGATGATGGCGCTGCTCTCCTTCGTGCCCGAGAGGTGCTTCACGAAGGAACGGTCGATCTTGACCTTGTCGAAGGGGAAGGTGCGCAGGTAGCCGAGCGAGGAGTAGCCGGTGCCGAAATCGTCCATGGCGATGGAGCAGCCCGTCAGCTTCAGGCGGAGGAGCGCGTTCATCGCGCCCTCCACATTGTCCATCAGCGCGCTCTCGGTGATCTCGAGCTCGAGCCGGGAGGGGGCGAGACCGGTCTGGCGGAGCGTCGCAGCCACGAGGTCGGGGAAGGCGGCGTCGGCGAGCTGGCGCGGCGAGACGTTGACGGCGACCTTCACCGGCCGCGGCCAGAGCACCGCGTCGGCGCAGGCGCGCTCGAGGACCCAGCGTCCGAGCGGCGCGATGAGGCCGATCTCCTCGGCGAGGCCGATGAACTCGATCGGCGGGACCATGCCGCGCTCGGGATGGCGCCAGCGCACCAGCGCCTCGAAGCCGGCGAGGGTGCCCGTCGCGACCGAGACGATGGGCTGGTAGTGCAGCAGGAACTGGCCCTGCTCGACCGCCGTGCGGAGGTCGCGCTCCATCCGCAGGCGGAGCTGCATGGAGGCGTCCATGGCCTGTTCGAAGAAGGCGAACCGGCCGCGGCCGTCATGCTTGGCGCGGTCGAGGGCGATGTCGGCGTTGCGCAGGACCGCGTCGGGCCCTTCCTGGTCGGGGAGGGCGATGCCGATGCTGACGGTCAGCTCGACGGTATGGTCGCCGACGGGCATGGGGGCGGCGAGCGCGCCGATGATGGCCTGGGCGAGGGAGGAGGCGGCTTCCGGCTGGGCGCCGCCGGCCTGAATGACCGCGAACTCGTCGCCGCCGATCCGCGCCACCACGTCGCCCGGCTGGACGCAGGTCTTCAGGCGCTCGGTGACCGAGACGAGCACGGCATCGCCGACGCCGTGGCCGAGGGTGTCGTTCACCCACTTGAACCGGTCGAGATCGATGCAGAGGATGGCGGCCTGGCGGAGCAGGGCCGGATCCTCGCAGACGGCCCGCAGGCGCTCCTGGAAGAACAGGCGATTGCCGAGGCCGGTCATCGCGTCGTGATGGGCGAGGTAGGCGAGACGCGTCTGGGCCTCGCGGCGGGCGTGGACATCCTCGATGACGCCGATCCACTCGTCGCCGACGCCGTCCTCGGCCTCCACCTTGGCGCCGCGCGAGCGGACCCAGTGCCAGGAGCCGTCGGGCTGCCGGACGCGATACTCGATGTCGTAGTTGTCGCTCGACCGCTGGGCCTCCCGCCACGCCGCCTTGACCATCGGTGCGTCGTCCGGATGGAGGTTGTCGTACCAGGAGGCGTCGAAGGCCGACCAGGCGGATTCGGGGGTGGGCGTCTTGCCCATGAGGAGGTCCCAGCCGGCGGCGGTGACCTGGCCCGCGGTATCGCGGCGCCAGAAGACGAGGGCGCCGGTGCCGGCGAGGACGCGGTAGCGCTTCTCGCTCAGGGCGAGGCTGCGGGCGATCTTGGCCTGCGCCTCGGCACGGGCGCGCAGGGCCTGTTCCGACCCTTCGAGGCTGCGGCGCAGATCCTCGAACTCGGCGATCCCGGACGGCGCGACCGTCGTCGGGGCCGCCGTGTCGTCGCCCGCGGCGATCTGGCGGGCCCGGCCGACGAGGGCCTGGACCGGGCGCAGGACGGTCTTGCCGATCCAGGCGGCAGCGAGGAGGCCGATCAGCAGAGCCGCGACCGCGGCGACGGCGAGGCCGAGGAGGGGTGCGCGCGTGCGGGCGCGGAAGGCACTCAGCGGCTCGCCGACGGCAAGGACCCAGCCGGGTGTGCCCTTGAGCGTCTGGAAGGCGAGGAAGACCGGCCGCCCCTCGACGCTCATGGCCTGGAGGGTGCCGGCACCGGTCCCCAGGGCCTTCAGCTTGCCGAAGTCGGGCACTTCCTTGCCGATGGCGGAGAGGCCGTCGCGGGAGCGCGCCACGAAGCGACCGTTGCCGTCCACGACCGCCACGAGAACGCCCGAGCCGGCGGCATCGGGGCGATGGAGGGCCTGGACCAGCCGGTCGGGCGGGACGATCAGGGCGGTGAAGCGGATGCTCGCCTCGTCGAACGAGACGAGCACCGCGATGGCGATGTGCGGGGCATTGGTGCCGGGATCGACGAAGAGGTTCGACAGGCTCGGCTGTCCTGTCTGCAGCGCGCGCCGGAGCGTCGAGAGCGGGATGCCCTGCGGCGACAGGCCGTCCCCCTCGGGGATGCCGGGATAGGTGGAGAAGACCTCCTCGATGAGCCGGCCGCCGATCTGCAGGTCGGCCGCATTGGCCCAGGGATCGACGACGCCGGGCGCCGAGACGACGTGGGGGACCCGCACGAGGACGCTGAGCAGCGTGGCGCCCCCCTCCAGTTCGCTCTCGGCCGCGCGGGCGAGGGTGCGGGCGGTGTCGAGAAGGCGCGCCTCGGACGCCGCCTCATAGGCGCGACCGGCATGGATGAGCATGAAGGCCGCTGCCGTGATGATCGGGACGAGCGCGACCAGGACGAGGCCGGCGAGATAGCCGTTGAGGCTGAAGCGGGGCGACCGCCCGGCTGCGGGCGCCGGATTTCCGGTGCCTTCGCGTCCCGTCGCAGCCTCTGAGTCGCGCTTCGCCATCTGTTCCGGATTACCTCCCAAACGTTACGAAGAGGAAAACACAAGCCGATTCCGTCTATTAAATTTCCTCAGGGGAAGGTGCACATGACAGGCATTTCACGTGTGCCCGGCAACCGGTCTGCTATCATGGCGGCCATGTCGATGATGGAAGCCATCCGCGAGGCCCTTTCGGCCCTGCGCGCCCACAAGCTGCGCTCGGCGCTGACCATGCTGGGCATGGTGATCGGCGTCGCGGCGGTCATCGCCATGGTGGCCATCGGCGGCGGCGCCCGCGACCGGGTGCTGGCGCAGGTCCAGTCGCTCGGCGCCAACCTGTTCATCGTGCTCCCGGGCAACGTCACCCAGGGCGGCGTGCGGCTGGGGCTCGGCGCCTCCTCGTCCCTGACCGAGGACGATGCGCGGGCCATCGAGGCCGAGGTTCCCGGCGTCCAGATCACCGCTCCCAACAGCCGGACGCGGACGCAGGTGGTCGCCGGCGGCAACAACTGGTTCACCGAGGTGGTCGGCGTCGACCTCGGCTGGTTCGAGGCGCGCGAATGGTCGATCGCCTCCGGCCGACTGTTCGAGCCGGAGGAGACCTCGCGTGGCGGCCAGGTGGTGATCCTCGGCCAGACGGTGGCGCGCAATCTCTTCGGCGAGGGCGTCGACCCGATCGGCGAGACGGTGCGCATTCGCGCCGTCCCCTTCACCGTCATCGGCGTCATGGAGACCAAGGGCCAGTCGATGATGGGCCAGGACCAGGACGACACGAGCTTCGTGCCGCTGCCGACGATCCGGCAGAGGCTCGTCGGCGTGAACCGCGCCAATGCCCGCTCGGTCGGCGTCATCCACGTCAAGGTGCGCGAAGGCGAGAGCATGGCGCAGGCGGAAGACGACATGCGCCAGCTCCTGCGCCAGCGCCACCGGCTGCAGCCGGGCCAGGAGGACGACTTCCAGATCCGCAACCTCACCGAGATCGCCAACACCGCCGCCGGCGCCGCCACCACTCTGTCGCTGCTGCTCGCGGCGGTGGCCGCCATCTCTCTGGCGGTCGGCGGCATCGGCATCATGAACATCATGCTGGTGAGCGTGACCGAGCGCACCCGCGAGATCGGCCTGCGGCTCGCCGTCGGCGCCCGCCGGCGCGACGTCATGCGGCAGTTCCTCATCGAGGCGACGTCGCTCGCCGCCATCGGCGGCATCATCGGCATCATGGCGGGCCTCGGCGCCGCCTTCGCCGTCTCCGCGCGGTTCGGCTGGCCGCTGCTGGTGGAGCCGCAGTCGATCGTGGGCGCGGTGCTGTTCTCGGGCCTGGTCGGCGTCTTCTTCGGCTGGTATCCGGCCAAGCGCGCCAGCCTGCTCGACCCGATCACCGCGCTGAGGACGGTCTGAGGGACCGTCAGACGATGCGGCCGTTGGCCCGCCAGATCGCCGCGTTGAGCTCGCCGCCGAGCACGAAGATGGCGGCGGAGTAATAGAGGAACACCAGCGCCACCATGACGGAGGCGAGGCCGGCATAGGTGTTCACGTAGTTCTGGGCGAAGCTCGCGAGATAGGTGCCGAAGAGGGTGCCGGCGAGGAGCCAGAGCACCAGGGTGATGACGATGCCCGGCAGCACGTCGACGAAGCGGCGGCGCCCGGCGGGCAGGAACAGGTGGACCACCGTCAGCGCGATGACGATGACGAGCGAGGCGGCCGCGACGCGCAGGAACAGCACGATCCAGCCGAGCGGGGCGAGACCCGGCACGATGCGCACGGCGGTGGCCCAGATCAGGGGTCCCAGCACGACGAGGATCGCCGCCACCAGCAGGGCCACCGCGCCGATCAGCACATAGGCGATGGATTCCATGCGGCAGACGTACCACCAGCGGCTCTCGCGGACCTCGTAGGCGCGGTTGAGCGAGGTGCGCAGGGCCTCGACGCCGTTGGAGGCGAAGTAGACCGCCAGCAGCGCACCGATGGTGAGGAGATCGGTGCGGGTGGTGGTGATGACCGTCTCGATCTCGTGGGCGATGGGCCGCGCCACCACCTCCGGCCAGGCCTCCAGCAGGATGCGGGTGACCTCGTCGCTGTAGGGCCGCGCGCCGGCGAAGCTCGCCAGCGCGGTGACGAGGATGAGGAAGGGAAACAGCGACATCAGCCCGTTGAGGGCGATGTGGCTCGCGGTGGCCCAGCCGTCATTGGCCAGGAAGCGGTCCAGGGCGTCCCAACTCACACGCCATGCCTTCGACATCGGTCAGCCTTTCGTATCGGGACGATCATTCGCGGCAAAGCACGGGAAGGGCAAGGCGCGCGGCGGATTTGACGCAGGATGGGGCACACGCCATATGCCGGCGATGACACAGCAGCATTTCGACCAGCAACTCGTGGGATGGCGACGGGTTCGCGCCGCACGGGGCGAGCCGGCCGACTTTCTGCTGGCGCAGGTGGCCGAGGACCTCGCCGACCGGCTGACGCTGGTACAACGCAGCTTCACCGCCATCGCCGACATCGCGACGCCGACCGACGCGTTGCGCCGGGCGATCGCCGACCGGGGCCTGCCGCTGCCGCTCGCCGCCGAGCCGGTGGAAAGCCTCGCCCGCCTGAGGGCCTCTCCCGTGGTGGTGGCGCCGGCCGACGCCCTGCCCTTCCGCGACCAGAGCCTCGACCTCGCGGTCTCGGCCCTCGGCCTGCAGTTCGTCGACGACCTGCCCGGTCTCTTCGCGCAGGTGCGCCGGTCGCTGAAGCCGGACGGGCTGTTCCTCGCGGCCCTGCTCGGCGGCGACACGCTCACCGAGTTGCGGCAGGCCTTCGCCGCGGCCGAGAGCGAGCGCGACGGCGGGCTGTCGCCGCGCGTCGCCCCCTTCGCCGACGTGCGCGACGTCGGCGGGCTGCTGCAGCGGGCGGGCTTCGCCCTCCCCGTCACCGATTCCGACCGGCTGACCGTGCGCTATTCCGACGTCTTCGCGCTGATGCGGGACCTGCGCGCCATGGGCGCCACCAACCCGCTGGTGGCGCGGCGCCGGCTGCCGCTGAAGCGGGCGACGCTCCTGCGCATGGCGGAAATCTATCACCAGCGCTTCGCCGATCCCGACGGACGGATCCGCGCCACCTTCCAGGTGGTGACGCTGTCGGGCTGGGCGCCGCACGAGAGCCAGCAGAAGCCGCTGCGACCGGGCTCCGCCAAGGCGCGGCTCGCCGACGCGCTGAAGGCCGTCGAACTGCCGGCCGGCGAGAAGCCCGGCGGCTGAACCGCCCCGCGGAAGACGGGCTCGACAGGCCCCGCCCGCCGGTCCTAGTCTCCGCTCCCGAATTCGCCCCAATCGAAGGCCTCTCCCATGGACATGACCGGCACGCAGCGCATCGAAGCCCCGCGCGAGGTGGTGTGGGCGGCGCTCAACGATCCCGACGTGCTGCGCCAGTGCATCCCCGGCTGCCAGAGCATGGAGCGCACCGGCGACAACGGCTTCTCCGCCAAGGCGGTGCTGAAGATCGGCCCGGTCAAGGCGAGCTTCTCCGGCAGCGTCACCCTCTCCGACATCGACCCGCCGAACGGCTACACGATCTCGGGCGAGGGCAATGGCGGCGTCGCCGGCATGGCCAAGGGCGGCGCCACGGTGAAGCTCACCGAGGAGAGCGAGGGCGTGACGCTGCTCACCTACGACGTGAAGAGCCAGATCTCCGGCAAGATCGCCCAGCTCGGCTCGCGCCTCATCGACGCCACGGCCAAGAAGCTCGCCGGCGAGTTCTTCGAGAGCTTCTCCAAGGTCGTCGCCCCGCCGGCCCCCGGCGAGGAGATGCCGGAGGAGAAGAAGAAATGGTGGAAGTTCGGCAAGGGCTGACGGGTAGGCCCGGTTCCGCCCCCCTCACCCGGCGCTGCGCGCCGACCTCTCCCCACCGGGGAGAGGTGAGGCAGCGACACCGTTGTGGCGCCTTGGGGGAATGGACGCGACCGCCGCGCTTCACCTCTCCCCGGTGGGGAGAGGTCGACGAGCGCCAGCGAGGCGGGTGAGGGGGTTTTTCCGCCGCTGCCCTCACTCCCCGCGCTTCTCGATCGCCTCCATGTCGTCGTCCGACAGGCCGAAATGGTGGCCGATCTCGTGGATCAGCACGTGGGCGATGACGGCGCCGAGCGTCTCGTCGTGCTCGGCCCAGTAGTCCAGGATGGGCCGGCGGTAGAGCCAGATCATGTTGGGCATGGCGCCGGAATGTTGCACCGACTGGAAGGGCATGCCGGTGCCCTGGAAGAGGCCGAGCAGGTCGAAATCGCTCTCCGCCTCCATCTCCTTCAGCACCTCCTCGGTGGGAAAATCCTCGACGCGGATGACGAGCCCCTTGCAGAGGGCGCGGAAATCCTCCGGCAGCCCGGCATAGGCGGCGGCGGCGATGGCCTCGAAGGCCTCGAGGTCAGGCGCCTTCAGGTCGGTGAAGGTGGCGACGGCGCTTTCAGCGGCCATAGGTCATCACCAGATAGATGACGCAGCCGATGCCGACGGCGATGGCGAGGCCCCGGCCGATGCGCTTGCCCCAGATCTCCGCGGGAT
>LNFH01000427.1 GCA_001464235.1 Rhizobiales bacterium Ga0077556 | reverse complement strand
TGCTGGCCTGGACGGCCAATGTCGCGATGCTGGCCTCGCCCATCGCCACCATGGCCTGCGTGAAGGCGTTCTCGGAGACCGACTTCCAGGGCGACATGGCGGCCTTCACCGTGCCGACCCTGATCATCCATGGCGGCGCCGACGCCACCGTTCCGATCGACAAGTCGGCCGACCGCGCGGCCAAGATGATCCCGAACGCCCTCTACCGGGTCTACGAGGACGCGCCGCACGGCCTGTTCTTCACCGACAAGCACCGGCTGAACCCGGACCTGCTCGTCTTCCTCGAGGGCGGGATCGAAGCGGCCTCGCACCGCACGCTCGACATGTCGCCCTGGAAGTCGGTCTCCGAGAACGCCTTCACGCAGGCCATGGTGGCGATGGGCGAGGCCAGCATCGCGACATTGGCCGTCCAGGCCAGCAGCAGCAGGGCGACGATGTTGCAGATCTTGATGGCCGGGTTCACGGCGGGACCCGCCGTGTCCTTGTAGGGGTCGCCGACGGTGTCGCCGGTGACGGAGGCCTTGTGCGCCTCGGAGCCCTTGTGGTGGGTGACGCCGTCCTTGTCGACGAAGCCGTCCTCGAAGCTCTTCTTCGCATTGTCCCAGGCGCCGCCGCCCGAGGTCATGGAGATGGCGACGAAGAGGCCGTTGACGATGACGCCGAGGAGCGAGGCACCGAGAGCCGCGAAGGCCGAAGCCTTCGAGCCGGAGAGCGCCAGCACGCCGAAATAGGCGATCAGCGGGGCGAGAACCGGCAGCAGCGAGGGGATTATCATCTCCTTGATCGCCGCCTTGGTCAGCATGTCGACGGCGCGGGCATAGTCCGGCTTGTCGGTGCCGGCCATGATGCCCGGCTTCTCGCGGAACTGGCGGCGGACCTCCTCCACGACCGAGCCGGCGGCGCGGCCGACGGCGGTCATGGCGATGCCGCCGAACAGGTAGGGGATCAGGCCGCCGAAGATGAGGCCGGCGACGACATAGGGGTCCGAGAGGTCGAAGGTGACCGGGCTCATGCCCTTGAAGTAGCCGTAGGCCGTGGAGCCGGCCTTGTTGGCCTCGGTGATGAAGTAGTTGAGGTCGTAGCTGTAGGCGGCGAAGAGCACCAGCGCGCCGAGGCCGGCCGAACCGATGGCATAGCCCTTGGTGACGGCCTTGGTGGTGTTGCCGACCGCGTCGAGCGCGTCGGTGGAGTGGCGCACCTCCTTCGGCAGGCCCGCCATCTCGGCAATGCCGCCGGCATTGTCGGTAACGGGGCCGAAGGCGTCGAGGGCGACGATCATGCCGGCGAGGCCGAGCATGGTGGTCACCGCGATGGCCGTGCCGAACAGGCCGGCGAGCTGGAAGGTGGAGATGATGCCGCCGACGATGACGAGCGCCGGCAGGGCGGTGGATTCCAGCGAGACCGCGAGGCCCTGGATCACGTTGGTGCCGTGGCCGGTGACGGAAGCCTGGGCGATGGAGACGACCGGGCGCTTGCCGGTGCCGGTGTAGTACTCGGTGATCCAGACGATCAGGCCGGTCACGACGAGGCCGATGAGGCCGCAGAAGAACAGCGCCGAGCCGGTGATGGTCTTGCCGCCGACGACGCCGAGGGTGCCCCAGCCGGTGACGGCCTGGGTCGCGAGGGCCAGACCACCGACGGAGAGGACGCCGGTGACGATGAGGCCCTTGTAGAGGGCGCCCATGATCGAGTTGTTGGCGCCGAGCTTCACGAAGAAGGTGCCGGCGATGGAGGTGATGATGCAGACCGCGCAGATGGCGAGCGGGTAGATCAGCGCCGACTGCAGCGCCGCGGTGCCGGCGAAGAAGATGGCGGCGAGGACCATCGTGGCGACGACCGTCACCGCATAGGTCTCGAAGAGGTCGGCGGCCATGCCGGCGCAGTCGCCGACGTTGTCGCCGACGTTGTCGGCGATGGTGGCGGGGTTGCGCGGATCGTCCTCGGGGATACCGGCCTCGACCTTGCCGACGAGGTCGGCGCCGACGTCGGCGCCCTTGGTGAAGATGCCGCCGCCGAGACGGGCGAAGATGGAGATGAGCGAGGCGCCGAAGCCGAGGGCGACGAGGCCGTCGATCACGGTGCGGCTGTTCGGGGCGAGCCCGCCGGGACCGGTGAGGGCCCAGAAGTAGACGGCGACGCCGAGGAGCGCGAGGCCGGCGACCAGCAGGCCGGTGACGGCGCCGGCCTTGAAGGCGATGTCGAGGCCCGCGGCAAGGGACTTGGAGGCGGCCTGGGCGGTGCGCACGTTGGCGCGCACGGAGACGTTCATGCCGATGAAGCCGGCGGCGCCCGAGAGCACGGCGCCGATGAGGAAGCCGACTGCCACGGTCGTGCCGAGGAGCCAGCCGACGAGGACGAGAATGACGACACCGACGATGGCGATGGTGATGTACTGGCGCTTCAGGTAGGCGGACGCGCCCTCGGCGATGGCGCCGGCGATCTCCTGCATGCGAGCCGAACCCGCATCGGCCTCGAGCAGCGACTTGGTCGCCCATACGCCATAGACCACGGACAACAGCCCGCAGCCGATGATGACCCACAATGCTGTATTCATCGATGTTTCCTCTGTCGCGGCGCCCCGTCGGGACGGCCGTCCAGCCCCCGCGGAACCGGATGTGCCTGCTCGCTTTTTATGCGGCGTGAACGGGCCTCAGGGCCCACCCCACCACGAGTCCGACGCATTTCTGCCAAAGTCCCGAAGCCGAAGCAACGGATGGGAGGGCTGCGCGGCTCGTCCTTTCGGCTGTACGGGGGTTTTCCGGGCCGAAAAGAGGGAGCAGCGGCGTCAGGCGAGGGCCGGCCTGCGGCGCGAGCCGACGACGAGCGCCACGGCGGCGACGGCGACGATGGGGAAGACGACCCAGTTGACCATGTCCCAGCCGTAGGTCGTGACGATCTGCCCCGAGGAGAAGGAGCCGATCGCCATGACCCCGAAGACGCAGAAGTCGTTGACCGACTGGACGCGGGTGCGCTCCTCCGGCCGGGCGGCGGCCGCGACCATGGCGCTGGCGCCGATATAGCCGAAGTTCCAGCCGAGCCCGAGGAGGATGAGGGCGAGGTAGAAGTGCGGCACCGTGATGCCGGTCAGCGCCACCACCGCCGAGATCGCGGTGAGGGCGAGGCCGACGGCCACCACGCGCGGCGCGCCGAACCGGGCGATGAGGCTGCCGGTGAAGAAGCTCGGCGCATACATGGCGATGACGTGCCACTGGATGCCGTAGGCGGCGGCGTCGATGGAGTGGTTGCAGCCGATCATGGCGAGCGGGGCCGCGGTCATCACGAAATTCATCAGCATGTAGGTCGCGGCCCCGCAGACGACCGCCGTGACGAAGGCGGGATCGCGGAAATAGGCGGAGGTCGGGCGCGTGATGGTGCCGGCGGCCGGCGCCTTGGGCTTGGGGATGTCGACGAAGGAGAGAATGACGCCGGCGAGCAGCGCCACCACCGCCTGGCCGATATAGGTGCCGGCGAAGAGGACGGGGGGCAGCGCCTCCTTGGTCCAGACGACGAGCTGGGGGCCGACCACGCCGGCGATGACGCCGCCGGTCATGACCCAGGAGATGGCCTTGGGGCGGAAAGCGTCGGAGGCCGTGTCGGCCGCGGCGAAGCGATAGCTCTGGGCGGCGGATGCGTAGAAGCCGGCGGAGAAGGTCGCGAGGCAGAAGATGGGGAAGCTCGCGTAGGTGACGCCGAGATAGCCGAAGAGCCCCGTCAGGACCCCGGCGCCCGTGGCGATCTGGTAGGCGGTGCGCCGGCCGAAGCGGCGCACCAGCATGCCGACCGGCAGCGACGCGGCGGCGAGGCCGACGACGAAGATCGAGATGGGCAGGGTGGCGAGCGAGCGCACCGGGGCGAGTTCCGCGCCGACGATGGCGCCGGTGGCGAACATCACCGTCGTGTTGGCACCGGCCAGCGCCGTGGCGAGGGCGAGGATGAAGGCGTTGCGCTTGGCGAGACGATCGCCGCGGGCCATGGCTTCGGTGGTGGTGCTGGTCATGGCGGGATCACGCGGTCGGAAAAGTTCGTCTCTCCGCCGGGGCGCGTCGGCGAAACAATGCCGCTGCCGATCGTCGAAGAAGGAGAAAGTCCGCCTCCCATAGCCCGCTTCCGCCCGCTTCGCCACCGATCATCCGCCGCGCAGGGCTGCATCGCGGTCATGCTCTCCGGCGTGTGGAGGGGGCCTTGGCAGACGTGTCCTGCGCCCCAGGTGCTTGCCTGGGTGCCACCGTTGCTGTCCCCTCGCCTTCCCTCGTCCGACCAGAGACCGCCATGAGCCAGCTCTTCTCGCCCTTCGCCGTCGGCCCCGTGACCGTCCCGAACCGCATCGTCGTGGCGCCGATGTGCCAGTATTCGGCTGACGACGGCTGCATGAACGACTGGCACCTGCAGCACCTCATGAATCTCGCCATGTCGGGCGCCGGCATGGTGGTGGTCGAGGCCACGGCGGTGGAGCGGCTCGGCCGCATCACCCACGGCTGCGTCGGCCTCTACAGCGACGCCAACGAGCGGGCCATGCAGCGGGTGATCAATGCCGCCCGCGCCGTCGCCCTGCCCGGCACGACCTTCGGCATCCAGATCGGCCATGCCGGCCGCAAGGCCTCGGCGGAGCGCCCCTGGGAAGGCGGCGGGCCGCTGAGGGACAATGCCGATCCCTGGCCGACGGTGGCCGCCTCCGCCATCGCCTTCGACGAGGGCTGGCACGTGCCGCGCGAGATGACCGGACAGGACAAGGTGCGCATCGCCGCCGCATTCGTGCAGGCAGCCGAGCGCGCCGTGCGCATCGGGTTCGACGCCATCGAGCTGCACATGGCGCACGGCTACCTGCTGCACAACGTCATGAGCCCGCTCTCCAACACGCGGACCGACGGCTTCGGCGGCAGCCGCGAGAACCGCTTCGCCTGGCCCCTGTCCATCGCCGCCGCGGTGAAGGCGGCGGTGCCGGCCCGGATCGCCGTCGGCGCCCGCATCACCGGTCAGGACTGGACCGAGGACGGCCTGCAGGTCGCCGACGCCGTGGCGCTCGCCGCCGACCTGAAGGCCGCCGGGGTCGACTTCGTCTGCGTCTCCTCCGGTGGCGCACATCCGCGCGTGCGCATCCAGGCGAAGCCCGGCTACCAGGTGCCCTTCGCCGAGGCGGTGAGAAAGGGCTCGGGCATCACCACCCGGGCCGTCGGCCTCATCAACACGCCGGCCCAGGCGGAGGAGGTGATCGCCTCGGGCGCTGCGGATCTCGTCGCCATCGGCCGCGGCATGCTCGACAATCCGCGCTGGGGCTGGCACGCGGCGGAGGAGCTCGGCGCCGAGCTCACCTATCCGCCGCAATATGCCCGTGTGGCGAAGAAGGTCTGGCCCGGCGCGACGCTGGCGCGGCCGGCCGCCCGGGGCTGATCACCGCGACGGTTACCCCGCATTAACCAAGATCCGACACCTTCCGTGACACGGAAGGAACAGTGCATGGCGCGGTCGAGACGATTGGCGGGGTATCTCGCGGCAGGTTTGACGGTGGCGGCGACCCAGGTGGCGGCGAACGACCTTTCGCCACCGGCGGCGGGATCCTGGCAGGCGGAGTTCGGCGCACGCGCCTTCTTCAGCGGCGGACGCCTGCAGAAGGACCTCTACGACCCGGATGTCCGCCGCCAGATGAACTCCCGCCTGACCTACGGCGGCACCGCGGCGACGACCGGCGAGCTCTTCGGCCGCATCGATTCGCCCACCGGCTGGTTCGTCAGGGGCTATGCCGGCATCGGCAGCCACGCCGGCGGCCTGCTGACGGACGAGGACTACCCGCCCGAGACCCTGCCCTATTCCAAGACCCACTCGAGCCTGCGCAACGGCAACATCGACTATGGCAGCCTCGACGTCGGCCTGACCATCTGGCGCTCCGCGGGTATTCGCCTCGGCGCCTTCGCCGGCATCCACCACTTCAAGGAGAAGTATAACGGCTACGGCTGCCTGCAGGTCTCCGGCGGCAATTTCTGCGGCGTCACCATCCCCTTCTCGGTGCTTACCCTGTCGGAGACGGCGCGCTGGACCTCGCTCCGCATCGGCCTCGTGGGCGACGTGATGCTGACCGAGCGGCTGAAGCTGACGGCGGACGCGGCGGTGCTGCCCTATTCGCGGCTCAGCGCCTTCGACAACCACTGGATGCGGCCGGACATCAACCCGATGTCGGAGAACGGCCAGGGCTACGGCTTCCAGTTCGAGGCGAGCCTGACCTACAAGCTCACCGACGCCTTCAGCCTCGGGGCCGGCGGGCGGTACTGGTACCACGCGACGACGGGCGCCAAGACGCGCTTTCCCACCGAGCCCAACGCCTCGCATCTCGACTTCCGCTCCGAGCGCTGGGGCGCCTTCCTGCAGGCTTCCTACCGCACGACGTTCTGAGGAGCGGGACAAGGCGCGTCGTCGTCTGCGGCCTAGGTCGTGGACTCATAAGCTCTGAGCCAAAGTCTGGTTGATGCGAGCAGAACGGCTGCGAGGAAGTTTCTCGCGAGCTTGTCGAAGCGCGTTGCGA
>LNFH01000426.1 GCA_001464235.1 Rhizobiales bacterium Ga0077556 | reverse complement strand
ATGCAGATCTACTGGGGCGCCGTGCCCTTCGTGGTGATCCAGTGCATCATGGTGGCGCTCGTGATCATCTTCCCGGGCATGGTGCTGCACTACAAGGGAACCGCCTCGACGGTGGACCCCTCGAAAGTGGAGATCCGCATCGACCTCCCGGGCCTCGGCGGCGGTCTGCCCGGTCTCGATGCACCCGGCGGCCTGCCGGGCCTCGGCGGACCGCCTCCAGGCCTGGGTGCACCGCCCGGCCTCGGCGGACCGCCCCCGGGCCTCGAGCCGCCGGCCGCACCGCGCAACTAGAATTTACCGGGCCGTAACGCGAGTTACGGCCCGTGGCTTTTCCGCCCTAGACGCTCTGTCGGCGGACCGGTATCGATGGGCTCGCGGAGTGATCCATGAGCTTCCCCCTGTCGCATCTCTTCCGAGCCGCCACCGTCGCCGTGGCCTTCGCGCTGGCCGGCTGCGCCACCCAGCCGCGTCTCCCCTCCGTGCCGCGGCACGAGAGCCACGAGGCGACCTTCCTCGGCATTCCGGACGCGCGATATTCGCTCTCGGGTGACCCGGCGGCGCTGGGCGCCATGTATGCCGCCGCCGAGCGGCGCCGGCAGATGGCCGGCAATACCGGCACCGACCACCTGCTCGCCATTTCCGGCGGCGGCGAGAACGGCGCCTTCGGAGCGGGCGTTCTCTACGGGTGGACCGAGCGCGGCGACCGCCCGCAGTTTCGCCTCGTCACCGGCGTCTCGACGGGTGCGCTGACCGCGCCCTTCGCCTTCCTCGGCAGCCGCTATGACGAGCAGCTGAAGGCGGTCTACACCACCGTCCAGCGCGACAACATCGCCCAGATCCTGCCGATCCTGACGATCCTGCGCTCCGACTCGGTCGCCGACAGCCGGCCTCTCGCCAACCTCATCGCCACCTACGTGACGGCGGAGATGGTGGAGGAGATCGCGCAGGAATACCGCAAGGGCCGCGTGCTGCTGATCGGCACCACCAATCTCGACCTCGGCCAGCCCATCGCCTGGAACATCGGCGCCATCGCGGCGAGCAGCCATCCGGCCAGGGTGCAGGCGATCCGCGACATCCTGCTCGCCTCCGCCTCGATCCCCGGCGCCTTCCCGCCGGTGATGATGGACGTGATGGTGGGCGGGACGCGGCGGCAGGAGATGCACGTGGACGGCGGCGCCACGACGCAGGTGTTCCTCTATCCGAGCAATGCGCCGCTGCGCCTCGCGCCGGCGGCCATGCGGCGGACGCCGCGCGTCGCCTGGATCATCCGGAACGGCCGCACCCAGGAGCTGCACGAGGAGGTGAAGCGCGGCCTGCTGCAGATCGCCGCGCGCTCGATCTCGACGATGATCACGTCGAACGCGATCGGCGACATCTACCGAATGTATCTCGTCACCCAGCGCGACCGGGTGGACTTCAACCTCGCCTATATCTCGAGCCGTTTCACCGTGCCCTACGACAAGCCGTTCGAGCCGGCCTACATGAACGCGCTGTTCGAGTTCGGCCGCAACGAGGCCCGCACCAACCAGCCCTGGCTGAAGCAGCCGCCGGGCTATCGCCGCTGAGCGCCTCCCGGGCCTCAACAGACGCCGACGAATCCGAGCGCATGAAAAACCCGGCGGATCGCTCCGCCGGGTGATGTCACGTCAGTCGTGATCCGGGCTCAGCCGCGGGCGCGGGCGCGGATCATGAAGGTGTCGAAGGTGTACTCGGCGACCTGCCACCACAGATACTGCTCGCCGCGGAAGGCCATGGTCGAGTCGAGGACCTTCTTGAAGTCGGCATTCTGGGCGGCCGTCTCGGCATTCACCTCGTTGGCGGCCTTCAGGCAGGCTTCCAGCACCTCGATGGAGAAGGGGCGGAGCTGCGTGCCGGCGGCGACGAGCTGGCGCAGCGCGGCGGGGTTCTGGGCGTCGTAGCGCGCCTGCATCCACGTGTTGGCGTGGTGCGAGGCGTTGAGCAGGATCGCCTTGTAGCTGGCCGGCAGCGCGTTGTACCGCGCCACGTTGAACATGTTGTGGAGCATGGCCCCACCTTCCCACCAGCCGGGATAGTAGTAGAACGGCGCGACCTTGTTGAAGCCGAGCTTCTGGTCGTCGTAGGGACCGACCCACTCGGCCGCATCGATCGTGCCCTTCTCGAGCGAGGGATAGATGTCGCCGCCGGCGACCTGCTGCGGTACGACGCCGAGCTTCTGCAGGGCGCGGCCGGCAAAGCCGCCGATGCGCATCTTCAGGCCGTTGAGATCGGCGACGGTCTTGATCTCCTTGCGGAACCAGCCGCCCATCTGGCAGCCCGTGTTGCCGGCCGGGATCGCGTGGATGTTGTGCTTGGCATAGAAGGCGTTCATCAGCTCCATGCCGCCGCCCTGGAACTGCCAGGCGTCCTGCATGCGCGAGTTGAGGCCGAAGGGCACGGCGGTGCCGAAGGCGAAGGTCGGGTCGATGCCGACATAGTAGTAGGACGCGGTGTGGCAGGCCTCGACCGTGCCGTCACGCACCGCCTGCATCGCCTGCAGGCCGGGCACGATCTCGCCGGCGGCGAAGACCTGGATCTGGAACCGGTTGTCGGTCATCTCGGCAACCGCCTTCGAGAACACCTCGGCGGCGCCGTAGATGGTGTCGAGCGACTTCGGGAAGGACGACGTCAGGCGCCACTTCACTTCCGGAGCGGTCTGGGCGATCGCCGGGGCGGCGACGGCGGAGGCGGCGGCGGCAACCGACGCGGTCTTGATGAATGTGCGGCGCTCCATGAGCATGTTCTCCCTAAAGGTCCCGCTGTGGAAAAAAGCGGTCCGTTGACCGGACTCGTGGGGCGGACAGAACCACAATTCACAGACGCATGCCAGCATTGCGGATTGGCTGTTTTCCGCTTTTTGCATGGCTAGGTATTTGAACGTACCCCTCTACCGTCGGACCGCACGCCTGATCGGGGGAGGCTTGACCTCGCGCGCGCCACGGGGATGGTAAGCGTCCCTCAAGGCATCCCAGCGGAGCTTCACGTCATGGCGAAAGTCGCGTTCCTCGGTCTCGGCGTCATGGGCTATCCCATGGCCGGTCACCTCAAGGCCAAGGGCGGCCACGACCTGACCGTCTACAACCGGACCTTCGCCAAGGCCCAGGCCTGGGTCGCCCAGCACGGCGGCACGGCGGCGAAGACGCCGAAGGAGGCCGCGGCCGGCCAGGACTTCGTCTTCGCCTGCGTCGGCAACGACGACGACCTGCGCGCCGTCACCATCGGCCCGGACGGCGCCTTCCAGTCCATGGCGAAGGGCTCCGTCTTCGTCGACAACACCACCGCATCCGCCGACGTCGCGCGCGAGCTCCAGGCGAAGGCCAAGGCGCTGGGCATCGGGTTCGTCGACGCGCCGGTCTCCGGCGGCCAGGCCGGCGCCGAGAACGGCGTGCTCACCGTCATGTGCGGCGGCGAGGAGGCGGATTATGCGCGTGCCGAGCCGGTCATCATGGCCTTCGCCCGCGCCGCCCGCCGGCTCGGCGGTCCCGGCGCCGGCCAGCTCGCCAAGATGGTCAACCAGATCTGCATCGCCGGCCTGGTCCAGGGCCTGTCGGAGGGGCTTCACTTCGCCCGCAAGGCGGGCCTCGACATCGAGCAGCTCGTCGACGTGATCTCCAAGGGCGCCGCCGGCTCCTGGCAGATGGAGAACCGCCACAAGACGATGAACCAGGACAAGTTCGACTTCGGCTTCGCCGTCGACTGGATGCGCAAGGACCTGTCGATCTGCCTCGCCGAGGCCCGCCGCAACGGCGCCACCCTGCCGGTGACGGCGCTGGTCGACCAGTTCTACGGCGAGGTGCAGTCCATGGGCGGCGGCCGCTGGGACACCTCGAGCCTCTTCGCCCGCCTCGAGCGCAAGTGAGGGCGCGCGGCCTCAGAGCCGCGCCGCCACATCGCCGCGCAGGGCCGGCAGCAGGTCCCCCTCGAACCAGGGATGGCGCTTCAGCCATCCCGAGTTGCGCCATGACGGATGGGGCAGCACGTAGACGGCCGGCCCGTCGCCGGCGGCCCTGATGCTGCGCCATGAAGCCACCGTCTCGGTCAGTGTTCGTCCGGCGAGATGCGCGACGCCGAGCCGGCCGAGGTGATAGGCTTGCGCGGTCGCGCCGATGGCGAGAACGAGGTCGACCGCCGGCATCGCCCCCATCAGCCGGTCGTGCCAGGCCTCGCGGCATTCGCGGCGCGGCGGCAGGTCGCCGCCCTTGGCGTCGAGGCCGGGAAAGCAGAAGCCCATCGGCACGATGGCGATGCGGGAGCGGTCGTAGAAGGTCGCCTCATCGACGCCCATCCAGAAGCGCAGCCGGTCGCCGGACGGGTCGGTGAAGGGCCGCCCGGAGGCGTGGACGCGCGTGCCCGGCGCCTGCCCGGCCACGAGGATACGGGCGGTGGCCGAGGGCCAGGCGACGGGGCGCGGCTCATGGGGCAAGGGCCGGCCGCGCGGACGCTCCACGCAGATGCGGCAGGCGGCGATGGCGCGGTCGAGGGCGTCGAGACTGTCCACGCCCCCCGATATCACGCCCTGGCGCTGGGGCGGGCCGCGACGGCCGCATGCCAGCGCTTCAGCTCGACCAGTTCGTCCGGCACGGCGACGCGGGTCGGCTTGAGGAAGTCGACGCCGATCATGGCGGTGATGTCGGCATTGGTGAAACGGTCGCAGCAGACGAACTCGCGGCCCTTCAGCTGCCGGTCGAGGAAGGCGAGCTCGTCGACGATGCGCCCCTTGTTGACCTCGCCCCATTCCTTCACCTGCGGCACCTCCATGGCGGCCATGGCGGGATGGAGGTGGCGGAAGGCGGAGGCGATGGTGGAGAGCAGGTTCAGCTCAGCCCGGCGCGACCACATCTCGATCTCGCCGATCTCCTTCGCCGTGCGACCGAACAGGTTCGGCTCTGGGTGGAGCGCCTCGATGTAGCGACAGATGGCGACGGATTCGCACAGGATGGACCCGTCATCCAGTTCCAGCGCCGGGGTGCGCTGGCGCGGATTGACGGCGGCATAGCTCTCCGACTTCTGCTCCATCTTGCCGAGGTCGATGGTGACCTTGGGAATGTCGATCCCCTTCTCCGCCAGGAACACGCGCACGCGGCGCGGATTGGGGGCGAGTGGCGTGTCGTAGAGCTTCATGGCGGGCGTCCTCGACCGTGCAGGCTTGTTATCGTGTAACTGCACATGCGGGGCGCGCGGGGGTCAACCCGGCGGGTCGGGGGATGGCGTCAGCGACGGGGTCCGAACAGGGCGCGGCGCAGGGCGCCGATGTTCTGGGCCTCGGGCGGGGCCGGCGCTTCCACCTCCATCGGGATCGGCGCCTGGACCGCGACCGACGGGCTGGCGATGGCCGGCAGCGCCTCCATGACGCGTTCCGCCGGGAAGGTCACGGTGACCTCCGTGCCGATGCGGACGGTGGACTTGAGGGTGAAGGTGCCGCCGTGCATCGACACCAGGCCCTGGACGATGGGGAGGCCGAGGCCGGTGCCCTGCTCGGCGTTCTTGATGGCGTTGGAGCCCTGGCCGAAATTCGACAGGACGATCGGGATCTCGTCCTCGGGAATGCCGGCGCCGGTGTCCTTCACCGAGACGTACTGGCCGCCCGACGCCGTCCAGCCGACCTTCAGGGTGATCTCCCCGCCGGTGGGCGTGAACTTGATGGCGTTGGACATGAGGTTGAGCACGATCTGCCGGATGGCGCGCTCGTCGGCCCACAGCTTCGGCATGTCGGGCTCGAAGCGCTCGACGATGGTGACGCCCTTGTTCTTGGCGCGCACCTTGAGGAGGTGGTGGCAGTCCTCGACCACGTAGGCGAGGGTCAGCGCCTCCTCGTTCAGGTCGTAGCGGCCGGCCTCGATGCGGGAGAGGTCGAGGATCTCGTTGATCAGCGAGAGAAGATGCTGGCCCGAGGAATGGATGTCGCCGGCATATTCGGCATATTGCGGCGAGGAATGGGGGCCGAACATCTCGCCCTTCATCACCTCGGAGAAGCCGAGAATGGCGTTGAGCGGCGTGCGCAGCTCGTGGCTCATCTGGGCAAGGAACTGCGACTTGGCGATGTTGGCCATCTCGGCGTTGCGCCGGGCCTCGTCCGAGTTGGTCTTGGCCGTCTCCAGTTCGCCGATCAGCGCATCCTTCTCGGCGCGCGCCTCGATGGTGGCGAGATTGGTCTGGTAGAGCCGGGCCGAGATGATGGCGAAGAACACGAGCGTGCCGAGCGCCATGGCGGCGAGGACCGCGCCCTGCATGCCGTGGAGCAGCAGGAAATAGGCGATCACGGTCGCCGCGACCGGCAGCGAGGAGGCGAAGATGGCGACCGGCAGGGTCGACCCGATCATCGCCGAGACGGCGACGACGATGAGCATGCCGACGAGGAGGAAATTGCTGGCTTCGGCGACCTGGGTGCGCATGACGACGATGAAGGCCAGCACCCAGGCGATGCCCAGCATGATCTCGGCGATGACGAAGCGCAGGCGCCAGGAGGCTAGGTCCGCCTTGTCGGGCGCGACCTTGAGGAAGGAGCGCGCCATCAGGATGCAGAAGCCGTGGGCGCCGAGGATGATCAGGCCCGCCGCGGCGCCGAGGCCGGGATTGGTCGCCCAGCCGGCGACCCAGCCCGTGGCGAGGGCGATGAGGCCGACGGCGATGCCGGCCGACAGCTTGTTCTGCGCGAAGACGCGCATCAGCTCGTATTCGAAGGAGCGCTTCGTGCCGGTGGTCGAGGTGAGGCGGTCGCGGGCGTCCCGCACCTGACGGACGACGCGTTTGCGGCTCTGGGCTTGCTCGCGCGCCCTCTCGGCCTGCCGGTCGTCCGGCCGTCCGTCTGCCGCCGTCACGCCCATCGCGGGGCACCTCTCCAACGCAACGCCACTTCCAGACCGAAATGTGGCAGAGCTTGATTAACGGCAGGTCGAGATCCATGGTAAACGAACCATGAACATCCTGTCCCGATCCTGATTCCCCCCTCCCCTTCCGGCCAGTCCATGCTGCGCTTTTCCCGTTTCCGCAGCCTGCGGCCCAATACGGGTTTTCTCTGGCTGCTGATCGCCGTCGCGGCCGTGACGGCGCTGGCGATCCGCCACGCGCTGCAGGGTCCGCAGGCGCGCCGCACCTTCGGCGGCTATGCCCGGATCGTCGACGGCGACAGCCTGATCGTCGCCGGCATCGAGGTGCGTCTGCACGGCATCGATGCGCCGGAGCTGTTCCAGCGCTGCACGCGCGAGGGGCGCGAGGTCCGCTGCGGGCGGGAATCGGCCCGCGCCCTCATCGCCATGGTGGCCGGGCAGCCGATCACCTGCGAGCAGCGCGACATCGACCGCTACGGCAGGACGGTGGCGGTTTGCCGGGCTGACGAGGTCGATCTCGGGCGGGCTCAGGTGCTTGCCGGCCATGCCCTGGCCTATGGGGCCTACTACCAGGACGAGGTCTCGGCCCGGGCGGCCAAACGTGGCCTGTGGGCCGGCGAATTCATGCGTCCGCGCGAATGGCGCGACCGCCAGCGCGCAGGCGCTCCGCCGGAGAGCTGACCCCTCGGCTAAACGTTTCTGATCGTAACGGTTTCCGCCGCAAGTAACCTTGCGTTAACCATGTTGGTCGAGAGTGCTCCGGCGAGCGATGCGTCTCGTCACCGGTTTCCTGATGCCTCCGACGCCGCCCGACCTCCTGGCACCCGTCATCGTCGCGCTCTGCGTGTTCCTGGTTCTCGCCGGCCATGTGACGCTCGAGAGCGGGCTGGTCCGTGCCAAGCACAGCGTCAACGCCGCCGCCAAGCTGCTGGTGCAGGTGGGCATCACCATCCTCATCGTCTGGGCGGTCGGCTACGGCATCATGAATGCCGGCGGCCCCATCGCCGGCCGCGGTCCGTTCATGCCGGACGACGGGGGCGCCGATCTCGTCTTCGCGCTGGCCATCGCCTGCGCCGCGGCGACCCTCCTGTCGGGCCCGCTGGCGGAGAGGACCACCCTCAAGGCCTATGCGGCCCTGGTCGCCGTGTTCAGCCTCGCCATCCTGCCCTTCGTCATTCACTGGGCCTGGGCCGCAGGCGAGACGGCCGGCTGGCTCCGGGGCCTCGGCTATGTCGACCTCGCCGGCGGGGGCGTCATCCACGTGGCCGGCGCCACCGCCGCGCTGGTGGCCTCCTATGTCGTGGGCCCGCGCACGGGCCGCTTCAACGGCACGCGCCGCAGCCTCGTCGTGCAGAGCCAGAGCTTCCCCTTCGCCGCCCTCGGCGTGATGCTGCTGTGGCTCGGATGGTTCGGCATCGCCATCGGTCAGGCGCTCTCCTCGGGTTTTCCCGTGGCGCCGGTGGTGATCAACCTCATCCTGGCGGGGGCGGCGGCGATCACCGTGACCTTCCTCGCCAACCAGATCCGCCCTTCCCGGATCACCATCGTCCACATCATCCACGCCACCCTCGCCGGCGTCGTGGCCGCCTCTGCCGCGGCTCACCTCCTCCATCCGCTGGGCGCTGTCGCGCTGGGAGCTGCGGGCGCGGCCGTGGCGCTGGCGGGAGCGCGGCTGCTGGAGATGGCGGAGATCGACGATGCGCTCGGCATCGCCTCCGCCCACCTCTTTCCCGGCGTGCTGGGCGTGCTCGCCGTCGCCTTCTGCCAGCCGGCGAACCTGGTCGGCGTCCTGGCGCTGCAGGCGGCAGGGCTGCTCGCCATCGTCTCCTGGGCGGCGGCCGTGATGGGAGCGGCGGCCTTCGGCCTGCGCCTCGTCATGCGCCTGCGGGTAGCGCCGGCGGAGGAGCGCATCGGGCTCAACGTCACCGAACACGCCATGACCACCGACGTCGCCATGCTGGTGAGCCAGCTCGGCGCCCTCAACCTCAATGCCGGCGCCTTCGCCTATCTGGAGGCCGATTCCGACGGTGAGCTCGGCCAGATCGCCCGCGAGTACAACCGCGCCGTCGACATCTTCCAGGCACAGATCAAGGGCGTGAAGGAGAAGCTCACCCTCGCCGAGGCCGCCGCCGAACAGGCGAACGACCTGAACGAGCGGCTGGCCGGCGAGGTGCAGGAGCGCGAGAACCGCCTGGATGCCGCGACCCGCGAGGTGGCCTTCCTCACCGACCAGGTGGCGCGCGCCCTCATCGCGGTGGAAACGCTGAAGGGCGTGCGCTCCGGGCTCGTCCGGCTGATCGGCCGGACGTTCCGCCAGCCCATCGAGCGTCTGCACCTGATGGCGCGGCGGGCGGCCTCGAGCCGCCACCAGGACGACATCGACGCGCTCATCGACGCCGCGCGGGAGGAATCGGCCAGGCTCGCGCGGCGCCTCGCCGACGTCCTCGACTATGCGCAGGCCTCCGCCATCGAGAGCCCGCCCGCCGGCGACCAGGCGCCGATGGAGAAGCTGATCGGCGAAGTGAACCTGCTCTACAGGCCGCGGGCGGAATCGAAGGGCGTGAAGTTCCGCGTCGTCTGGACTCCGGTGCGCAAGATCATGGGCGAGCTCGTCAACCACGCCATCGCGACCACGCCCCGCGGCGGGATCGTCAACGTCTCGGCCAAGCGGGGCCCGGGGGGCGAACTCGTGCTCGACGTGGTCGATTCCGGCGCCGGCGTTTCGCCGGGCGAACTCGCCCAGGCGCTCGACCCGCTCGGCGAGGGCAACGGGGGCGGCGAGGCCGAACTCGGCCTGGCGCTGGTCAAGAAGCTCATCGACCTGCACGGCGGCGCACTGACCATCCGCTCCAAGCCCGGAGCCGGCACGCAGGTGCGCGCCACCATCCGCGCCGAACATCTCGGCAAGCCGCTGGCGGCCGCCGGCTGAGCGTTCGCTCCCTAGGCCTCTCGACCTGACCGGCCGGATGCGGCATGGTCCGCCCTCCCGCGTTCCCGACGGCGCCCCGCCGAGCACATCCCGCTGAGCCATGGCCAACCATCTCTTCGATCTCGTCCGCCTCTACGGCACCGATGCCTCCAAGCCCTTCATCGAGACCGAGGACGGCACCCGCTTCACCTATGACGACCTCTTCGCAGCGACCGGCCGCTTCGCCAACGCGCTGGTGGCCGCGGGCGTGAAGCCGGGCGACCGCGTGGCGGTACAGGTGGAGAAGTCGCCAGGCGCGATCTTCCTCTATCTCGCCTGCGTGCGGGCCGGTGCCGTCTTCCTGCCGCTCAACACCGGCTACACGCTGGCCGAGATCGAGTATTTCCTCTCCGACGCCGAGCCGGCCATGGTCGTGTGCGACCCCGCCCGGCGCGACGGCATCGCCGAGGTCGCGGCGCGCACAGGCGTGCCGGCGGTGGAGACGCTCGGCCGGGCGAAGGACGGCTCGCTCTGGCAGAAGGCCAATGCCCAGACGCCGGTCTTCGACTCGGTGGCGCGCGGGGCCGACGACCTCGCCGCGATCCTCTACACCTCGGGCACGACGGGGCGCTCCAAGGGCGCCATGCTGACCCACGACAACCTCGCGTCCAATGCTCTGACGCTGAAGGACTACTGGAAGTTCACGCGCGACGACGTGCTGCTGCACGCCCTGCCTATCTTCCACACGCACGGGCTCTTCGTCGCCACCAACACCATCCTGATGGCGGGTGCGACCATGCTGTTCCTGCCGAAGTTCGACGCCGACAAGGTGTTCGAGCTGATGCCGCGGGCGACCACGATGATGGGCGTGCCGACCTTCTACGTGCGCCTCGTGCAGGACGCGCGGCTCACCGCCGGCGCGACCCGGCACATGCGCCTCTTCATCTCGGGCTCGGCGCCGCTGCTGGCGGAGACGCACCGAGCGTTCCGCGAGAAGACCGGCCAGGCGATCCTCGAGCGCTACGGCATGACCGAGACCAACATGAACACCTCGAACCCCTACGTGGGCGAGCGCATCGCCGGCACGGTCGGGTTCCCCCTGCCGGACGTCCAGCTGCGGGTCACCGACCCGGAAACGGGCGCTCCGGTGGCCAAGGGCGAGATCGGCATGATCGAGGTGAAGGGCCCGAACGTCTTCAAGGGCTACTGGCGGATGCCCGAGAAGACGGCGGCCGAGTTCCGTCCCGACGGCTTCTTCATCACCGGCGACCTCGGCAAGATCGACGAGGGCGGCTACGTCCACATCGTCGGCCGCGGCAAGGACCTCGTGATCTCCGGCGGCTACAACGTCTACCCGAAGGAGGTCGAGACCGAGATCGACGGCATGGCCGGCGTCTTCGAGAGCGCCGTCATCGGCGTGCCGCATCCCGATTTCGGCGAGGGCGTCACCGCCGTGGTGGTGCCGACCCCCGGGGCGAAACTGGACGAGGGCGCCATCCTCTCCGCGCTGGAGACGCGCCTCGCCAAGTTCAAGCTGCCGAAGCGCGTGATCGTGGTCGAGGACCTGCCGCGCAACACCATGGGCAAGGTGCAGAAGAACGTGCTGCGCGAGACCTACAAGGGCATCTACGGGGGCTGAGCCTCAGACCCCGTTCCACCGCGCCAGCACACGATCCACGAAGACCCCCGCCGCGCCGAGATAGCCGGCGGGATCGAGGAGTTCGGCGAGGCGCGCGCGGCGCAAGGGCGGTGATCTCGCCATCCTCGGCCAGCACGTCGAGGAGTCCCCTGCCCTCGCCGACGGCCTTGCGGCAGGCGGCCTCGATGCGGTCATGGGCGACGAGGCGGCCGAGGGCCGGCGCCAGCGCCATCTGCGCGGCTTCCGCCATCAGCAGCCCGCCCGTGGCGTCGAGATTGGCGCGCATGCGCTCCGGCTTCACGTCGAGCCCCTCCAGCAGTTCGGCGAGGCGCGCCATCACCCCGCCGGTGAGGCGGGCGAGCTCGGGCAGCGCCAGCCACTCCGACTGCCAGCCGCCGGCGAAGCGCTCGTGCTCTCCGGCGCCGCCGGCCGCAATGGTGGCGAGGAGCTGGGGCGCGAGGCCAGCCGCGCCGAGGATGGTGGCGGAGAGCGCGGGGTTGCGCTTGTGCGGCATGGTCGAGGAACCGCCACGGCCGGGGGCCGCCGGCTCCAGCACCTCGCCGACCTCGGTCTGCATCATCAGGGCGACGTCACGGGC
>LNFH01000425.1 GCA_001464235.1 Rhizobiales bacterium Ga0077556 | reverse complement strand
GTTGGAGGCAACCATCGCTGCTTCGAGGTAGCAGGACGCGGGTAAAGAAGCGGATTGCGGTCCGGCGATAGCCTCCCGGTATCGCCTCGCATCCGGTTCATTCTTCAGGATCGCGATCAAGGCGGACGTATCGCACAGGATCATTTGGGCAGGCCGTTTTCATCGTACATGTCGGTCTCGAAATCAGCCATTGCCGCTCGTTCCGCGTCGGTAATGCGTTCGGCGATCCGTCGCTGAATTTCATCGAGTGCCCTGAGCCGGCGCGCCTGCTCCTCGGGAGGCACTTCATCCGCGGGCGCCTGCTCCAGCGCTTCCACGGCCTTGGCGATCACTGCCGATGGGCCGAGCCCGCGCTGCCGCCCGATCCGCTTGATCCTTTCCTCCAGCGGCTTGTTGCGCAACGTGATGGCCATAGCTGCTCCTCCGGAAGCATATGCTTCCGCAGCATATCAGATGCCGTCCGTCTCCGCATGTCCCATCCGCCGCTTTTGCCGTTGCAATCCGCCCGGCGCCGCGTTCAAATCCCATGAAACGACGACGCGGCAAGCACTTCAATCGATTGAACGCTTCGCAGCGCAACATGGGAGGAAGGGCATGGCCCGCCGCAAGATGAAGCCCCAGAACCTGCGTTCGCGGCAGTGGTTCGACAATCCCGACAATCCGGGCATGACCGCGATCTATCTGGAGCGCACCGTCAACTGGGGCCTCACCGTCGAGGAGCTGCGCTCGGGCAAGCCGATCATCGGCATCGCCCAGACCGGGTCCGACATCTCGCCCTGCAACCGCCACCACATCGAACTCGCCCAGCGCGTGCGCGACGGCATCCGCGACGCCGGCGGCATTCCGCTGGAATTCCCGGTGCACCAGATCCAGGAGACCCTGAAGCGCCCGACCGCGGCGCTCGACCGCAACCTGCAATACCTGTCGCTGGTCGAGATTCTCTACGGCTATCCGATGGACGGCGTCGTGCTGATGACCGGCTGCGACAAGACCATGCCGGCCATGGTGATGGGCGCCGCGACGGTCAACATCCCGGCCATCGTCCTCTCGGGCGGGCCGATGCTCAACGGCTGGTGGAACGGCAAGCGCGCCGGCTCCGGCACGGTCGTGTGGGAGGCCCGCAAGCTGCAGGCGGACGGCACGATCACCTACGAGGAGTTCATCGACGTCGTCACCAAGTCGGCGCCCTCCATCGGCCACTGCAACACCATGGGCACGGCCTCGACCATGAACGGCCTCGCCGAGGCGCTCGGCATGTCGCTGCCTTCCTGCGCGGCGATCCCCGCGCCCTATCGCGAGCGCGGCCAGATTTCCTATGCGACGGGCCGGCGGATTGTCGAGATGGTGTGGGAGGACCTGAAGCCCTCCGACATCCTCACCCGCAAGGCCTTCGAGAACTGCATCGTGGCGAATTCCGCCATCGGCGGATCGACCAACGCGCCGATCCACATCAACGCCATCGCCAAGCATATCGGCGTGAAGCTCGACATCGACGACTGGGAGAAGGTCGGCCACGAGGTGCCGCTGCTGGTCAACATGCAGCCGGCCGGCGCCTATCTCGGCGAGGAGTATTTCCGCGCCGGCGGCCTGCCCGCCGTGATGAACCAGCTCCTCAAGGCCGGCAAGATCCATGGCGACGCGATCACCGCCAACGGCAAGACCATGGCGGAGAACGTCCAGGGCGCCGTCATCACCGACGAGGACGTCATCCGCCCCTACGACAAGCCGCTGGTGAAGGATGCCGGCTTCATCGTGCTGAAGGGCAACCTGTTCGACAGCGCCATCATGAAGACGAGCGTCATCTCCGCCGACTTCCGCAAGCGCTACCTGTCGAACCCGAAGGACAAGGACGCCTTCGAGGGGCGCGCCATCGTCTTCGACGGGCCGGAGGACTATCACCACCGGATCGACGATCCGGCGCTCGCCATCGACGAGACCTGCGTGCTCTTCGTGCGCGGCGTCGGCCCGCTCGGCTATCCGGGCTCGGCGGAGGTGGTGAACATGCAGCCGCCGGCGGCGCTCCTGAAGAAGGGCATCCGCGACCTGCCCTGCATCGGCGACGGCCGCCAGTCCGGCACATCGGGCTCGCCTTCCATCCTCAACGCCTCGCCGGAGGCGGGCGCCAATGGCGGTCTCGCCGTTCTGAGGACGGGCGACCGGGTGCGCATCGACCTCAACAAGCGCTCGGCCAACATCCTCATCTCGGAGGAGGAGTTCGCCGCCCGCATGGCCGAGCTCAAGGCGAACGGCGGCTACAAGGTGCCGCGGAGCCAGACACCCTGGCAGGAGATCCAGCGCTCGATGGTCAGCCAGCTCTCCGACGGCATGGTGCTGAAGCCGGCGGTGAAGTACCAGAAGATCGCGCAGAAGCGGGGCATTCCGCGGGACAACCACTAGCGGTCCCATCGCCTCCGTCGATCCCTGCGATCACCAAAACGCGATTGTCGCGCGGTTCCCGCCGCGCGACGCTCGCCCTCCGCAATGGGGGACACGGCCATGGACGCCTCGCCGCAACGCGCCGCCTTCCGCCGCCTGCACGAGAGCGGCTGCTTCGTCATTCCCAATCCCTGGGACATCGGCACGGCGATGATGCTGAAGCATCTCGGCTTCCAGGCGCTCGCCACCACGTCCTCCGGCTTCTCCTTCTCGCGCGGCCTCCCCGACACGGACTGGGCGGTGCCGCGCGACATGGCGCTGGCCCATATCGCCGAGATCGTGCGGGCGACCGACCTGCCGGTGAACGCCGATTTCGAATCCGGCTATGCGCGCGATCCCGATGGGGTCGCCGAGAGCTGCAGGCTCTGCGCCGTGACCGGTGTCGCCGGCCTCTCCATCGAGGATCACGGCGCGACGCCCGACGAGGTGATCTATCCCCTCGAACTCGCGGTGGATCGCATCCGCGCCGCGGCGGAGGCGCTGAAGGGCACCGGCGTGCTGCTGACGGCGCGCTGCGAGGCGCATCTCTTCGGGCTGCCCGATGCGCAGGCGACGGTGCTGAAGCGGCTCGTCGCCTATGCGGAGGCGGGCGCCGACGTGCTCTACGCGCCGGGGCTGCGGACGCCCGAGCAGATCCGCGAGGTGGTGGCGGCGGTGGCGCCGAAGCCGGTCAACGTCCTGATCTCCGCGCCCATCGGCCTCACCGTGGCGGATGCCGCCGCGCTCGGCGTGCGCCGCATCTCCGTCGGCTCGGCGCTGGCGCGGGCCGCATGGGGCGGCTTCCTCACGGCGGCGCGCGCGCTCGCCGCCGAGGGCAGCTTCGAGGCGCTGGCGTCGGCCGAACCCTTCGGCGCCCTGAACGGCTTCTTCCGCACCCATCATCCGCAGTCCTGACCGGAGCATCCCTTGAGCGCGCCTGAATTCGGCTTCGCCGTCGACACGACGCCGGCGCCCCGCCCCACCCATGTCGTCCTGGAAGGCCGCTACTGCCGTCTCCGCCCGCTCGACCCCGCCCGCGACACCGACGGCCTCTACGCCCTGTCCCACGGCCCGGAGGCCGCCTGGCAGTGGGCCTATCTGTTCTCCGGCCCCTATGCCGACAAGGCGGATTTCGCCGCCCATGTCGCGAAGATCGCCGCCGGCACCAGCGACCCGGTCTACTGGGCCATCGCCGACAGGGACGACCGCGCCATCGGCTGGCTGTCGCTGATGCGCATCGACACGACCCACCGCGTCATCGAGGTCGGCTCGATCCTCTACACGCCGGCCCTGCAGCGCACGCCGGCGGCGACGGAAGCGCAGTTCCTGCTGATGCGCCACGTCTTCGAGACGCTCGGCTACCGGCGCTACGAGTGGAAGTGCAACGACCTCAACGAACCCTCCAAGAAGGCGGCGGTGCGTTTCGGCTTCACCTTCGAGGGCCTGTTCCGCCAGCACATGATCGCCAAGGGCGCCAATCGCGACACTGCCTGGTACTCGATGCTCGACTGCGAATGGCCGCAGCGTCGCCTCGCGTTCACGCGCTGGCTCTCCCCCGAGAATTTCGATGCCGATGGCCGGCAGAAGGTGAGCCTCGCGGTAATGAACGCGACGACGGCGGAGGAGGGGAGCCTGACCCTGCGCCGCGCGACGCTGCGCGACGTGCCGGCTATCACCGCCCTGAAGGAAGCGGCCTATCTGCCGAACGAGACGCTGACCGGCAGTGTCTCGTTCCCGCGCATGGTGGACTATGCCGAATCCATAGCGACGCAGGAAATCTGGGTGGCGGAGGACGGCGAGGGGCTTTCGGCCTGTGCCGTGATCGAGATGGGGGAGGAGCCGGTGATCGTCTCGCTGGCGGCGCATCCCCGTCATCACGGGAAGCGGTACGGCGCCGCCATCCTGAGCTTTTCCGAGCGGCGCCTGCGCGACCTCGGCGCTCCCTTCGTCACGCTCTACACCAATTTCAGGCTGACACAGCGGATCGAATGGTATGCGCGCCAGGGCTTCGCGCGCACCTTCGTGAAGGAGATGGAGGACCGCAAGGTCCAGTATATGCGGAAGGACTACGCCTGAAGCCGAGGCCCGTGCGGGCTCAGCTGAAGGGCTCGGCGCGATAGGCCGAGCGCAGGAAGGCGACCGTCGCCGCCAGACCGACGACGACGCCCACCACCGTCGCGACGAGCACGGCCTGGTCGCCGAGCTTCATCAGGCTCGCCAGCGCCCAGCCGGTGGCACCACCCGCGCCCACCGCTTCGGACCCCACGATGGCGGTCGCGCCGAGCACGTTGACGACGTTGGTCCAGTTGGTGGTTCCGGCTGCGGCCATCGGGTGTCCTATCGACGCGCGTGCATTCGACGCATGTTGTGGCGTGAAATGGGGCGCCGATCAAGCCTCGACAAGGGCGCCATGCCCCGCGGCGGCGGCCGCGCTCAGGCGCGCGCCGCCATCACGTGGCCGAAGAAGGCGTTGAACTTCGTCTGGTCCATCCAGCGCGCGACCACCACCATGTCGTTCTCCGGATCGACCCAGATGATGTTGGAGCCGGCGCCGAGCGCGAAGACGCTGGACTCGGAGGCGTTGGAGAAGCGGCTGCGGCCGCGGTTCAGCCACCAGAGATAGCCATAGTCCGGATTGGTGGGGGAGGGGGTCAGCATGTCGGCGATCCAGCCCTTCGACAGGAGCTGGCGGCCGTTCCACGCGCCGTTGCGGCCGATGAGCAGGCCGAGGCGGGCATGGTCGAGGGCGGAGATGAAGATGCCGCCGCCCCAATGGGCGCCGCCGGGCACGGACTGCACCTTGCGGCCGTCGATCTCGACCCAGGAGGTCTCGTAGCCGTGCCACTTCCAGGTGTCGGAAGCGCCGATGGGATCCATGATCCGCTCCTTCAGCACCTCCGGCAGGGCGCGGCCGAAGCGGCGCAGCAGGGCGTAGGAGAGGACGTTCACGCGGACGTCGTTGTATTCGTAGTGGGTGCCGGGCGCCTTCAGGGCGCGCTTCTCGCCCTTGCGGCTGTTGTCGGCCCCGGCGCCGATCTGGCGGTTGTGGTCGACCTGGTCGGACTTGTCGAAGATCACCCCCTCCCACTCGCTCGACTGATGGAGGAGGTGGCGCCAGGTGATGAGGGAGTTGCGCTCACCTGAGAAATGCGGGTCGTCGAGCGTCTTCGAGACGGGATCGTCGATGGCGATGAGGCCGTCGTCGGAGGCAACGCCGGCAAGGATGGCGAGGTAGCTCTTGGCGATGGAGAAGGTCATGTCGACCCGGGCGACGTCGCCCCAGGTGGCCGCAACCTTGCCGCCGCGCACGACGACGCCGGCGGGCTTGCCGCGCGGGATCACCGGCCCGACGATGGCGCTCCAGGGGCCCGTCTCGTTCCACTCGACGATGCCGACATAGCGCCCGTCGGGATAGTAGAGGCTCATCGGCCAGGGGCTCTCGGCCTGCTCGGCGAAGGCGGTGGCGGCCTTCAGCTTCGCCGGATCGAACCCGCTCTCGGCGGGCGCGGCGGTCTCCCAGCCGGCGGCGACGGGCGAGGGGATGAAGGTCGAGGTCATGGCGCGTCCGGGTCTGGCGATCGGGAGTTTGTCTTTGCCATGAAACAGGGGTGGCGGGTAGGCGGCCGATGGGGCAGGGCCCTGCGGGAAGTGCGGGGGCTTTCCCGATGGTTGGTCGCTGCAAGATTGGCAGTGCGTCCTTCGAGGCTCGCCCCCGACGATGCTGGCGCATCGTCGGGGCTCGCACCTCAGGATGAGGGAGGGCGGCGCGATGGTCCGTCCACGATCACCGGAACCTCCCTCCGTCATCCCCGGCGAGCGAAGCGAGGGAAGGGGATCCAGAAGCGATAGGGCTCCTCGTCAACTCGATTTCGCCATCCGCCGTGCCCTCCGGTTTTGTGTTGACCCCTGGACCCCCTTCCCTCGCTTCGCTCGCCGGGGGTGACGGAAGGGTCCCGCCCTTGGGCGCGGTGCAACGCCTAACCGCCCTCATCCTGAGGTGCGAGCGCATGGCGAGAGGCGGACGCATCTCGCGTCTGCTCGATGCTATGACGAGCCTCGAAGGAGGCACTGGCGTCGTGGTCGTCAGCCGGCCCAGGCTCACTCCGCCGCCAGCTTGATTTCGGGCTTCGGGCCAGACCGGAACTCGGCCAGCAGGGCGGCCTCTTCCTTCTTCGCGACGTCGAGATGGCGCGCCTTGACATGGCCGAAGCCGCGGATCTTCTCCGGGATCGAGGCGAGGCCGACCGCCAGGGCGTGGTTGTCGGGCGTCAACTTCGCGACGATCTCGGCGACCAGCGCCTCGTAGTCCTTGATCAACTGCCGCTCGGTCCGCCGCTCGTGGGTGTAGCCGAAGACGTCGAAGGCGGTGCCGCGCAGGCCCTTGAGGGAGGCGAGCACGCGGTAGGCCGTCATCATCCAGGGACCGAAGCTCATCTTGCGCGGCACGCCGGTCTGCGGGGCGGGCTTGGCGAGCAGCGGCGGGGCGAGGTGGAACTCGAAGGTGAGGTCCTTGCCGTCGAAGGTCTTGGCCACCTGCTTGAGGAAATTGCCGTCGGTGTAGAGACGGGCGACCTCATATTCGTCCTTGTAGGCCATCAGCTTGTAGAGATAGCGGGCGACGGCTTCGGTGAGGCCCTGCTTGCCGGGCGCCTTGTCCGCCTCGGCCTTGCGGACGGTGTCAACGAGGCCCTGGTAGCGCGCCGCATAGGCGGCGTTCTGATAGCGGGTGAGCTGGTCGACGCGGCGGGCGATGATCTCCTCGAGAGAGGAGGACAGTTTTTCCACCCCGCTCGGCGCCGTCACCGGCGCGACGAGAGCCTCGACCGCGGCCCGGTCATGGGCGCAGAGGCGGCCCCAGCGGAAGGCGGTGATGTTCATCTTCACCGCCTCGCCGTTGAGCTCGATCGCCCGCTCGATGGCGGCGGCGGTGAGCGGCAGGCCGCCGATCTGGAAGGCGTAGCCGACGAGGAAGAGGTTGGTGGCGATGGAATTGCCCATCAGCGCCGTGGCGAGGCGCTGGGCGTCGACGAGGTGGGTGGTCTCGCGGCTGGCGTGGGAGATGATGGCCCGCTTCAGCCGCTCCGAGGGCAGCGAGAAATTGGCGTCGCGGGTGAACTGGCCCGGCATGCTCTCCACCGTGTTCACCACCACCTTGGTGGTCGGCTTCATGCCGGCGAGCGACTTCTTTCCCCCCGCGATGACGATGTCGCCGGAGAGGACGAGGTCGGCCGAGCCGGCATGGACGCGGATGGAATGGATGTCCTCCGGCACGCGGGCGATGCGCATGTGGGAGAAGACCTCGCCGCCCTTCTGGGCAAGGCCCGCCATGTCGATGAGGCCGACGCCCTTCTTCTCCAGGTGGCAGGCCCCCGTGCCGCCGACGCCCTCGATCAGCACGTTGTAGGTGTGCTCGATGGTCGGCAGGACAGGCTCGGGAAGGCCCGAGATGTCGGCCTCCACCGCCATGGCCTGGCCCTTCTTCGGCTCGGCGCCGTGGACGGTGACGAAGCTCGGGCAGAAGCCCTTCACGCAGGAGAAGTCCTTGTTGCAGGACGACTGGTCGATGGTGCGCTTGCGGCCGAACTCGGTCTCCAGCGGCTGGACCGAAACGCAGTTGGAGACGACGCCGCAATCGCCGCAGCCCTCGCAGACGGCTTCGTTGATGATGACGCGCTTCACCGGGTCCGGGAACGTGCCGCGCTTGCGGCGACGGCGCTTCTCGGCGGCGCAGGTCTGGTCGTAGATGAGCACGGAGACGCCGGGGACGGCCGACAGCTCGCGCTGGATCTGGTCGAGATCGTCGCGGTGGTCGATGGAGGTCCCGGTCGGGAAGGCGACGCCGTGGCCGGCATATTTGCCCGGCTCGTCGGTGACGATGGCGATGCGCTCGACGCCCTCGGCGCGCATCTGCGCGGCGATCATCGGCATGGTGAGGCCGCCCTCGTGGCGCTGGCCCCCGGTCATCGCGACGGCGTCGTTGAAGAGGATCTTGTAGGTGATGTTGACCTTCGAGGCGACGGCGAAGCGGATCGCCAGCGAGCCCGAGTGGTTGTAGGTGCCGTCGCCGAGGTTCTGGAAGACGTGGCCGCGCTTCGAGAACGGCGCCTCGCCGACCCAGTTGGCGCCCTCGCCGCCCATCTGGGTGAAGCCCTCCGTGTTCCGGTCCATCCACAGCGCCATGTAGTGGCAGCCGATGCCGGCATAGGCGCGCATGCCCTCGGGGACGACGGTGGAGGTGTTGTGCGGGCAGCCCGAGCAGAAATAGGGAATGCGCGTGGCGATGATCGGCGTGGTCTTCAGCACCTCCTGGGCGCCCTTCAGCCGCGCGACGTTGGCGGCGACCTGGTCGTTGTGGCCGACATGCCTCAGAACGCGGTCGCCGATGCAGATGGCGACGTCGTTGGAATCGAGCGCCCCGTGGACGGGGAAGAGCCACTCGCCCTTCTCGTCCTTCTTGCCGATGACGATGGGCTGGTGGACGTGGCCGTAGAGCTCCTCGCGGACCTGTACCTCGATGAGCGAGCGCTTCTCCTCGACGACGATGACGAGGTCGAGGCCGGTGACGAAGGCGCGCAGCTCCGCCGGGTCCAGCGGCCAGGGGCAGGCGATCTTGAACAGGCGGATGCCGAGATCGTTGGCCTTCACCTCGTCGATGCCGAGCTCGTCAAAGGCCTGGCGGACGTCGAGATAGCTCTTGCCGGTGGTGATGATGCCGATCTTCGGCTGGCGGCCGCCGGAGGTGATGATGCGGTTCAGCTTGTTCGCCTTGATGAAGGCGAGGGCGGCGGCCCGCTTGTACATGTGCAGGCGCATCTCCTGCTCGTGCCGGTCGTCGTTCGGCCGGATGGAGACGCCGCCCGGCGGCATGACGAAGTCCTCGTCGCCGGGCAGGACGATGTTGATCCGATCCACCGCGCCGTCGACGACGCCGGTGGATTCCACCGTGTCCTTCATGCATTTGAGCGCCGTCCAGACGCCGGCATAGCGCGACATCGCCCAGCCGTAGAGGCCGTAGTCGAGGATTTCCTGCGCCCCGGCGGGGTTCAGGATCGGCATCATCACGTCGACGAAGTGGAATTCCGACTGGTGGGCGACGGTGGAGGATTCCGCCGTGTGGTCGTCGCCCATGAGGGCGAGGACGCCGCCGTTCGGTGAGGTGCCCGCGAGATTGGCGTGGCGGAAGACGTCGCCGGAGCGGTCGACGCCCGGGCCCTTGCCGTACCAGACGCCGAAGACACCGTCGAACTTGCCCTCGCCGCGCATCTCCGCCTGCTGGGTGCCCCAGACGGCGGTGGCGGCGAGATCCTCGTTGAGGCCGGGCGTGAAGATGACGTCGCTGGCGAGGAGGTTGCGCTGGGCCTTGAAGAAGGCCTGGTCGAGGCCGCCCAGCGGCGAGCCGCGATAGCCGGAGACGAAGCCGGCCGTGTTGAGCCCGGCGCGCCGGTCGCGCTCCTTCTGCATCAGGGTCAGGCGGACGAGGGCCTGCACGCCGGTGAGGAAGACACGCTCCTTGGCGAGATCATACTTGTCGTCGAGCGAGACGTCGTCGAAGCGGATGGAATTGGCGAGATCGGCGGATGCGGGGGGAACCTTCGCCATCGCGCGCTCCTCTGGATCGGCGGGGCCGAAGCCGCGCCATCAGGATGGGGAGGACGGCCGTCAGTCACCGCCCTTAGGTCAAGAACGCTGTCACATTGGAATGGTTCTGTCGATTTCGTTCTCGACAGGGCGGGCGCAACGAGATTGCGCAACAGCTTGACGCCAAAGGCGTTTTTGCTGCGCTGCACAAGGAATGCTCGCGCCTGCGAGACAGGCGGCGTCAGCCGAGGCTCACGCCGAGAGCCTTCACCCAGGCGAGCCCGGCATCGGTGTCGCCGCGCGGGCGATACTCGGCGCCGACCCAGCCGGCATAGCCCTTGTCGTCCAGGGCCTTGAAGATGGCGGGGAAATGGATCTCGCCCTCGTCGGGCTCGGCCCGCGTCGGCACGGCGGCGATCTGGACGTGGCCGATGTGCGGCCACCAGGTGGAGAGGTTGGTGAGGACGTCGCCCTCGGTGCAGCCGACGTGGAAGACGTCGAACATGATCTTGACGTTGGGCTTGCCGACGCGGGCGATGATCTCGCCGGCGCCGCGCAGGGTCGAATAGAAATAGCCCGGCGCGGCACGGGGGCTCAGCGGCTCGAGCAGCAGGGTGATTCCATGGGCGGCGGCCTTGTCGGCGGCGACCGACAGGTTCTCCACCCACGTGCTGGTCGCGGCGGGCCGGTCGGCGGGCTTCACCATGCCGGCCATGGCGTGGATGGCCTTGCCGCCGGCCGCGACCTGCCAGGCGATGGCCTGGTCGACGGCGGCCTGGAACTCCGCTTCGCGGCCGGGGAGGGCGCCGAGGCCGTTCTCGCCCTTCGCCGTATCGCCCTTCACCGTATTGACGCCGAGCATGGTGAGGCCGAGGCGCTCGCAGGCATCACGAACGGCCTTGGGGTCGGTGTCGTAGGGCCAGTGCATCTCGACGGCGCGGAAGCCCGCTTTCGCAGCGGCCTCGATCTGGTCGAGAAGCGGCATGCCCTGCCACAGGAAGCCGAGATTGGCGGAAAAGCGCGGCATGGGTGTCCTATCCCCTGAGTTTGAACGTCGCCTCGAGGTCGGCGATCTCTTGTGATGCGAGGTGGCGAACCGTCATGCCGCGGGTGAGGAGGACGAGACGCGCGGTCTCCTCCAGTTCCTCCATGGCGAAGACCGCCGCCTCGAGGCTCGCGCCGGCGACCACGGGCCCATGGTTGCCGAGGAGGATGGCCGGATGGTCCGGTGCCTTCGCGCGGATCAGCGGGACGACGTCGGCCGAACCGGGCCGCGTGTAGGGCACGACCGGCACCTTGCCGACGCGCATGACCACATAGGGCGTGATCGGCGGGATGGCGTCGTCGGGGTCGGTGTCGGCGAGGCAGGAGAGGGCGGTGGCGTGGGTGGAATGCAGGTGCACCACCGCGCGCGCGTGGGGGCGCGCCTGATAGAAGGCGAAGTGCAGCGGCAGTTCCTTGGTGGGCGGATCGCCGGCGACGAGCCGGCCCTCGCCGTCGAGCTTCGACAGGCGGTCGGCGTCGAGGAAGCCGAGGCAGGAATTGGTGGGCGTCAAGAGATAGCCGTCGTCGAGGCGGACGCTGAGATTGCCGGAGGAGCCCGGCGTCAGCCCGCGGTCGAAGAGCGACTTGCCCCAGCGCACCAGGCCCTCGCGGGCCGCCTTCTCCTCGCCGGTCATGCGTCACCGAGGGCGGCGAGCGCCTTGTCGTAGAAGTCGAGCGCGCCGAAATTGCCGCTCTTCAGCGCGAGGCGGATGGGCCGCGGGCCCTCGGCCGCCAGCGCCGGCACGCCGGGATCGATCTCCGGCCCGATGTGGAAGCGGTCGACCTCCAGCGCGGTGACGACGGCGCCCGAGGTCTCGCCGCCGCCGACCACCAGCCGGGCGACGCCGGCGTCTGCCAGCATCACGGCGAGTTCGCCGAAGAAGCCCTCGATGGCCCCGGCGACCTCGTCCTTGCCGTAGCGCTCCTGCGCCGCCTTCACCTCGGACGGATCGGCGGAGGAATAGACCATGGGGGCGTGGCCGATGCGCTCCATGACGTGGTCGAAGGCCTTCTGCGCGGTCATGGCGCCGCTCATCACGTCGTCCGGCATGACGGCGAGGCCGGGATGGCGGGCGGTATAGGCCTTCACCTGCGCGCGCGACTGGGTGGAGCAGGAGCCGGAGATGACGGCGGCCGATCCCCGCCCCGGCGTGAAGCTCGTCCCCCGGCCGGAGAGCAGGCCCTTCTTGCGGAAGTTCTCCGGCAGGCCGAGGGCGATGCCCGAGCCGCCGGTGACGAGCTTCGCCCCGCCGATGGCGCCGCCGATGGCGAGGAGGTCGTCGTCGGCCACCGCATCGACCACGGCGAGGCGGCGGCCGGCCTTCGCCTCCTCCGCGAGGGCGATCTGGATGGCGTCGAAGCCCTGGCGGACGACGGAGAAGGGCACGAGCCCCACCTCGCCCTTCGTCTGGTGCGACAGCCAGCGGCGGATGTCGGGATCGGTCATGGGCGTGAGCGGATGGTTCTGCATGCCGCTCTCGGAGAGCAGAACCCCGCCGACGAACAGATGGCCGTTGAACAGCGTCCGTCCGGTGGCCGGGAAGACCGGGCAGACCACGGCCACGTCGGCGCCGAGCCGTGCGACGAGGGCTTCGGCCACGGGGCCGATATTGCCCTCCTTCGTGGAGTCGAAGGTCGAGCAGTACTTGAACAGGATCTGGGTGCAGCCCTGGGCCAGCAGCCACTCGCAAGCGGCGAGCGACTGGGCGACGGCCTGGGCGACGGGGATGGTGCGGCTCTTCAGGGCGACGACGCCGGCCTCACATTCGGCGGGCGCCGCGCCATCCGGCACGCCGACGAACTGCATGGTCGCCATGCCGCCCTTGGCGAGGGTGTTGGCGAGGTCGCTCGCGCCGGTGAAGTCGTCAGCGATGCAGCCGAGAAGCATGGGTCCGCCCTGGTTTTTGTCCTTGGTCCAAGGTCTAGCGGTTTGACCGCACCCCGGCAAATCTTGCCGCGCAGGGCAGGGTTTTCCTCTCGGTCGGCCATGCTCGGCCGGGACGCGCCATTGGAATCATTCGCCTTTCGCGGCCTCTCGCGGTGGCCCGCCGCTTGCTGACGTCATCCACAGGTCGTTTTCGATCGCATGAGGCATTTCGTGGCAAGCTCGTCGGCTTCCTCTTCCATCAGCAGCGCGCACCAGGCGTCCAAGCCGGCGCGCTCCAGCCAGACGTCGCGCTCCTCCGGCGCGTCCAGCTCCTTTGCCGAGGCGCTGGATGCAATGGAGCGCCAGCTCGGCGAGCCGGTGCGTGCCAACCGTCCGTCGCGTCTCCAGGCCACGAAACCCGCTGCGGTGGAGGGGACCCCCGCCATCGAGCAGGCCTCGACCCAGGCCGCCCCGCAGGGCGAGCAGCCGACGGCGCCGGTGACTCCCGACGCCGCCGCGGCGGCGACGATGGTGCGGGAGACCTCGAAGCCGGCGAAGGGCGAGGACAAGGTCACCGCCGAGGGAGAGGGCGAGGCCGAGGGGGAGAAGCAGGACGCCGTCGCCGCCGAGGCGCAGCCCCAGCCGGTGGTTGAGGTTCAGACCAGCCCCACGCCCGTGGCGACGACGACCGCTCCGGCCGCCGCACCGGTCGCGGCGGCGCCCGCCGAGGGCGAGGCTGCCGCAGCTCCCGTGGAAGCAATCGACGCCGGCGCGCAGGCGGCGGCCCCCGCCGCAGCGGCCCTTGCCGAAGGCGAGCCTGCCGCCGCAGCCGAGGCCGCCCCGGCGGCCGCCGCCGCGGGCGGGACGAAATCGGAGGCGAAGACCCCCGCTTCGACCACGGCGCCGACCAGCGCCGACAAGCCTGCGGAGGCGACGCCCGCGACCAAGGACCCCGCCGCGGAGACGCAGGCCGCTGCCGCGCGCCCGGTTGCCGACAAGGCGGCGACGTCGGCCGAGAAGCCGGCGGACAAGGGGGCGGTCGACGCCGCAGCCGCACGGGCTCCCGAGACGCCGGCGGCCGCTGCGGCCGGTATCGACGCCGTCGCTCAGGACACCCTGCCCCAGGGTACACCGCAGGCGTCCGCCAGCCCCTCCGCCTTCGGCACCGAGGTGGCGCAGAAGACTGCCGCGCAAGCCCCGGCGCCCGGCTCCCCGGTCCCCGTCCATGCGCTGGCCGTGACGATCGCGGCCCGGGCCAACGCCGGGACGACCCGCTTCGACATCCGCCTCGACCCGGCCGAACTCGGCCGCATCGACGTGCAGCTCACCGTCGACCGCGAGGGCAGCGTGAAGTCCAAGCTGGTCGTCGAGAAGCAGGAGACGCTGGACCTGCTGCAGCGCGACCAGCGCAATCTCGAGCGCGCCCTGGCCCAGGCGGGTGTGCAGACCAGCGAGGGAAGCCTCGAATTCTCCCTGAGGGACCAGGGCGGAGATAACGCGCGCGAGCGCCAGCCGGAACAGCAGCAGGCCTCGCGCCACCAGGTGGTGGTCGAGGATCCCGAGACCGTGGCGGCCTTGCAGGCCAGCGCGGCGACCTATGCCCGTGCCGCCGCCATGCGCGGCGGCGTCGACATCCGAATCTGAAAGGACGCGCGATGACCACCACCTCCTCGGTCTCGACGACATCGACCAGCACGGCGGGCGCCGCCTCGACGCGGCTGTCGAACAATTTCGACACGTTCCTGCAGCTGCTGACGACGCAGCTGAAGAACCAGGACCCCACCCAGCCGATGGACGCCAACCAGTTCACCCAGCAGCTGGTGCAATACTCCCAGGTCGAGCAGCAGATCGCCACGAACTCCAAGCTCGACAACATGGTCGCGGCCTTCACCGGCAACCAGACGACGACCTCGCTCGGCTATCTCGGCAAGACCGTGACCTACGACGCCAGCACGGTGTCGCCGAGCGCCAGCGGTGCGACCTGGACCTTCACGCCGACGCAGGGCGGCGAGTACACGGTGCGCATCCGCGACAGCAACGGGGTGGTGGTGCAGGAGAAGAAGGTCTCGCTGACCGCCAACCAGTCCAGCGAGTATCGCTGGGACGGCAAACGCTCCGACGGCCAGACCATGGGCAGCCAGCCCTACACGATGGAGCTCTACAGCGGCAGCGGCTCCGCGACGACCCAGGTCGCGGTCACCCACAAGGGTCAGGTCTCCGCGGTCGACATGTCGACGGGCACGCCGCGGGTGACGGTCGGAGCCCTCAACATTCCGCTCGCGCGCATTCTCGGCATCGCCCTCTGACCCGCCCGCGGAGCGGCCTATGCGCTCGCCTCGTCCCTTGCGCCAGACAGCGGCCTCAACCCCTTCACCGGGTCGGCCGAATGACGGAAATATTGGGTTTCATTGTCATTTCTCATTTAGGCCAAATTTAACGTCCTGCCGGTATTCTCATCCCATGACGTGGTCAGTCGCGTGCGTTGTGTGAGAGTAAGTATGACCGAGCCCATGCGTCCAAGGGTGAAATATGTGATCGGGCCGGACGGCAGTCCGCTGACGATCGCTGATCTCCCCCCGCCCGACACCCACCGCTGGGTGATCCGGCGAAAAGCCGAAGTGGTCGCCGCGGTGCGCGGTGGGCTCCTGAGCCTCGAAGAGGCCTGCAAGCGCTACACCCTGACCGTCGAGGAATTTCTCAACTGGCAGGCCTCGATCGACCGGCATGGTCTCGCCGGCCTGCGCACCACCCGAATCCAGCAGTACCGCCAGTAAGCGCCTGCACCCCCAAAGCAAAAGCCGGCCCCGCTGAGGGAGCCGGCTTTTTCGTCGTGGGCGCGGGGGATCAGCGGCGGAGCGGCGCGCGGCGCAGCGTCAGGTTGCCGACGCCGAGGGCGAGGTTGAGGCCCGTCTGGGCCTGGACCGACAGGGGCTGCAGCGCCACCGTGTCACGCGAGCCGCCGACAAGGGCGTTGGCGCCGAGACCCACGGCGACCGTCGCCTGGGCGCTGGCGCCCGAATAGCTTCCGGCCAGCTGATCGGGGGACAGGCGGCGCGTGGGCGCGAAGACGGTCCAGGCGAGGACGCCGCGGCCGGTCACGCCGACATCGAGGCCGACGCGGGAGAAGGTGCCGACATAGCCCTCGCGACGGCCGCGGCGGTCGGGCTGGAACACGCAGCTCATGTCGCGGCGCGACCCGACGATGAAGCCGACGGCAGGGGCGACGTTGCAGGTGAGGACGCCGACGCGGGTCGGCCTCTGCTGCGCCTCGGCGACCGTCGGAACGGCGAGGCCGGCGGCGAGAAGGGTTGCGCCTGCGAGCGCGAGCGTGCGGTTCATCATCGGAATCTCCGGGCTGGTGTGCGTGTCGGATGTCCAACGCTCCACGCCCCGAAAGGTTGCCCGCCGGCAGGGGCGACCGCGGTTCCGCAGCGGTTCGTTCATCATGGGAGCGGCGCGCGCGCGCCGCGCTTGCCGGGCGGTTGGACGGGGCGCCGTTGCTACTATATAACTTCCCACTCAACGAGACCGGATCCGTCACGCCCTTGGCCGCCCCTCCATCCATCGCCAGCGCCCATGCGACCCATGCCGAGGGGCACCACCACGGGCACGGCGCCGGTCACGACCATGCCGCTCACGGGCACGATCATTCCCACGACCATCGGCATGAGCCGCTCCCGCAGCGGCCGGCGCCGGGCGCCGGCCTCACAGTGATCTCGGCCCTGACCCTGTCGGCGACGGGGCGCCTGATTGCGGCCGGCGCGATGGCGACGGCCCTGTGGCTGCTCGCCCTCTGGGCGATGAGGTGAGGGCGCCGATGTCCACCGTCACCATCCGCAACCTCACGCTCGGCTACGACCGCCACCCCGCCGTCCACCATCTCGACGGGCGGATCGAGGCGGGCGCTATGCTCGCCGTGGTCGGCCCGAACGGGGCCGGCAAGTCGACCCTCCTCAAGGGCCTCGCCGGCGCCATCAGCCCGCTCAGCGGCGCGGTCGAGATGAGCCGCTCCGACCGGCATGCCATCGCCTACCTGCCGCAGGCGGCGGAGATCGACCGGACCTTCCCGATCACCGTGTTCGAGCTCGTCGCCATGGGGCTCTGGCGCCGCACCGGACTGTTCGGCGGCCTGTCGAAGGCCGATCGCCTCGCCATCGAGCAGGCGCTGGCCGCGGTCGGCCTCACCGGCTTCGAGGCGCGCACCATCGGCACGCTCTCCGGCGGCCAGCTGCAGCGCATGCTCTTCGCCCGCCTGCTCGTGCAGGACGCGCGGCTGATCCTGCTCGACGAACCCTTCACCGCCATCGACGCGAAGACATGCGCCGACCTGCTCGACCTGGTGCGCCGGTGGAATGCCGAGCAGCGCACCGTCGTCGCCGTGCTCCACGACATGGAGACGGTGCGGCAGGCCTTTCCGCAATCGCTGCTGCTGGCGCGTCGCGCCATCGCCTGGGGGCCGACCGACGAGGTGCTGACGCCGGAGAATCTCCTTGCGGCCCGGCGCATGACGGAGGCCTTCGACGACCACGCCGGCATCTGCACCGAGGCGGCGTGACCGTGCCCCATCTCGGCGAGCCGGCCGGAGCCCGTGCCCGGCATGTATGACGTCTTCATCGGCCCCTTCGTGGAATTCGAGTTCATGCGCCGCGCCCTCGTCGGCGCCATCGCCCTGTCGCTCGGCGGCGCGCCCGTCGGCGTCTTCCTCATGCTGCGGCGGATGTCGCTGATGGGCGACGCGATGGCGCACGCCATCCTGCCGGGGGCCGCGGCGGGCTATCTCCTCTTCGGTCTCGCGCTGGTGCCGATGACGGTGGGCGGCATCGCCGCTGGCTTCGCGGTGGCGCTCACGGCGGGGCTGGTGGCGCGCTTCACCATGCTGAAGGAGGACGCCTCGCTCGCGGCCTTCTATCTGATCTCGCTCGCGCTCGGCGTCATCATCGTCTCCATGCGCGGCTCCAACGTCGACCTCTTCCGCGTGCTCTTCGGGTCGGTGCTGGCGCTCGACGATCCGACGCTCATCCTGCTCGCCGGCATCACCACGGTGACGCTGGTGGCGCTGGCGCTGCTGTGGCGGCCGCTGGTGCTGGATTCCGTCGATCCGGGCTTCCTGCGCTCGGTGTCGCGCTCGGGTGCGCCGTCCCATCTCGTCTTCCTCGGCCTCGTGGTGCTGAACCTCGTCGCCGGCTTCCACGCCCTCGGCACGCTGCTGGCGGTGGGCCTGATGATGCTGCCGGCCATCGCGGCGCGGTTCTGGGGCCGGGACGTGACGAGTCTTGCGGCGATCGCGGTCGGTTTCGGCATCGCATCGGGCTATGCAGGCTTGGTGTTATCTTATAACATGGAGACACCTTCGGGCCCTTCGATCGTCCTCATGGCGGGGGTGGTCTACCTGGTGTCGCTCGTCTTCGGTCCCCATGGTGGCCTGGTGCCCACCTACTGGCCGGCCCGGCATCGCGAGGCCTGAAGTCCCGATCAGAGGACGCTACGCATGGTCACCCGTCGTCACGCCGTTTCGCTCTTCCTCGCCGCGCCCTTCTGCGCCGGCCCGGCCCTTGCCCAGGGCTCCACGCCCCTGCCGGTGATGGCGAGCTTCTCGATCCTCGCCGACATGGTGCGGCAGGTCGGCGGCGAGCATGTCGCGGTGACGAGCCTCGTCGGCCCGGACGGCGACGCCCATTCCTACGCCCCGAGCCCGGCGGATGCGCGGGCCCTGGCCGCCGCCAAGGTCGTCGTGGTCAACGGGCTCGGCTTCGAGGGCTGGATGACGCGGCTGGTGCGCTCGTCCGGCACGCGCGCCAAGGTCATCACCGCCGCCAGCGGCGTGACGCCCCTGAAGGCGGAGGAGGCTCATGGGCATGGGCACGGGCATTCCCACGGACACTCCCACGGCGCCAACGATCCGCACGCCTGGCAGAACGTCGCCAATGCGCGGCTCTACGTGAAGGCCATCGCGAGCGGCCTGTCGGAGGCGGATGGCGGGCGCGCCGAGGCCTACCAGCGCAACGCGGCCGCCTATGACGCGACGCTGGCGGCGCTCGACGCCGAGATCCGCGCGGCGATCGGCGCCATCCCGCGTGCCCAGCGCCGCCTGCTGACGACCCACGACGCCTTCCGCTACTTCGCCAAGGCCTATGAGGTGGACGTGCTGGCGGTGCGCGGCGTCTCGTCGGATTCCGAACCCTCGGCGCGGCAGATCGCCGGGCTGATCCGGCAGATCCGCGAGGGCAAGGTCTCGGCGCTGTTCATGGAGAACATCTCCGATCCCCGCGCCATCCAGCGCATCGCCGCCGAAACGGGAGCGAAGATCGGCGGCAAGCTCTATTCCGACGCGCTGTCGGAAGCGGGCGGTCCGGCCGCGACCTATGTCGACATGATGCGCCACAACGCACGCCAGATCGCCGGCGCCATGGCGCAGGGCTGATCGCCCATTCCGCAGCGCCCGCCGCTCGCCTATATGAGCGCTGACCCCTTCAGGCCGATGGAACGACCATGACCGACGCGTCCCCCACAACCGCCGCCCTCCAGAAGATCCCGGTGACCGTGCTGACCGGCTATCTCGGCGCCGGCAAGACGACGCTGCTCAACCGCATCCTCACCGAGAACCACGGCAAGCGCTTCGCCGTCATCGTCAACGAGTTCGGCGAGATCGGCATCGACAACGACCTCGTCGTCGGCGCCGACGAGGAAGTCTTCGAGATGAACAACGGCTGCATCTGCTGCACCGTGCGCGGCGATCTCATCCGCATCATCGAGGGGCTGATGCGGCGCAAGGGCAAGTTCGACGCGATCATCGTCGAGACCACCGGCCTCGCCGATCCCGCGCCGGTGGCGCAGACCTTCTTCGTCGACGAGGAGGTGGGCGCCCGCACCGCGCTCGACGCGGTGGTGACGGTGGCGGACGCCAAGTGGCTCATCGACCGGCTGAAGGACGCACCGGAGGCGAAGAACCAGATCGCCTTCGCCGACGTCATCCTCCTCAACAAGACGGACCTCGTGACGCCCGCCCAGCTGCGCGAGGTGGAGGCCCGCATCCGCGCCATCAACCCCTATGCCGTCCTGCACAAGACGCAGAAGTGCGCCGTGCCGCTGGACGCCGTCCTGTCGCGCGGGGCCTTCGACCTCGAGCGCATCCTGGAGATCGAACCGGCCTTCCTGCAGACCGGGGACGGGCATGACCACCATCACGACCACGACCACGACCACGGTCATGACCATCATCACCACGGCCATGATCACGGCCACGATCACCACCATCACGACCACGACCATACCGGCCCGGACTGCGACCATCCGAGCCATGGCCTGAAGCACTATCACGACGAGCACATGCAGTCGGTCTCGCTGCGCACCGACAAGCAGCTCGACCCCGACACGTTCTTCCCCTGGATCCAGGACCTCACCCAGGTCGAGGGTGCGAAGATCCTGCGCTGCAAGGGCATCGTCGCCTTCAAGGACGATCCGCAGCGTTTCGTCTTCCAGGGCGTCCACATGATCCTCGACGGCGATCACCAGCGCGACTGGAAGGCCGACGAGAAGCGCGAGAGCCGCCTCGTCTTCATCGGTCGCGACCTGCCGATCGAGAAGATCCGCAAGGGCTTCGAGAAGATCTCCGCCTGAGAGCCAGCCGCGGGAGAGCCGGGATCGCCCCGGCCTCCCTCGCGCCACCGGCCGCCTGCGGTGGTATCGCGCCTCCATATGGTCACAGTTGAAACCGGAACAGCGTCCGCGTCTCCACGTTGTTTCCTCGACGGCACCCAAGCCCTCGCAAGAGTGGCCTTGGTCCGGATAACCCACCGTGGTCTCGGGCCTTTTTGGCCCGCGGGCCCACCCAATGGAGACGCATCCATGAAGAAACTGATCATGGCGACCGCCATCGCCCTCGCCGCCAGCACCGCTGCCTATGCCCAGACCGGCGGCAGCGCCCCGGGTGGCCTGCCGGACTCGAACGCGCCGCGCAACACCGGCAACATCAATGCTCCGAACATGGAGCAGCAGCGCATGATCCGCTCGTACTGGCAGTCCCAGCG